>JAURML010000129.1 GCA_030830695.1 Caenibius sp. | reverse complement strand
TGGTCGCTCTCGTCGGGCCGGGCGGAGGCGACACGCCAGGCGTTGCTGCGCGGCGGGATTGCCGAAAGCCGCTTTGCCCGGATCGAAGGGGTCGCCGCGCGCGAGCCACTGATCGCAGGTGACCCCGCCGACCCGCGCAACCGCAGAATATCAGTGCTGGTGCTGGATTGAGGAGCTTACTGCTCCTTCACCGCCAGCGCAGCATGGATCGGCCAAGCTGGCTGACCTTCGTCACCCCCATCAGCTTCATGGCGCGGATGATCTCGTCCTCCATGATCCCGACCGCGCGTTCGACCCCGGCCTGCCCGGCCGCCGCCAGCGCATAGAGGTATAGCCGCCCGCCCGATGCCGCCGTCGCCCCGTTGGCGAGCGCCTTGAGCACATGCGTGCCGCGTCGCACACCTCCGTCGCAGATGATTTCGATCTGGCCGCCCACCGCGTCAGCGATTTCGGCAAGCTGATCGAAAGGGGCGCGGCTGCCGTCCAGCTGACGCCCGCCGTGATTGGAAATCATGATTGCATCAGCGCCGATTTCCACCGCGCGGCGTGCGTCCGCCGCGCTTATCACCCCCTTGAGGCAGAAAGTCCCGCCCCAGTCCTGGCGGATGCGTGCGGCGGTGTCCCAGTTCATCGACTGATCAAGCATGGTCGAGAAATAGTCCTGGATCGATACCGCCGTACGCGTCCCTTCGCCGACATGCGTATCCAGATTGGGGAGGGCGAATTTTTCCCGCAGCAGATAGTTGAGCGCCCAGGCAGGCTTGACCCCATAGGAGAGGGCAGAGGCGAGCGTGAAGCGCGGCGGGCTGGAAAAGCCGCTGCGCAGGCAGCGCTCGCGCTTGCCGCCCACGATCGTGTCCACCGTCAGCGCGATGCAATCGAACTTCGCCGCCTGGCAACGCTGGATCATCGAGCGGTTCAGCCCTTCGTCCTTGTGAACATAGAGCTGGAACATCTTGGGGCTGGCGGTCATCGCCGCCACTTCCTCGATGCTGACCGTGGCGAGGCTGGAAATGCCGCACCACAGGCCGAAGCGATCCGCCGCGCGCACCACCGCGCGTTCGCCCTGCCAGTGGAACACCCGTTGCAACGCGGTGGGGGACAGCACCAGCGGCAGCGCGCTCTTGCGGCCCATGATGGTGCAGGAGGTGTCAATGCTTTCCACCCCGGCCAGTACATTGGGAACAAGGTCGGCATCGGCAAAGGCGGCGGTGTTGCGAATCCGCGTGATTTCGTCATCGCCCGCACCGTCGATATAATCGAATACCGGCCAGGGCAGGCGGCGCTTGGCGAGCAGGCGGAAGTCGGCGATGTTATGGCAGTCAGTCAGGCGCATGCTGCTGGCTAGCAGGACTGGCGCGCGCTGCAAACACAGCTTTGGCAGGCGCGTCTATTTGCGCTGTTTTTTCGCTTCCCTGGCCGCTTCGCGTTCTGCGGCGAGCCGGGCCTGGATTTCCTCCACTTCCGATGCGCGTGCGGGCCGCCCCGGATAGCGGCAGCGCTTTTGCTGGCCGATGCCCTTCAGCCAGGCCCGCCGCATCATCCCGGCGGTGACTGCATCGCGCACCGCGCGTTCATGCGCCTTCGCCCCCGAAACCTCGCGGATCAGACCGCGAAAGGGGATGAAGGAGCCAACCGCCCATTGGGCGACGCGTCCCGCGCTGACCCGGCGCCGGGCCGGTTCGGTGATGTCCAGATCGTCACCCATAATGAGGTTCAGTTCCTCCACCGTGCGGATGATCTGCGCGCAATTGTCGGCCCCTTGCGCGTTATAGGGATCATCCAGGGCCGCAGTCAGCACCGCCGGGATTTCATCCTTGCTCAGATTGAGGTCGCTGAGCGGGGTAGTGGCGACATCGCCGGCGGTCACCGTATCGTCCGTCAGCGGCTTGTCCGGTTCGGTCTGTTCATTGCTTTCCGGCTGCCGTGCCAGCGTGTGCGAAGGCAGGGCAAGGCTGGCCAGCAGGGCGGTGGCCAGCGCCCGGCGCAGGCAGGGGCGCGGTTGGCTATCTGAGGTCCGCGAAAGTATCGCACTGGTCTTCATCACCTGTCTCCAGTCCTTTTTGCAGCCATTGCTTGCGTTGCGCGCTCGACCCGTGAGTGAAGGCCGCTTCCACCGGGCGGCGCCCGGCATTGCGCATCAGTGTGTCATCGCCAATCTGGTGCGCGGCGCGCATCCCTTCCTCGATATCGCCCGCCTCGATCAGATCCGCATTTTTTGCGGCCCATACCCCGGCATAACAATCCGCCTGCAGTTCGAGCCGCACGGATAGCGCATTGGCCTGGGCGGGGTTCTGCTGTTGCAGGCTGCGCACCTGGTCTGACATGCCGACCAGATTCTGTATATGATGGCCATATTCATGCGCCATCACATAAGCCCGCGCGAAATCGCCGCCCGCACCCATGCGCTGTTCCATTTCGTGGTAGAAGTCGGTGTCGATGTAAATGCCGTGGTCCGGCGGGCAATAGAACGGTCCCATCGCGCTTTGCGCGGCACCGCAGCCCGATTG
>JAURML010000128.1 GCA_030830695.1 Caenibius sp. | reverse complement strand
GAAACCAGGCGCGTCCACCGGCACGAAAAATGCGGTGATGCCGCGATGATCGCCATCCGCGCCGCCGGTGCGCGCGAAGACGAGGTCAACCGCCGCGCGATAGATCTGGCTGTTCCAGCGCTTTACGCCGTTAATGATGAAATCGTCGCCATCGGCCACGGCGGTGGTTTCGATCCAGGTCGCATCACTGCCATGATCGGGTTCGGACAGGCCGAAAGCGACGTGGTGCTGCCCGGTGATGATTCCTTCGATATAGAGCGCCTTCTGTTCCGGCGTCCCATATTTGTTGATCACATAGACCAGCGGGAAATTGCCGACGATCGAGGATTCGTCCTGCAGGTCATTGTGCAGTCCCAGACCCCGCGCGGCCAGATGTTCGCGGATCGCGGCGATTTCGAGGTTCGACGCGCCGCCGCCGCCGGGGACGTCGCTGGGCAGGCCGTGGCGCAGATGCCCGGCCGCATCAGCGCGCCGTTCCATCTCGCGGATCAGCGCTTCCCATTCCTTGGTCGGGATTGCGTCGTTTTCCCAATCCGTGCGTTTCCATTCGCGGCGGTGATCGAAAAACTGTTCGTTCGCGGCCTGGAGCGGCGCGATCTCGCTTTCGATGAAGCGATCCAGTTCCTCGATTTTGGCGGTGATGTGGGTGGGCAGATCGATATCCATAAATCAGGCTTTCTTGAAACGGATGGGCAGTGACTTGATGCCGGACAGGAAATTGGCTTCCATGCGTTTCGGCGGGCCGGCCAGTTCGATTGACTTTAGGCACGGGATCAGTTCCTCGAAGAGGATCTTCAATTCGAGCCGCGCGAGGCTGAGGCCAAGGCAGACGTGCGGGCCAAAGCCGAAGCCGACATGATTGTTGGGCCTGCGATCAACGATGAAATCATGCGGATGGTCGAACACTTCCTCGTCCCGGCAACCTGACGGATAACTGAGAAACAGGCGGGCATTGGCGGGCATGGTCACCCCGCTCACTTCCACCTCCTCCGACGTGCTGCGCAGGAAGTGCTTGACTGGACAGGCCCAGCGGATTGCCTCTTCCACGAAATTGGCAGCCAGCCCGCTGGGGTCGGCCTTGAATTTCTCGAACTCGCCGGGAAATTTGAGCAGGCCGTAAAAGCCGCCGCCGGTTGTGGACGAAGTGGTGTCATGCCCCGCCGCAGCCAGTGCGACGTAATAGCCATTGGCGATGTCATAAGGCACCGGTTTGCCATCGATCGTGGCATTGGCGATCAGCGAAACCAGATCGTCCTGCGGCTTGCGCCGTCGTTCTTCCGTTAGCGTATCGAAATAGCGATAGAAATCCTGCAGTGTCGCGTGCCATTGCTTGGCGGCGGCAATCGGATCCTCAATTACTTCGGCGCGTTGTTCCTCGGGGTCTGCGCCGCCATAGAAGTCCTGCGTCAGGCGCAGCATGGTCGGCTCGTCCTCCGGCGGAACGCCGATCAGCGTCATCACCACCCGCAGCGGATAGAGGAGCGCGAAATCCTTGGCGAAATCGCATTCACCGTCAAAGCTGAGCAGGCGGTCGACCGATTCTCTGGCCATCACGCGAATCTTTTCTGAAAGCTTGGCGATGTTGCCCGGCTGAAAATAGCTGGCGGTCAGATTGCGCCATTTGGTGTGCTCGGGCGGATCCATGAAGGTGAGAGATTCGAGCGAATGGTTCTTCCCGTCATTGGTTTGCCGCACGAATTCGTCACCGGCCTGATCGTTCAGGATCGGGTTGAAGATGCTGCTTGGGAAAAGTTTCGCGTTTTTTGAAATGGTGCGGATGTCCGCGTTCTTCGTCACAATCCAGATTGGATCGTATCCGGGCAATTCGGAGATGCCGAGCGGGATGTTTTCGCGCAACCAGCCAAGTGTGGTATGAATTTCGTCATCATCGCCATAGGCCTTAGGCGAAAATACGGTTTGGGCGATCTCGTCGGGGATGCGCAGGTTTTCGGGAATGACGGCGTTGCCGGTGGTCATTGCGTGTCTCCTTGGGGGATGCGGCCAAGAATCATGTCGCTGGCTTTTTCTGCGATCATGAGCGTGGCGGCATTGGTGTTTCCGGTGACGATGTCCGGCATGATCGAGGCATCCACGACCCTGAGCGCATCAAGGCCGTGAACGCGCAGCCGCGCGTCCACCACGCAATTGTCACCATCGCCCATCCGGCAGGTGCCGACGTGATGATAGACGCTGACCGCAGTCTTGCGGATATAGTCGTCAAGCTCGGCGTCGCTCTGGCAGGCAAGGCCGGGCCCCAGTTCGTCGTTGCGCAAATCGGCGAGCGCGGGCCGGGCGATGATTTCGCGGGCGATCCGGATGCCCTCACGCAGCACGCGCATATCCTCGCCGGTTGCCAGGTAGTTCGGATCGATCGCAGGCGCATCGGCAATGCTGGCGGAACGGATACGCACGCTTCCCCGGCTTTCGGGCTGGCATGCGGTTATGTGGAACATGAAGCCTTCGCGCTGCACGATCTGGCGACCGTGATCCGAATACATCAGCAACGGCAGGTGGTACTGGATGTCCGGATCAGACAGGTCAGGCCTGCTTTTGACAAAGCCCATCGCTTCCAGCCCGTTGGTCAGCGTCGGCCCTGACTTGAACAGGGCATATTGCAGCAATGCCTTCGCGGCTGCCAGCGGCTGGACATAGGCGAGGGCGGACCATGGCTGAGTGATGGTTTCCTGCACCGTCACCGCCAGATGATCCTTCAGGTTTTCGCCAACTGCCCGCAGCGGCTGAACCACTGCGATCCCGTGGTCCGCCAGCAGTCCAGGATCACCGATTCCCGACAGCTGCAGGATCTGGGGGGAGTGGATCGCCCCGGCCGACAGGATCACTTCGGCGTTGGCATCGATCCGCTGCACGGAACGACCCCGGCGCAGTTCAACCCCAACCGCCCGTCCGCCTTCCACCAGGATGCGCGACACCTGCGCGCCGGTGATGATCGACAGATTGGGCCGCGCCTTAGCCGGACGGAGGTAGCAGTGATAGGCGCTTTGCCTCAGGCCTTCGCCGAACGCCCCGCTGGCCGGGCCGAAACCTTCCTGCGTTGCGCCGTTCTGATCCGGGTTATAGGGGTGGCCGGCCTGAGCCGCCGCCTCGACAATCGCCCTGGCGACCGGGCTCATCGATTCCAGCGGCGGTCCGGCGGAAACCTGCACGGGCCCATCGCCGCCATGATATTCGGAAGCACCATTTTCATGCTTTTCCGAACGACGAAAATAAGGGAGGCAATCGGCGTATGACCAGCCGCGATTGCCCATTTGCGACCAGCGATCGAAGTCGCCCGGGTTGCCGCGTGCATGCACCAGTCCGTTGATTGAACTGCTGCCGCCCAGCACCTTGCCGCGCGGTACATACATGCTCCGCCCGCCCAGGCCCTGCTGAGGGGTTGTTTCGTAGTTCCAGTTACCCGCGCCGCTTTGCATCAGCCGGAAAAATCCGGCCGGCATACGGTAGAACACATTGTTGCTTTCCGGCCCCGCCTCGATCAGCGTGACCTTGATCGCCGGGTCCGCGCTCAGCCGGTTAGCCAGCACACAGCCTGCTGTGCCCCCACCGATGATGACATAATCTGCCATGCTGCCCTGCGTCCTTCGCGTTCAGGCCCTGAGCCAGCCGTCCCGGAGCCCCGAGGCGACATGCAGCTTCATCAGTGCATAGATATCGTCAATGGTAGGGGTCGGGATTCCGGCAATATCGCGCATCGCCTCGATCGAATCGACCAGCACGTCGAGCTCCAGCGGGCGGCCGCGTTCGACATCCTGCAGCATCGACATCTTGTGACCCGCAGCATTGCGCGCGATGCCGACGCGCTCGTCAACGCTCATCGGCGCGGGGGCGCCCAGCCGGGCCGCCACTGCGTCCGCTTCCGCCATCATGCGTTCGACCATGCCGAGGATGCGCGGGCTGGCGATCATTTCGCCCAGCGTCGCCCGGGTCAGTACGGCAACCGGGTTCCACGCCAGGCTGCTGATCATCTTGATCCAGATCCAGGCGCGGACATTGTCAACCGCGGGAGAATCGAATCCGGCCGCGCACAACAGGTTCGAGAGGGTCCGGACCCGTTCCGACATGGTGCCGTCCGGTTCGCCCACCGGCATGCGCACGCTGCTGCCATCATGGTGAATGACACCGGGGCGTACGGCTTCGCAGGCGAACCAGTAAACCACACCGAGCACCTGGCTGGCTGGCAGGGCGTCCCACAGCGCACCGCCGGGATCGAGCCGCTCGATCGTTTGCTGCGGCGTTCCGTCAAGTCCGTGAAAATACCAATAGGGAATGCCGGTGGTGGGTGGAAGAATTGCCGTCTGCGGGCCGATCAGCGAATGCAGCTGGGGCAGGGCGGGCAAGACCTGATGAGATTTGAGCGTGATAAAGAGATAATCCTGCGGGCCAAGTTCTGCCGGATCGTCGGTCGCCCGCACTGCGCAGCGCACATCGCCGGTGGGCGAATGCAGTTCGAGCCCGTTCGCCCTGATCGCGGCGAGCTGCTCGCCCCGCGCGACGATCGAGACTTCCATGCCAGGCTGGCCCGAGAGCTTGGCGGCGATGAGTCCCCCGATGGCGCCACCGCCAAATATACATATCCGCACCGGACCCGCTTGCACCTCTGCCATCCTTCGCTCTTGTTGCGGGACTATGACGCCACGCCGGGCTCACCGCCCTCTTGTTCTGCGGAGCCTATGAGCGGTGCGCCGCAAGAGCCAGCAAATCCACCGCGCCTGCCCAAGAGTTCACATGTGCGAACACGTCCGTAGTGGCGAATTCTCAGGGAAAGACAATGACCGCCCCCCCCCGTTCAATTGCCCGCCACGCAATTTCCCGCAGGCGGTGTCAATCGCGCCAGGCGGATAGGGTCATATTCAATCAGGGGAGGGTTCTGGGGACAGTATACGCTAGGTTCTGGAGACAGTAGGTTCCGGGGACAGGATAGGTAATTGACCGATCGTTGGTCGAGCGCAAAAAGCCATGCGCAAGGGCGACGCGCGCGGCTCGACCCGCTGACTGACCTGGCAGCGCTCGAAGGGGCGGTGAAAAACTGGCGTGGCATGTTGCGGCATGGGTTGGAAGCAGGTGGTGTTGAGGCGGAAGGTGAAAGGGTGGCCGAAATG
>JAURML010000127.1 GCA_030830695.1 Caenibius sp. | reverse complement strand
ATCAAACGGGTCGAGGCTGGCGCGCAGGGCGGGCACAAGCTGGCCCGCGGTTACGAGCCGGTGCGGACCTGGTCAGCGCATTGGCTGGCGGACCAGCATTTTCGCGATGCGGTCGCGAGATTTCTCGAAAGCGAACGGCAGGGTGTGATGCTGGATCAGCTTCATCTTGGCGCGCAGGCTCCCTTTCGCAAGGGTTGACGTACCGCGAGCTGCGACCGTTCAGGCGGCCTTGCGCGCGACCCCTGAGAGCCACTGCCGCCCACGGCGCTGGGCTTCCGCGACTTCGCGGGCGGTCATTTCTTCCGCCACATCGGCGCGGCACCATGCCGCTTCTTCATGAACTTGCGCGGCGGCCAGGTTGAACCATTTATGCGCTTCGACCAGATCGATCGCCACGCCGTGCCCGCCGGTCGAAAAAGCGATGCCGAGATCGTGATAGGCGGCGGAGTTTCCTTCGGCGGCTGCGGCCAGGCAGCTTGCGATCATCATGTCCGCTGCGGCTTCGTCTGCTGTGGCGGCTGCCTCGAAACTATTAGCAAAGACCATCTTCATGCTCTTGATCCCCTGTTGTGGACGGCCCCCCTGTGCCGCCCTGGGACAGAACTTCGCGGCTTATGGTCAACAAATGGTTAACGCGATTTACGCATTTGTCTGCGGACTGCTCGGTCGCCCGTGTGTCCGGCGCAGATTTATCCTTCATCGTCATGCCGCCGGGGTGATTGGCGCTTGTGTGCAGTCAGGCGCGACCGTATAGGCGCCACCAACCGAACCGGCGGGATGCGGGTTTCCGCTGACAAGCACAATAATTGCCGGACATTTTGGTGATGCGGATGCGGAGACTGCCCCGATGACGACGGTTCTGAGTGATGAAATCGATGTCCTCGCCAAGGCCAAGCACGCGCTTGGCGCCGAATACGCGCCGACTGAGGATGAAGAATATATGTGCCGCAAGCAGCTGGATTATTTCCGGCAGCTACTGCTCGAATGGAAACGGCTGATCCTGTCCGCTTCAGCCGGGACGTTGCAATCCCTTCAGGACGGGCCGATTCGCGAACCCGATCTGAACGATCGCGCCTCCAGCGAGACGGACTGGGGCATAGAGCTGCGCACTCGAGACCGGCAGCGCAAGCTCATCGCCAAGATTGAATCCGCGCTGCGTCGGATCGACGAAGGCGAATACGGCTATTGTGAGGTCACTGGCGATCCGATCGGCATTCGCCGCCTGATTGCCCGCCCGATCGCGACCATGACGGTCGAAGCGCAGGAAGCGCATGAACGGCGTGAAAAGATTTCCCGCGACGACTGATCCGTTTTGGGACTACGGCAAAAATCCCGGCGTGGTTGAAGCTTTGTTTACTACCGCCCCCTAACGGGTGATGGCGTGAGCATTGTTGTCGTTCAGGAGTCTTGAGTCAGGATCGATGGGTAACGTGGAAACACGGCAGATTCAGCGCGACAGTTTGTTCCTGTTGGCCAATCTAAGGCTGGATGGCCAGGAACAGCTGCATCGCGTCAAGGTCCGCAATCTTTCGGCTGGCGGGATGATGGCCGAAGGACCGGTGCGCGTCGCGCATGGTGATGGCCTGACGATAGAACTGCGCAACATCGGCTGGGTCGAAGGGTCAGTTGCCTGGGTTCAGGACAACCGGTTTGGAATCGCGTTTCACCACGACGTCGATCCGCAGCTTGCCCGTGCGCGCCCCGAACCGTCCGAAACCAACGCACCGCGTTTCGTGCGGCCACCGCTCACTTCGAGCGAACCGGTCCAGCGCGGACAAATCCGCAAAATCTGAATTTGCATCGCATTGCCCGCTGACCGGCTTGGTTCTTGCTGCTAGGCAAGGGGGGTCATGCGCAATACCGCCGTCCTGTCGTTGTTAATGCCGCTGCTGCTGGCCGCCTGCGGCTTTGGCGGTGGTGACAAGACGGTAGAGGCTGCGGTGATCGGCTCGTCCGACGACCTGACAGCCGGGGGCATTCATCTCGATGCTGGCGCGCAACTGGTGCGCGGGGCCACGGTCGCAGGGCTGGTGGGCTTTGATGCCAAGGGTGAAGTTGTGCCAAGCCTTGCGGAACGCTGGATCGTGACCGATGACGGGCGCAGCTACATCTTTCGCCTGCGCGAAGGAAAGTGGCCCAATGGCCGTGACGTGGACGGGGCGAGCGCGCGCGACGCATTGAAGCGGGCGATCCGGGGCTTGCGCGGAACCTCGATGGGGTTCGATCTGGCGATGATTGCCGATGTCCGGGCCATGGCGGGGCGGGTGGTGGAAGTGCGCCTTCGCGCACCCATGCCCGATTTTCTGCAACTGCTTGCTCAGCCTGAGCTTGGCCTGCTGGTACAGGGTGCGGGTTCGGGTGAAATGGTGCTAAAGCGCAAGGGCAATGTTGCGCTGCTGACTCCGGTTCCGCCCGAACAGCGCGGCGAGCCGGCGCGGGAAGACTGGCAAGATCACAAACGCCAGGTGCGCCTGCGCGCAACAGCGGCCAAACGCGCCATCGCCCTGTTCGATGATGGCGTGGTGGATGTCGTGCTGGGTGGCCGCATCGAGGCCCTGCCCTATGCCGATACGGGACCCCTCTCACGAGGGACTGTCAGGGTTGACCGCGTGAACGGCCTATTCGGGTTGCTGGTCCTGCGCGGGGATGGATTCCTGGCCGATCCCGCACGGCGAGAAGCGCTGGCCATGGCGATCGATCGCCCGGCGCTGGTGGTGCCCTTCAACATCAGCGGGTGGCAGGACACGACCAGGCTGGTGGCTGCCGGAAATCCTGACGACATTGGCACGATCGGCGAGCGCTGGAGCCAGCTTTCCATGGAGCAGCGGCGGCAGATCGCGGCACGCCGTGTTGCTGCATGGCGTGAACAAAATGGCGGAAACGCGCCAGAACTGGCGGTGTCGCTGCCCGATGGCCCGGGGTCGGACGCCTTGTTTACCGTCCTGCGTGACAATCTTGCCGCGGTCGGCGTGAATGCGGTGCGGGCGAAGCCTGGACGGAAGTCCGATCTTGCCATGTTCGACCGGCTCGCGCGTTATCGCAGTGTTCGCTGGTACCTCAATCAGTTCAACTGTTCGCTGCGTCAGGGACTATGTTCGAAAGAGTCGGATGCGCTGGTCGCCAAAGCGCTTGAAGAAAGCGACCTGGCGGCGATGAACGCGACTCTGGCCGAGGCCGAGGCGGAGTTGACGGCGGCCAATATCTTCATTCCGTTTGGCCCGCCCTTGCGCTGGTCGCTGGTCCGCGGCAGCGTGGCCGGGTTTGAATCCAACGGCTGGGGCATTCACCCCTTGGCGCCGCTGGCCCTCACCCCCAAGTAGGGGGCAAGGAGATGGCAATGGCCGAAGACTATGGTGATTTTCGCGCCGGGGCACGTCCGCGCCCGCTTGGCCTGGATCTGCCCACCGGTTCCGGCCCCGCATCCGTGCGGCGGCGGATCGAGGCGCTTGAAATGCTGCTCGAACGCAGCGTAACGATCCCGGGTGTCAATTTCCGGATCGGGCTGGATGCGATTGCGGGGCTGGTTCCAGTCGCGGGCGATCTGCTTGCCGCGGCCATGGGGGCCTATCTGGTGTGGGAAGCGCGCAACCTTGGCATGCCGAAATGGAAATTATGGCGCATGGCGGGCAATCTGGCCGTGGACACCGCGCTGGGCTCCATTCCAGTCGCAGGCGATGTGTTTGACGTGTTTTTTCGGTCAAACACCCGCAACCTCAAAATATTGAAGCGTCATCTCGACCGGCATCATCCGGCGAGTCAGGTCATTGACGGCTGAGGGGCTGCGCTGCCTGTTCAGGCTTCCAGTTCGACATCCCAGTAAAGCCAGTCACGCCAGGTTTCGTGCAGATAGTTGGGTGGAAATCCGCGCCCCCGTTCCTGCAGATGCCAGCTGGTCGGCCGGATCGGGCGCACGATCAGTGGCATGTGGGCCTGTTCGGGTGTGCGCCCGCCCTTGCGCATGTTGCAAGGCGCACAGGCGGTTGCGACGTTTTCCCAGGTGGTCTTTCCGCCCAGTCGGCGAGGCACGACGTGATCGAAGGTCAGCTGCTTGGGGCTGTCGCAATACTGGCAGGAAAAGCGATCGCGCAGGAAGACGTTGAAACGCGTGAATGCCGGAAACTCGCTGGGGCGCACATATTGGCGCAGGGCGATGACCGAGGGGATTTTCATGTCCAGCGACGGCGAATGGACCTGCCGCTCGTAGGTGGCAAGAATGTCCACCCGCTCCAGAAACACCGCCTTGATCGCGGTCTGCCATGGCCACAGGCTGAGCGGATAGTAGGACAAGGGCGTGAAGTCGGCATTGAGCACCAGCGCCGGACAACTCGTCAGTTCGCGCGCAGGATCATCCTGTGCACTTCGGAACCGCGCCACTCTTTCAATCAGTTCGGCTTTGAACATGCATTGGCCCCCTGATGTCGTGATGGGAGCATTTGCGCAAAAAGACGTCAAGTATGTGACAGTTGATCCATCCACAGCCGCGTTGCATGCACAGCGCTGATGATCCGCACCCGCTTCGCCCCCAGCCCCAATGGCTCACTTCATCTCGGCCATGCCTTCGCGGCTGTCACCGCGCATGATCTGGCGCGGTGTGCCGGTGGCAGTTTCTTGCTGCGTATAGAGGATATTGACGGGCCGCGCAGCCGCCCTGAGCTGGCTCAGGAGTTTCGCGATGATCTTGCATGGCTGGGACTGGCATGGGAAGAAGTGCCCGCCCAGTCGACCCGGCTACCATTCTATGCCCAGGCGGCGGAGCGGTTGAAGGCGGCGGGGCTGCTTTACCCGTGCCAGTGCAGTCGCGCCGAAATTGTCGCCGCAGCACATCAGGTCGGGCCGGACGGGCCGCTTTATCCCGGCACCTGCAAGGGGCGCGACATCGATCCCGTTGCTGCCGCCTGGCGGCTGGACATGGAGCGGGCGCAGCAACTGGCAGGACCGCTGGAATGGCGAGACCAACAGGCCGGCGTGCAGCTCGCAACGCCCGCGATTTTTGGTGATGTGGTCTTATTGCGCAAGGATCTGCCGGCCAGTTATCATCTGGCGGTCACGCTGGACGATGCGGCGGACGAAATCTCGCTGGTCACGCGCGGAATGGATCTGTTTGCGGCAACGCATCTGCACCGACTGCTTCAGGCGCTGCTCGACCTCCCGGTGCCGGTCTGGCACCATCACCCGGTTGTGCTTGACGAACATGGGCGCAAGCTTGCCAAGCGGCGCGGCTCGCCCTCGCTGGCCGATCGGCGCCGGGCCGGAGAGGACGGGGCGGAGCTGGCGACGCGCCTGCGCGAGGGTGACTTCCCGTATGGCCTTTCGCTCGGCGACAGCGTAGGAATGGAATCATGAACTATATTCTTATTCCCCTGCTGATCATCCTGATGGTCATGGTCCTCGTCTCGCTCGTTCGCGGCATCATAGCTTTCCTGCAAAGCGCGAAAGAGGATCTGGAACGAACGCCTGAGGGCAAGGCCACTGAAATGCAATTGCGCCAGAACCAGATGATGTTCGCCCGGATAAAATATCAGGCACTGGCGATTGTGGTGGTGATGGTGCTGATGATGGTCAGCCGCTAGGCTGCGCCGGATCGCGCATGGTCAAGCTCAACCGGATATATACCCGAACGGGCGATGACGGCACGACCGGGCTGGTCGATGGGTCGCGCTGTTCCAAACACGTTGTGCGCATGGAAGCGATCGGCGCGGTGGACGAGGCGAACAGCGCCCTGGGGTTTGCCGCCTGTGCGCTTGACGGTGAAACCGCCCGCACCATCGCGCGGATCCAGAACGACCTGTTCGACCTGGGCGCGGACCTGGCCACGCCCGGATCCGATTTTGTCCCCTCCGAAATGGTGTTGCGGATCGTGATGGCCCAGGTCGACTGGCTGGAGCAGGCCATTGATGCCGCCAATGAACGGCTGGAACCGCTGACCAGCTTTGTTCTGCCGGGGGGTGGCGAAGGCGCGGCGCGGATTCATCTGGCACGGGCATGCGCGCGCCGGGCGGAACGGGAGATGGTTGCTCTGGCGGCGACCGAGCCGGTCAATCCCGCTGCGCTTGCCTATATCAATCGTCTGTCCGACTATCTCTTCGTTCTCGCGCGGGTCCTGAACGACCATGGCCGTGCGGACGTGAAATGGGTGCCGGGCGCGAACCGCTAGCAATATGGCGCGATCGCGGATAACAGCGCGGCGAGTTGCAGGGGTCAACACAGCAGGAGATTACGGGAATGCGCAAGGTCGGGATCATTGGTGCGGGTCTGATGGGCACGGGGATTGCCCAGACCGTGGCACAGGCCGGGATGGATGTGGTTCTGGCTGATATCGATCTGGCCATCGCCGAAAAAGCGCGCGATTCCATCGACCGAACGCTGACCAAGCTCGTTGAAAAGGGCAAGATGGATGGTACCGCAGCCGATGCGATCGTGGCCCGCATTCAACCCGCCGCCGATTACCAGCCGATGCGCGATGCAGATCTGATTATCGAGGCGGCGACGGAACGAGAAGACGTCAAGCGGATGATCTTTGGTTCCATCGCCGAAGTGCTGGCGCCCGATGCGATTCTGGCGACGAACACCAGTTCGATCCCGATCACCCGCATGGCCGCATCGAGCCCCGATCCGACGCGCTTCATCGGCCTTCATTTCTTCAACCCGGTGCCGGTGATGAAGCTGGTGGAGGTAATTCCCGGCCTTGCCACGAGCGAGGCGACCGTCGCGAAAATGACCGCTTTTTCCGAAAAAATCGGCAAGGTCGTGGTGCACGCGGGCGACGAACCGGCTTTTGTGGTCAATCGCATCCTGTGCCCCATGTTGAACGAGGCGATTTTCGTGCTCGGCTCGGGCACGGGCAGCGTGCTGGACATCGACAATGGCTGCAAGCTCGGTCTCAATCATCCGATGGGCCCGTTGCAGCTGTCTGATTTCGTGGGACTCGATACGCTGCTGGAAATCATGAAAATCCTGCAGGAATCGACCGGTGAGGACAAATACCGCCCCGCGCCCTTGCTGCGCAAATATGTCGAAGCGGGCTGGACCGGCAAGAAATCCGGCCGCGGATTCTATGACTATTCGGGCGAGGTTCCGGTTCCTACGCGCTGACGCGGGGACGCAGCACCCGTTATCCCGGGGCGTGCAGCAACCACAGCGCTAACGCGAGAATGAGCGCGCCTGTCGCCACCGCAAAGGCGATCCAGCGGATGCGTGGCTGTGGCAGTTCATCGATCCGGTGAGCGTTAAGCCTGGAGAAGCTGTTGCATGCACGCCGTTCGGCACCCACCGCCAGCACTGCGCCCAGCAGTATGAAGACGGTCGCGATCAGCTTGGCGAGGTATGGGGGGTCGAATTCACCGAACAGGGCGTGAAAGGCGATACCAATGCCAATGGCCCCAAAGGCAGTCCGCATCCAGCCGGCAAACGTTCGTTCGACAGCCATGACCGTGCGGTCTTCAGCCAGGTCCGTGCGGTCTTCTGCAAGACTTTCAGTATCCGGGGGCTGCGATCTGGTCACTGTTCGCCACTATAGTGGGCTCATCCTGCGCGGCAAGCTCGGCCTCGATACGGGCGAGTTCGTCTTCCGGTGTGGGGTCGAGGCCGGTGGCATCGTCGACCAGTTCCTCTTCAGAGGCGAAGCCATGAATTAGTTCGGACTGCCGCGCGGCTTCATTCACGTCTTCCGCGGCAAAGGGCAACTTCGCCTGCGCTTGCGCGCGCATGTTCGTGGCGAGTTCGGTCGCGGCGGATTCGCCTTCACTGCTGCCAACAAATGCGGCGGCAGAGGCGATCGTTATGGCCACGAACAGCAGCGCCGCCCAGCGGCTGCGAAAAAGCATCCGGCACATGGCTGATATTTTGGCGTAAAAGGGTTAATGTTCCGTCGCTTCGGCGTCGCGCTTGAGCTGGTAGAGCACCTCCAGTGCCTCGCGCGGGCTCAGTGCATCGACGTCCAGCGCGTGCAACCTGTCGCGCAGCGTGTCGCCGCGATCCGCTTCGGCCTCGGCTGCGGCGGCGAACAGCGGCAATTCGCCCAGACCCGATGCCAGCCCGCCGGTTTCAGCGCGGGTCTTCTCCAGCCGGTCCAGCACCGATTTCGCGCGGGCGATGACCGGCGCAGGCAAGCCGGCCAGCCGGGCTACCGCCAGCCCGTAGGAACGGTCCGCTGGCCCGGCGGCGAGTTCGTGGAGCAGGACAAGATCGCCCTTCCATTCGCGCGCGCGGACATGATGCAGCGACAACGCATCGCAGCTTTCAGCCAGCCGGGCCAGTTCGTGATAATGAGTGGCGAACAGGCAGCGGCAGCGATTGCGTTCATGCACCGCCTCTACCACCGCCCAGGCCAGCGCCAGCCCATCATAAGTGGAAGTGCCGCGCCCCACTTCGTCAAGGATAACGAAGCTGCGTTCGCTGGCCTGCGATAGAATGGCGGCGGTTTCCACCATTTCCACCATGAAGGTGGAGCGGCCCCGTGCAAGATTGTCAGAGGCGCCCACGCGGCTGAATAGCCGGTCAACCAGGCCAATTTTCGCGCGCTCGGCGGGCACGAAGCTGCCTGCCTGTGCCAGCAGCACGATCAGTGCGTTCTGGCGCAGGAAAGTGGACTTGCCGCCCATGTTCGGCCCGCCGATCAGCCACAATCGGTCCTGGCTGGAAAGCATACAGTCATTGGCGATGAACCGCTCACCAATGGCGGTGAGGGCCGCTTCGACCACCGGGTGGCGCCCACCGGTGATGGCGAGGCAGGGCTCATCCGCGACTTCAGGCCGGCACCAGTTGCCTTCTGTTGCGCGTTCGGCAAGTCCGGCTGCGACGTCCAGCCGTGCCAGCGCTGATGCGGTTGCGGCAATGGCCTGTCGCGCCTCCACCGTGCGGCTAACCAGTTCCTCGAAATGCGATTCCTCGGCGGCCAGCGCATGGCCGCCCGCTTCGGCGATCCGACTGGCTTCCTCATGCAGCGAAACCGAATTGAACCGCACGGCCCCGGCCATGGTCTGGCGATGCGCAAAGCCGCTGTCCGCGGCCATCAGCGCATCGGCATGGCGCGCGGGCACTTCGATGAAATAGCCAAGCACCCCGTTGTGTCTGATCTTCAGCGCGGAAATGCCGGTTTCGTCGCGATATTTTGCCTCCAGTGCGGCGATCGCCCGGCGTGCATTGCCTGATGTGGCGCGCAGTTCGTCCAGGGCAGCGTCATAGCCTTGCGCAATGAAGCCGCCTTGTCCTCGCTCCGTCGGGGGCGATGGCACCAGCGCGCGTGCTAGCAGGTCAACCAGCGCGCCATGCCCGCCGAGCAGGGGCAGCAGTTGGTCGAGCAGGGCGGGCCGGCCATCCTGTTCTTTCAGATAATCGCGGATGCGCCGCGCCTCGGCCAGTCCGTCGCGAATCTGGCCGAGGTCGCGCGGGCTGCCGCGCCCCGCCACCACCCGGCCAAGCGCGCGACCGATGTCGGGCGATGCGCGCAGCACGTTGCGCAGGTCCGCGCGCAGCAAAGGGTCGGTGTGGAGATAGCTGACCAGGGCAAGGCGCTGCTCAATGGTGTGCGCGCCGGTCAGCGGGGCGGAAAGGTCGTCAGCCAGCTGGCGTGCTCCGGCTCCGGTCACGCAGCGGTCCACCGCGGCGACCAGGCTGCCCTGCCGTCCGCCCTGCTGCGAAGTGAGGATTTCAAGGCTTGATCGGGTCGCTTCGTCCATGGCCAGATGCGCCGTCGTTTCGCGCAACACCGGGGGCAGCAGGAATGGAAGGGTGCCGCGCCCGGCATGATCGAGATAGGCGACAAGTCCGGCGGCGGCGGCAAGCATGGGGCGAGTGAAACTGCCAAAACCATCCAGCGTAGCGACGTGATGGATCTGCCTGAGCAACGCGTCACCCTCATCACTCGCAAAGCTGGCGCGCGGGCGCATCGTGGCGCCGTCGGGCGCTGCTTCCCAGCCGTCAGGCGCCACCACCTCGCTTGCCCCAAGGCGGGCGAGGGCAGCCCCCATGCGTTCTGGCGCGCATTCTTCCAGCTCCATCCGTCCGGTCGATATGTCGCAGCTGGCAAGGCCCACGGTGCCGCGCAGTTCGCAAATTGCCGCCAGCACATTGGCGCGGCGCGGTTCGAGCAGCGCATCCTCGGTCAAGGTGCCAGCGGTGACGAAGCGCACGATGTCGCGCGCCACCAGCGCCTTCGATCCGCCACGCTTTTTCGCTTCTTCGGGCGTTTCAACCTGTTCGGCGATGGCCACGCGGCAGCCTGCCTTGATGAGCCGCGCCAGATAGTTTTCAGCGGCGTGAACCGGAACGCCGCACATCGGCACCGGCTGGCCATCATGTTCGCCCCGGCTGGTGAGCGCGATGTCCAGCACGCCCGCCGCCTCGCGCGCATCATCGAAGAACAATTCGAAGAAGTCGCCCATGCGGTAGAACAGTAGGCAATCGCCCGCCTGCGCCTTAAGGGCGAAATATTGCTGCATCATGGGGGTGGAGCCGCCAGCCATCGCGAGGGATTAGCGCGGCAGGGCCCGATTCGGAAAGCATCCTGCGCGACGCTTTCCCCCGATCAAACCCTGAAACCCACCATTGCGGCGCGGGCGCGCAACGCCTAGGGGCCATTGTGATTCAGGAGATTTCGCTTGGCTGACGACAACAAGCTGCGCTTCACCGAACGCGAGGCGCTGTTCTATCACGAAACCATCCGCCCGGGTAAGATCGAGATCATCGCCTCGAAGCCGATGGCAACTCAGCGCGATCTGAGCCTGGCCTATTCGCCGGGCGTCGCCGCTCCTGTAGAAGCGATTGCAGCGGATCCCGCGAAGGCGGCGATTTACACCGCCCGCTCCAATCTCGTGGCCGTCATCTCCAACGGCACGGCGATCCTTGGCCTTGGCAATCTCGGCGCGCTCGCTTCCAAGCCGGTGATGGAAGGCAAGGCGGTGCTGTTCAAGCGCTTCGCCGATGTCGATTCGATTGATATCGAGCTGGACACAGAGGATTGCGATGCCTTGATCAACGCCGTGGCGCTGATGGAACCGACCTTCGGCGGGATCAACCTTGAAGACATCAAGGCTCCGGAATGTTTTATCATCGAGCAGGCCCTGCGCGAGCGGATGAAGATTCCGGTGATGCATGATGACCAGCACGGCACGGCGATCATCGCTGCCGCCGGGCTTATCAACGCCTGCCATCTGACCGGGCGCAAGATAGAAGACGTCAAGGTGGTGGTGAACGGGGCCGGAGCTTCGGCCATTGCCTGCACGTCGCTGATCAAGTCGCTGGGCGTGCGCCATGAAAACGTGACCATGTGCGACAGCAAGGGCGTGATCTATATCGGGCGCGAGAATATCGATCAGTTCAAGTCTGCTCACGCCATTGCGACCGATGCGCGCACGCTGGAAGACGCGATTGCCGGGGCGGACGTGTTTCTTGGCCTGTCAGTCAAGGGCGCGCTGACTCAGGCAATGGTCAAGAAAATGGCGTCAAAGCCGATCATTTTCGCCATGGCCAATCCCGACCCCGAAATCACGCCGCCTGATGCGAAGGCGGTAAGGCCCGATGCGATCGTGGCCACCGGGCGTTCGGATTATCCGAACCAGGTCAATAATGTGCTGGGCTTCCCCTTCATCTTCCGTGGCGCACTGGATGTGCAGGCGACCGCCATCAATGAAGAGATGAAGATCGCAGCAGCCGAGGCGATTGCCGCGCTGGCGCGTGAACGGGTCCCCGAAGAAGTCGCCGCCGCTTACGGCAAGAACCAGCAGTTCGGCACGGAATACATCATTCCAGCGCCCTTCGATCCGCGGCTGATCGAGCGCATTTCCTGCGCGGTAGCGCGGGCGGCGATGGATTCGGGCGTGGCGCAAAAGCCGATCGAGGATTTCAATGCTTACGGCCTGAAACTGAAGGCGCGGCTCAACCCGACCACCACTGTGCTCAATCAGGTCTTCGAGGATCTGAAGAAGAACCCGAAGCGGGTGATATTCGCCGAAGCGGAGGATGAAGTCGTGCTGCGCGCCGCCATCCAGTTCCGCGATTTCGGCTATGGCACGCCGGTGCTGGTCGGGCGGACCGAGGCGACCCGCGCCATGCTGGCGGAGCTGGGGGTTGAAGACCCGGACAGCTACGAAATCCAGAACTCCAAGGATTCGATTCACGTCCCCGCGATGGTCGATTATCTCTACAAGCGTCTGCAGCGCCGCGGTTTCATGGAACGCGACGTGCGGCGCATGGTCAATCAGGACCGTAATGTCTTTTCCTCGCTTTTGCTCGCGCTGGGCCAGGGCGACGCCATGATTTCAGGTCTGACGCGCACTTTCGCTCAGACCATGAAGGAAGTGGGGCTGGTGCTGGACCCCAAGCCGGGGCAGGTGCCGTTCGGCATTCACCTGATGATCGGCAAGGATTACACGGTGTTTCTGGCGGACACCACGATCAACGAGCGTCCATCGGCAGAAGACCTGGCGCATATCGCCACGGAAACGGCGGCCGTCGCCCGGCGGCTGGGCCATGAGCCGCGCGTGGCCTTCCTCAGCTTTTCCACCTTCGGCAATCCTTCCGGTCGCTGGCTGGAGAGCATCCGTGACGCGGTGGCGATCCTGGACGAGCGCAAGGCCAATTTCGAATATGAAGGAGAAATGGCGCCCGATGCTGCGCTCAATCCCAAGGTGATGGCGAATTACCCGTTCAGCCGTCTGTCGCAACCGGCCAACATCCTGATCATGCCGGGGCTGCAATCGGCCAATATCTCGGCCAAGTTGTTGCGCGAACTGGGCGGCAACGCCACCATCGGCCCGATGCTGATCGGCATGGAAAAGCCGGTGCAGATCGCGCCGATGACTTCGATCGCGCCTGATGTGCTGCAACTGGCGGTGCTGGCGGCGGCGGGGGTGGTGGGCTGATCGCGGCCACGCGGCGCAGCGGATCAGAACAGCAATTTCAGCCCTGAAACGAGCAGTACGGCGGCAAGCGCGGGGCGCAGCCAGGCATCCGGCGCACGGCTGGACAGGAGGCTGCCCACGATTACGCCAGGGATGGAGCCTGCCAGCAGGCTGGCCAGCAGCGTCCAGTCAACGCCGCCGATAATCCAGTGGCCAATCCCGCCCACCAGCGCCAGCGGCACGGCATGCGCAATGTCCGTCCCGACGATGCGTGAAACGGGCAGCCCGGGGTAAAGGATCAGCAGCGCCGTCACACCGATTGCACCGGCCCCCACCGAAGAGAGTGAGACCGCAACCCCGATGAGTGCGCCCAATGCCACTGTCGGCACCGCTTCGTGCCCACGGGTGACGGGCCTGCGGGCGGCTGCATAGGCGATCAGTTGCTTCTGGAACGCGACGGCGATGGCGGTCAGCACCAGCATGACGCCCAGCACCAGCAGGATTTCATGCTGGGCCGATTTGCCGACGCTGCCCAGCCAAGACAGCGCGCCCAGCGTAACCAGCGATGCGGGAATACTGCCAGAAGCAAGGCGGCGGACAATGCGCCAGTCCACCGTTTCGCGCCAGCCATGCACGGCCGATCCGGCGGTCTCGGTGGTTGCGGCATAGAGCAGGTCAGTCCCCACCGCCGTTTGCGGGGCGACTCCGAAAAGCAGCACCAGAACCGGCGTCATCAGCGCGCCGCCGCCGACGCCTGTAAAACCGACCAGCACACCAACGGCCATGCCCGCCAGCGCATGCATGAAATCGATCTGGGTGAGAAGGTCCATCTGCACCCGATGCCGCTTCTGCGCGGTACAGGGAAGCGAGATTTTAGCGAAGGGGGCAAAAGCGCAGCTTTAGAGCAACTTGCACTTATCGCCTGCGATAGCGAAAGTACCAGACTTCGTGCCCCAGCCGCCGCGCCTTGGCTTCGTAGCGGGTTTCGCACCAGCCGCCGGGCCGGTTTTGCCAGCTCTGCGGGCCTTCGACCAACCATTCGAAACTGTCGGTGTGGCGGCGCATCACCATCAGCGCGTGGCGCAGATAGACCTGGTGATCCGTCCCAAAGCGAAACTCACCGCCCGGTTTCAGCTTGGCGGCGAACAGGTCCACCGGGCCGTCATTCATCATCCGCCGTTTGGCGTGCCGGGCCTTGGGCCAGGGGTCGGGATGAAGCAGGTAAAGGAAGGAGAGCGCCCCGTCCGGGACGCGCTGAAGCACCTCCAGCGCGTCACCGTGATGGATGCGGATATTGCGGATCGGGGCGTGGCGTTCGTCATCGCCGCCGAGGTGAGTCAGTGCCTGGGCCACGCCGTTGAGGAAGGGTTCGCAGCCGATGAAACCGTGGTCGGGCAGCAGATCGGCGCGATAGGCCAGGTGCTCTCCCCCGCCGAACCCGATCTCGAAATGGAGCGGGCAGTCGCGCCCGAACAGGCGTTCAGCTGTGATCGGCCCGTCTTCCGGCACAGCAATCTGCGGCAGCAGCTTGTCGACCAGCGCCTGCTGCCCCTGGCGCAGTGGCTTGCCCTTGGCGCGGCCATAGAGACGGTTGAGCGTGGTCGGGTCGCCGGGTTTGTGCGCAGTCATGGCGCGGCGCTTAGACGATCCGTGCGGCGGCTGTCACGGGGGGCTGCGCCATTTTCGCGGGCGACTGGAAACCCGTCGGGAAAAATCCGAGGGTAATCCGCCTGTCAACCGATCTGATGCGGTCTTACCCAAGGCAGGACCAAGGGAGAGACAGCTATGCAAGTGCTCGAAACGACTCAAAGGATCGGTGCGATCTGGCAGAGCGAGGAAGCGCGCATCAAAGGCAAGGCGCATCCCGCCGGAATTCCGCCGCTTCCCGCGCATCCCGCCGGCCGGTATAACGATCCCGCCTTTTTTGAACTGGAACGCGAACATCTGTTCGATCGCGTCTGGCTGCTGGCGGCGATTGGCAACGAAATCCCGGACAAGGGTTCCTACAAGACGGACACGATCAACGGGCATCCGGTGATCCTGCTGCGCGATGGCGATGGCCGAGTTCGTGCATTTCATAACGCCTGCACGCATCGCGGCGCCTGTCTGGTGCGCGAGAAGACGGGGCGGGGCACGTCATTCACCTGTCCTTATCATGCCTGGAACTTCGGCCTGGACGGGGCGCTGAACTTCCTGCCCGACGAATTCGATTTTCCGGGCT
>JAURML010000126.1 GCA_030830695.1 Caenibius sp. | reverse complement strand
GTCAACGAAATCGTGGGCGTATAGCCATCGTCAAACTCGGGGTCGAAGCGGACCTGGGTCGGCAGGAAGATGTCGGCAAAGGTCGCGATCATCCCGCCGTGACAAATTCCGATCCCGTTGCAATGGCGCGGCTCCACCCGAAAGCCGAACACCGGGCCGCGCTCCGGATCGATCCTGAGGAAGAGCGGCCCGACCATTTCCATGAAGGCATTGCCCGTCAACCGGTCAAAGCGAGTGAAGCCTTTCGGGGGATTGATGCTCACGGCCCGTGCCGTTCAGCGCAGGACCGATTCCAGTTCGCGGCGCAGCGCTTCGAGCAGCGGATAGGAAATGCCCGAGAACCAGCTGAGCACGATGTCCTGATGCGTCTTGAGCGCGCCAGCGGCTCGCGGCCCGGCCGAGAGAGTGAGCGCAACCGAGCGCCAGTAAGCGAAGATATTGTAATAGCTCAGCCGCTGCTCGTCGACCTTGAGCCCGCTCGCCTTTTCGTAGTCGCGCAGGAATTCGTCACGCCGGAACAGCGAGGTGTGCAGCGGTTCGCCGTCTTCGGAAGGAGTGATGAAGACAGGATTGAGCACCCAGGCAAGATCGGCATGGCGATCCCCGAAATAGCCCAGTTCCCAATCGAGAACCGCCGTGAATTTCAGCGTGTCTTCGTCAAACAGGAAATTGCCGCTGCGGTAATCGCCATGAATGAGTGAAAGGTGATCGAGCGGCTGGCGGTTCGCGCGCAACCATTGTTCGGCCACCGTCATCAGCGGGACCTCTTCCAGCCGGTCTTCGAACCAGGCGCGTGCCCACCAGTTGATCTGCCAGTCGACGTCCTGCGTCGTTCCCACCTTGGGAATGTCAAACGCCGAAAGGTCATGTCCGGCGGGATCGAAATTGTGAATCCGGGCCAGATAATCGATGAATTGGGGGCCGAGCGCGTCGCGGTGCTGTTTGTCGAAATTGATACCGATCCCGGTCACCTTGCTGGTCGATTTGGTTGGCTTTTGAACGCCCGTCACGAAGCTGTAGATCAAAGCGGGTCGGCCCAGCTCCTCCCCGGTTTCGTCCAGCCAGTAGGCGGTGGGCGCAGGCATCAGGACGCTCGCCGCCTTTACAAGCTGGAATTCGCGCAGCTTGTCCGCCTCGACGATGGATTCGGCCTGTTCGCGGCGCAGCACCATCCTGTCGCCGATACGCCTTTCACCATCTTTCACCCAATCGAGTTCGAAGGAGAATTGTTCCTTTGAGTTGCCGCCCGTCAGCGCCTTGAGATTGCGGATCGAGAACTCGCCATCGATCCGGCGGGCCAGGAATGCCTTGAGCAAGCTTGCCAGTTCGTCGAGTTTTGCAACCGCGAAGATCTGGCTGCCGCGGCGTTCCAGTTTGCGCGTAAGGGCAAGGTCAACCGTGCGCTCCACATCATAACGCGCGCGCACATCCGCAATCCATTCCGGCGCGGGGTTGTCGCGAATATCTGCAGCCTGAGTCATCAGTTCTCTCCCTTGCACCATTGGCCACGCGGGCCGCGACGGGTGTGATCGCCCGATCGATTATCCTCTGTCCCGGCACAAGCCAAGGGCTGCGCATACGAGGCGGCGCATTTTCATCCGGAGCAGACGTTTGCATGAACATCATCGACTGTGATATTTTCACATCACAAATTTGCATTGATCGCGAACGCAATCAAGATTTGTTGACAGTCGCCGAGGCCTGCATGCTACTAGAATTTCTGCACGCTACAAGAATTTGAAGTGCTGTGAACGCATCAGCATGACTTTGTGTTTACGCATACGGGAGGAGAGAAAAATGAATTTCCGTAAATACCTCATGGCAAGCGCAGCGGGTGCTTTGGTGCTTACGCCTGGCTTGGCCATGGCTCAGGGAGCAGGTGCGTCTGACGCGAACGTAATCGTCGTTACGGCGAACAAGCGCGAGGAAAATCTGAATGACGTCGGCCTGACCATCACCGCGATCTCCGGCGCCGCGCTGAAGGAACGCAACGTCGCCTCGCTTGAAGACGTTGCCTCGGTTGCTCCGGGCCTGATCTACACGCCGTCCACAACGAACACGCCGATCTTCACCCTGCGCGGCATCGGTTTCAACGAGAGTTCGCTGGGTGTCTATCCCGCGGTCAGCGTCTACGTGGACCAGATTCCGCTGCCCTTCCCGGTTCTGGCGATGCATTCGGCCTTCGACCTTGAGCGTATCGAAGTCCTGAAGGGCCCGCAGGGTACTCTGTTCGGCCAGAATTCCACCGGCGGCGCGATTAACTACATCGCGGCTGGTCCGACCGAAACTCTCGAAGCTGGCGGTGACATCGGTTACGGGCGTTTCAACCAGATCGATGGCAATGCCTATATCAGCGGCCCGCTTGGCGATTCGGCAGGTTTCCGCCTTGCTGTCAATGGCCGCAATTCGGATGGATGGCAGAAGTCCTATACTCGTCGTGACAAGAACGGGGCGGAATCCTACATCGCCGGTCGTCTGACCATTGACGTGGAGCCGAGCGAAACAGTCAAGCTGCGCTTCACCGCTAATGGTTGGAAGGACAAGTCCGAGCCGCAGGCTCAGCAGCTGATTGCCACCCACGAACAGATCGGGTCGGGCCTGGGCAAGGCGCTGAATCTGTCGCCGTTGGTCGACCCGCTGCGTAACGCTTACCTGCCCGCCCCGGCGGGCTGTGCCTCCGCGCAGATTTGTTACCCATTTGCGCCGGAAAACGCCCGAGCTGCTGAATGGGGTTCCCTGCTCTTGGATCCCAACACCTCTCTGTCTGATGGTGGCGGCGGGAGCGAACCTGCGAATGCGGCGTTAACAGAATTTGAGCCCTATGGCGACCATCGCTTCTTCCAGTTCGGCCTGCGCGGCGACGTGGAACTTGGTTCGCTGACTCTTACCTCGCTGACATCCTATGCCGATTACAAGCGGCATCAGGGCACTGACGGTGATGGTATGGAATTGCCTGCTTACGACCTTACCCGCGGGTATGGCCGCATCAAGACGTTCAACCAGGAACTTCGCCTTGCTAATGACCAGACTTCGCAATTGCGCTGGATGCTCGGCGCCAATTATGAAGACAGCAAGACATACGAAGATCAGCGTCTGCGCTACTGGGCGAACTCGAACTTCAACGCGGGCAACCTCTACATCAACGTCAGCGACGTGATTCTGAGCCAGAAGATCAAGAACTGGGCGATCTTCGGCAATACAGAATTCGAAGTTACGGAAGGCCTGACGTTGAAGGCTGCGGCCCGTTACACCAAGTCGAAGATTTCCGCCTACAACTGCGGCTTCACCGGTGAGAATGGTAATGTTGACAAGCTGTTCAATATTCTCGGCGGGGCCCTTGGTGGATGGGATTTCCCTCCGATTGCCCCGGAAGATTGCTATACACTTAATAATTTTGGTGGCAGCGAGGCTGATCTCGCCAATTTGCCTGGCGATGTGACCATCACCGCTCCCATGCAGTGGGGTGCTCTGGGTCTTGGTATTCCTGGCGTTCCGTTCACAGCGACTTTGAAGCAGGACAATGTGTCGTGGCGGGCCGGCTTTGACTACAAGTTCGATCCGAACACGCTGTTCTACGCTAACGTTTCGCGTGGCTACAAGGCTGGTTCCTTCCCGGCGCTTGCAGCCGCAGCGTTTACGTCGGCCGTTCCGGTGACGCAGGAAAAGGTGACGGCATATGAGGCCGGTCTCAAGGCCACGCTGGCCGATGGTGCCGTCCAGTTCAATGCTGCTGGCTTCTACATGGATTATCGGGACAAGCAGGTCCGCGGCAAGCTGTTCGACTTCATCTTCGGTACGCTGGACACGCTGGTCAATGTGCCGAAGTCGCGGATCTATGGCTTTGAAGCGGACGTGACCGTGCGTCCGACTGAAGGGCTGACGCTTTCGGGTGCCGTTACGTACCTGGATTCAAAGATCAAGAATTATGTCGGTTACGACATCTTCGGCGGTGTCGATAACAACATCGACTCGCGTCCCGGCGATTTCGATCCGTCTGGTGCGACTGCCAATATCGAAGATTTGAGCGGGTCAAAAATTCCGTACACGCCGAAGTGGTCCGGCTCGGTCAATCTCGACTACCGTCATGAACTCGAAAACGGGGGCCACCCCTTCTTTGGTGCGACGATGAGCTTCCGTTCCAGCCAGAGCGCTGCGATCGGCGGTGAAGATACGACACTGCCGGTTGGCGGTGACGTGCGCTATCGTATTGCTGATTACGTCGGCCCCTATCCTTACACGATCGATGGCTATGCCACGGTCGATGCGCGCCTGGGCTATGAAGCGCCTGAAGGTGCTTGGAAGGTGATGCTCTGGGGCAAGAACATCTTCGACAAGTACTACTGGACTGCCGTCATTCCGTCGAGCGACAGCTCGGCGCGGTTCGCTGGCCGCCCTGCCACGTACGGCGTGACCTTCGGCTTCAAGTTCAAGTAATCACGAGGTCGATAAATACTGGAACGGCGGGTCTTCGGACCCGCCCTTTTTTGTGGTTTAAATGCAAAAAGCGGACCGAGCATCAGAATAACATTCAAGACAAGTTGACTTTACTTGCCTTGCTGATACGAGCCGCCGCCAATGCAGCCTAAATTCATGTTAAATTGAGCCATTCCAAAGGGAGGTTATTAATGAAGATCCGGACTTTTCTGCTCGCTGGCGCGGCATGTGCTGTTCTGTCAGTGCCGGGTGTCGCGGTCGCGCAGGGCGCGGGCGCATCCGACAGCAATGTCATCGTGGTTACCGCGAACAAACGTGAGGAAAACCTCAATGACGTTGGCCTGACGATCACCGCCATTTCCGGCGAGGCGCTGAAAGAGCGCAAGCTGACATCGCTTTCCGACGTCGCGTCGGTCGTTCCCGGCCTCGCCTTCGCCCCGTCGAACACCGGAACGCCGATTCTGACGCTGCGCGGTGTTGGCTTTAACGAAAGCTCGCTGGGCGTTTATCCGGCGGTCAGCGTTTATATTGACCAGATCCCGCTCAGCTTCCCGGCGCTTGCGTCGCATTCGGCGTTCGACCTCGAGCGGATCGAAGCACTGAAGGGCCCGCAGGGAACCCTGTTTGGTCAGAACTCCACTGGCGGCGCGATCAACTACATCGCCGCCAAGCCGACCGATACGCTCGAAGTTGGCGGTGATATCTCTTACGGTCGTTTCAACACGATCGAAGGCAACGCCTTCATTTCCGGCCCGCTGTCGGACACTGTGCGTGGCCGTATTGCCGTGACCGGCCTTAATGGCGATGACTGGCAGTACAGCGCGACGCGCGATGACAAAAACGGTGCTCAGTCCTACATCGCCGGGCGCATGCTGCTCGATGTCGATGTAAGCGATAATGTATCGCTGAACTTCAACCTCAACGCCTGGCGTGACAAGTCGCAGCCGCAGGCGCAGCAGCTGGTCGGTATTCGCGTCCAGAACTGGAGTGCGGATCGCGAAGTGCGGCATGATTTCTATCGCAACGCCAACGCGCTCTGGTCGGGCGGAAATCCACGGATTGCTGACTGGACGGCGCTCGTTGCCGATCCGGCCACGATTGCGCCGGAAGCCGCTATACCTTTTGGTTTCGGTGACGATCCCAGCGCCTGGGGCCAGACCAATCTTGACCCGTTTGCCAACCGCCGCATGTGGCAAGGGGCGATGCGTGCGGACATCGAGCTGGGCGGCGGCATGACGCTGACCTCGCAGACCTCCTACGCTCACTTCAAGCAGAATCAGGGTGTCGATGGTGATGGCATGGCCTATGTCACCTATGACCTTGAAAAGAACGATGGCTACATCAAGACGTTCAACCAGGAACTGCGTTTGTCCAATGATCCGACTTCGCAGATTCGCTGGCTTCTGGGTGGAAATTACGAAAAGAGCACGACCTTTGAAGATCAGGGTCTGCGCTATTTCGACAACACCAGCCATGACAACAGCCTGTTCAACATCAACTATTCGGGTGTTACGAACAAGCAGAAAATCGAAAACTGGGCCGTGTTCGGCAATCTGGAATTCGACATCACGGAAGAGCTGACGCTGAAGGCCGCGGCGCGTTACACGGATTCTAAGAACAAGAACGCGCTCATTTCGTACACGACCGAAAACGGCAACGTGAACAAGTTCTTCAACTACCTTGGTGCGTTGCTGAACGGTGTCACGAGCGACTACTACAATGAAAATGGCGTACCGACAGATGCAGGCGGCACACCCCTTGATCTGCCGTTCACGCCGATCACGCCAGACCAGAACTACACGCTGAACGATGCTTTCGTGCCTGGAGAAGTTTTCCGCGGCAATCTGGCAGAAGACAATGTCTCCTGGCGTGTCGGCCTAGATTACAAGGTCAATCCGGACGTGCTGGTTTATGCCAACGTCTCGCGTGGCTACAAGGCAGGCTCGTTCCCAAGCCTCGCTGCTGCAAATGCCGTCGCTCTCGCACCGGTGACGCAGGAATCGGTCACGGCTTTCGAGGGCGGCTTCAAGGCGTCGCTGGCGGATCGAGCCGTGCAGCTTAACGCCGCGGCTTTCTATATGGACTACAAGGATAAGCAGATCCGTGGCCGCTTGCTCGATCCGATCTTCGGCGGGCTGGAAACGCTGGTGAACATTCCGAAGTCGCGCATCTACGGTGCCGAAGCGGATATCACCGTGCGCGCGGCGGAAGGCCTGACTCTCAGCGGCTCCGTCACCTACCTTAACTCCAAGATCAAGGAGAGCCCGGCTGCGCCCTATAACTACAACGTGCTGGGTGTGGCTGACGACTTTGCTGGAGACGACCTGCCCTTCACGCCGGAATGGTCGGGTAGCGTAAACCTTGACTATCGCTATGAGCTGGAAAATGGTGGGGCGCCTTTCTTCGGTGTCACTGTCAGCGCCCGGACAAAGTCGGATTCGCAGCCCGGCGCCCGCCGCCTCGATTATCTGTCTGGCTGCCAGCTTGACAGCAGTGACGATCCTGTCTGCTTCCTGCCCGATGGCGTGACCAACCCGTTCGCCCTGAAGGGCTGGACCACGGTTGACGCCCGTCTGGGTTATGAAGCTCCGGACGGTGCGTGGAAGGTGATGGCCTGGGGCAAGAACATCTTCAACACCTACTACTGGACCAACGTTATTTCTTCGGCGGACTCGGCCGCTCGCTTTGCGGGTATGCCGGCCACCTATGGTGTGACGTTCGGCTTTTCGTTCAGGTAAGCTGACGGCTTAGCGACAACGCAAGGGCGGGTCTTCGGACCCGCCCTTTTTTTGTGCGCCCTTTAATCATGATTGATCGCGGCGAACTGGATTTTCGCTCGGCACCCTTGCATAAGCTTTACGATACCCGAAAGGGAATCAAATTTGAGAGAGGAGTTTGCAGCTTTGGACATGCCTGTTCAGGCCGATCCGTGGGATCGCACGGCGATGGACCCGCGCCAGCAATGGGTGCTTGACCGTACGCTGGAATATCGCCGCAAGGGGCCATATCGCGCTCGCACCAGTGCTGAAATCGCCGCGATGCTGGGCCGTTATTTCAACCATCTGGGGTATCGCGATGCGGTGATATCCAATGTTCGCCGCATGTCGGGCGGGGCATCGAAAGAACAGTTCATCTTCAACCTGGTTCATGCCGAAAAGCCAGAAGGTGAACGGCTAGTCTTGCGCATGGATCCGCCAGAGGGCATTTCTCAGAGTTGCCGCGGCCGCGAGGCGCAATTGCAGAACGCCATGATCGGCGCCCTGCCGGTTGCACCGATCCGCCATGTGGATACCGATGCAGAGTTTCTTGATCAGGCAGGCTCCATTATTGAGTTCGTCCACGGGGTGACAGAGCCGACGACCAGCGGGGCCAAGGGCGTATCAGGCATGGGCACCCGGTTTGGTGAATTATCGGAACGGCTGGCGCCGCAGTTTGTGGATGCTTTCGTCAAGACTCACGGACTGGACTGGTCGCAAAAGGACCTCTCCCTATTCGCGAAGCCTCGCGCTGGCACGACAGATGCTGCGCTGTGGGAACTGAATTTCTGGTCTGGCCTCTACTGGAACGCGATTGTCGAACCGTTGCCGATCGTCACCATGTGCGAACGCTGGCTGCGCGAACATGTGCCGGTGTGCGACAGGGTAGGGATAGTGCATGGCGACCTGCGCATCGGCAATTTCATGTTCGAGGAACCGAGTGGCAAGTTTACCGCTGTGCTCGACTGGGAGTTGGGGCATCTGGGTGATTATCACGAAGACATCGCCTGGACGATCCAGCGACTGTTCGGATATCTGGATGAAGATGGCCGCTTTCTGGTCTCAGGCTTCCTCACGCGCGAGGATTTCCTTGGGCGATATCAGCGGCTCTCCGGTAATGTGATCGATCCTGTGAAGCTGCGCTGGTACGAAATTCTCAATGCCTACAAATGCGCGGTGATGGATCTTGGCCAGGCCATGCGTGTGGCTGAAGGCCACACCAATCACCAGGAAAACGTGATGACCTGGCTCGGTTCCGCGGGCGCGGTGTTCATCAACCAGATTTGCCAGATGATCCGGGAGGAAATCTGATGCTGCCCAGCCTTGATGTGCGCTTCCGCAATCTGATCAAGTCCGTTCAGGAAGTGATCGCTCCGACCATTCCCGATGACGAGAAGCTGGCTCAGGAACAGGTGAGGCTGGTCGTGGGCCATCTCGCCATGATGCAGGAGCAATGGAAAAACGCGGTGCGTTTCGAGGCCGGTTCCTACCGCCTGATGCGCGAACTGGCCGAAGGCCTGGCCGGGCTGGTGGACGAAGGTCAGGCGGCTGATTTGCAAGCCTCGCTTGAGCAGACCCGGGCGACGGTGCAGGACGATATCGATGCCCTGAATGCAGCGATCTGCACAATCGGCGCGGCTATAGACCGCGTCATCCTGGGCGAAGACGGGCGCAAGCCTTTGTCACCTGATGCTTATCGGCTGTTGCTTGATTACGGCGATAAATCCTCGTTGCGCGACCGCGTGTGGTTCAAGGGCAACGAGATCGATCCTGACCGTGACAGCCTGCCGCCGCTTGAAGAGATCCTCTAAATGATCCGGCTGGTTTGCCTTCTGAAGCGTGCGGATGGGCTGGAGGCTGAAGCATTTCAGGCCGGACTGCTCGATCGCGTCGGACCTGTCGTCGCGGGCATGCAGGCCCGGCTGGGAATTTGCCGCCATGTTCAGTTCCACGCCGATGCATCGCTTGCGGAAGCGGATCGTGCGGCCGCGCAATTGCGGAGCAGCCCGTCGAGCCCGTTTGCGGCCATGCTGGACCTCTGGTGGCCTACCGCTGGCGCGCTTCAGTCGCTTCTGGAGAGTGCTGACGGGCAAGAGGCCATCAGCGAGTTAAAAGATGCGCTGGCCGGGCTGGTTGCTTCGGGGGAGTCCGAATGCTGGCTGGCCAATGAATATCCGCAGGTAAGCACCGGGCCTGCGCGGGTTGTCGCCAGGCGGCGGACCAGTATCGTCAAGCTGGTATTCCCGCTGATGCCCCTGCCGGAACTGGGGGAGGCAGCGGCAAGGGATTACTGGCTGACCCGCCACGGCCCGCTGGTGCGCAGCCATGCGCCTGCGCGTGGCATGGTCTGTTATCAGCAGGTCCACCGCCGCACTTCAGAACTGACTGGACGCATCGCCGCAGGGCTGGACATGGCGGAGGGCAGCTACATGGGCCATGCGGAAGCCTGGTGGGATAGGGCGCTGGCCCGGGGCGGTGCGGAAATGGAAGATGCCCGCACGCAAGCGGCCGCAGATGAACGCAATTTCATCGATCTGACGCGCTCATTCCTGTTTTCCGGCAAGGAATATCTTTTTGTCGAGCGGGACTGGGTCATCTAAACCCGAATCAATTTCGCTTTATTGTTCAGGGTCAATTTGCTATAAACATGTTCATTGCAGTGCACGCCAATTCATGGCTATGACGCACAGCAAAATGAGCTGAGCTTGGGAGTGAAGAGTGGCAAAGAAACCCGACCTTGATTTCGATGTGATCATCATCGGCGCTGGGATTACCGGCATGTACACGCTCTACCAGCTGCGCAAGATTGGCTAT
>JAURML010000014.1 GCA_030830695.1 Caenibius sp. | reverse complement strand
GTGTGGGGAATGGTGGTGAGCGTTGGCTTGTACCGGTCTTTTTTTGTTGCAAAAGACCGGCTTGCGCACCACACGACCACATAACATCCGCTCACGGGGTCTGTGACGCCGTGATGTCCTCAGTCATTCATCATCGACGAAGCGCGCATCAAATCTTCCGCAGTAAAAAACCGCCAATCGATACCGGGCCCTGATTGGCGCCTTGCAGCTGAAAATTCCCGCCCATTTCTGCTGGCCCCGTGCCGCTGCCGCCATTGCTCACCGGGCCGAAGAAGCGTCCACCGATACCGCCGCTGAGTGTCGTCTTGCTTGCGCTACCGAAAAAATAATTGGCAAGCTGCCCGCTGCTCAATGCCGTACTTGCCGTGAGCGCCAGCGGCAGGGGATCCATCTGTCCTTCATCGATACGCGTGCCGCTGAAGGTGAGTACGACCGTACGGTTATCGAAATCCACGGTTGCCTCTACCTCGCCAAACAGCGGATGTGAATCCTCCGCCTGCAGGTAGCTGAACCAGCCATAGATCCGACCGCGGTAACGGGCCACACCGCTGGTCGGCACTTGTGCCGCCGGCGTCACCTGACCGAAGGCCATCAGTCCGCGGCGCATCTTGTTGTGCTCGTTGTTGCCATCCCATTCGACTATTCCAACAGTGTCTTGGGTGATCCACGCGCCTAGATTGACATACGCGAAGGACCAGTGAAGGAAATCACGGTAACCCTTGAATCCGGGGTAAGGCACGCCAATCCCGTCAGCCCAGGGCAGCAGAACCAGCTGGCCATTGGCATCCACGCCGTAGCCTGCTTGGGTTGCGCCGTCTTCGTGTAGGCGCGTGGCCTGCGAGCTATCGGGTGTGCTGCCGCCGCTGCGCCAGTCTCCCAGCTGCGCTCTCAGGCCCTTGGTTTCAACGCTGGGGCAGCCCGGATGGTTGCTTGGGCAGCGCACGGCTTCGGTACGCGGGAAATAAACATTGTTGGCGTAATTGACCTGTGTGCCGTTAGCGCCTCGTCTGCCAAAGTCGAAAAAACTCAGATCAGTGGCGGCGGGTAGTGTCTGGAGGACGGCTAGCCCGTTGGCATCGAGCTGCACGCGCCCCTGACGCGTTTCAAAGGTTTCGATGATCTGCGGGCGTTCGGTTTTGCCATCCCAGGACAAACCCAGATTCGACAGCAGCAGGGTGACGGACGCCAGCCGGCCATCGGCGGCTTTGCTGATCCGCAGATCCGCCGTACCGCCGGTAGCGGGTCTGAGCCCATAAGCGATTTGTGGCGCCGGGTTGGGTGTGAGCAAGTCGTTGGTCGATACCCCGTATACCTGCACCCCGAAGTCGGTGACACCGATGCCCTGATCCGTGCGCAAAATCGTGGCGCCCGTGCACTCGGTGCCGCTGCCGGGGCAGGCGGCCGCTGTCGTAACGCCTTGCGCGCCCGTGCCCGTTTGCTGGGGCGACACCGATGTGCCGGTCTGACCGGTGCCGCGGCCATCACTGCCGCCGCAGCCGCTCAGCAATGACAACCCCGCAAGCAGCACCGCAACGGTGCCACGTTGGCCCAAAAATCTCATGATGAACTCCCCCTTTGTTGTCCCTGGTGGTGCGCGCATCGCCGGCGTGACAAATGACGGCTGCGATGGGCAAACCAGACCATAGGGCAGGGGGAAACCCACTTCTTGAGGGGCGACAAGCGAAGCTTGGATCCAAACGCCGCCCGATGCGCGGACTTGGTCAGGCGCAAGCGCCCGGCTTTACTCACACGCGAGAAGCGCAATGTCAATTAAACTTGACATCAATAACTGACAGGCATACCTTACATCTAACCACGGCCAGACAGGTCGTACAGGAGACAGTATGGACAATTCCGCGCATATTGAAGCGGCACTGGAGGCTGCAATCGCGGCTCAGGAAGCCCCGGAAGGACCGCCGCGCCTTGCCGCCGCGATTCGCCATTCGGTATTTCCGGGCGGTGCGCGCATACGCCCACACCTGACCCTGGCCGTTGCCCAGGCATGCGGCGCAGACGATATCGGCCTGGCCGCTGCGGCCGGTGCGGCGATTGAGCTGATGCATTGCGCTTCGCTCGTGCATGATGATTTGCCTTGTTTCGACAATGCGACCACGCGCCGCGGCCGTCCTTCCGTCTTCGGTGCCTATGGCGAACGGCTGGCCGTGCTGGCCGGCGATGCGCTGATCGTGACCGCATTTCAAAGTCTGGCAGTGGCCGCTGCACAAAAGCCGGAGCGCATGGGCCCCTTAATGAGCACGATTGCCGCTGGTGTTGCCGCCCCATCAGGCATCGTCGCGGGTCAGGCTTGGGAGTGTGAGCCGCGCGTGGCGCTCACCGCCTACCAGCGCGCCAAGACGGGCGCCTTGTTTGTGGCTGCCACCGTGGCCGGCGCTCAGGCGGCGGGAGCTGCATTTGAACCCTGGCGCGCGCTTGGCGAGTGGCTGGGTGAGGCTTATCAGGTGGCCGACGATATTCGCGATGTGGCGCTGGACACCGAACAACTGGGCAAACCGGGCGGGCAAGATGCCGCGCTGGGCCGTCCCAGCTCGGCAGCAGAGCTCGGTCTCTCGGGCGCCATTCAGTATTTTGATCAGCTGATCGCCTATGCCAGTGCCTCCATTCCGAGCTGCCGCGGTTCGGCGCAGCTGCGCACACTGGTGCGTCAGGAATCCCGCAGGCTGGTGCCGGTTGAGCTCACCCGCAAGCTGGTGCCGACCGTTACCCGCATTTCGGCCTAGTGATGACAACAGCTGTCCTCTCCTGGTCAGACTGGCTGCTTGGCTGGCGTGACCGGCTGCTCGCCAATCCTGCGTTTCATCGTTTCGCTTCCGGATTTCTTCTCACACGCCCGATCGCCCACCGCCATGCGCGGGAAGTGTTCGATCTGGTGGCCGGTTTTGTGTATTCGCAGGTGTTGGCGGCTTGCGTGCAACTCGACCTGTTCAAAAAACTCTCAAATGGTCCGCAAAGCATCAGCGCGCTGGCGCGGCAGTTTGATATGTCGGTTGAAGCTGCCGAGCGTTTGCTGGTGGCGGCACAGTCGCTGCGCTTGGTAGAGAAACGCGGCCTCACGCCCGCCGGCGAGCAACGTTATGGTCTGGGCATGCTGGGCGCGCCGCTGGTCGATAACGAAGCGGTGACAGCGATGGTTCGGCACCATGCCACGCTCTACGCCGATCTGACGGATCCGGTCGCGCTCCTGCGTGGTCATGTGCGGCCGTCGCTCTCCGAGTATTACCCCTATACCGCAGATGAAGCCAAGGCCCATGCGGCTGAAATCGCGCCGGAAAAAGTCGCCAATTATTCTGCATTGATGTCGGCTTCACAGCCCTTGGTGGCTGCGGAAATTCTCGACGCTTTTTCATTTACTCCGCACCGTCACCTGCTGGATGTGGGTGGTGGCGAGGGGCGCTTTCTGGTCAGCGTTGCCGAGCGCGCGCCGCACCTGAAACTGACCCTGTTTGACTTGCCGCCTGTAGCCGCCAATGCCCGCGCGCGTTTTCAGAGCGCCGGGATTGCCGATCGTGCCCAGGCCGTGGGCGGAAATTTCCTTGCCGAGGCTTTGCCAACCGGCGCTGACATTGTCTCGCTGGTGCGCATCATTCACGACCATGACGATGAGCGCGCGGTGACTATTCTCAAAGCCATTCGAGCCGCACTGCCCACTGGCGGCACACTGGTACTGGCAGAGCCTATGTCGGGTACGCCCGGCGCCGAGGCCATGGGCGATGCCTACTTCGGGTTTTATTTGCTGGCCATGGGCCGCGGGCAGGCCCGCACCGCAGAACAGCTGACGGCGCTGCTTCGTTATTCCGGTTTTGACAACGTGCGTCTTTTGCCAACACGGATACCGCTTCAGGTCAGGCTATTGACTGCCCGGGCTGCCTGACCTCTCAGATGTAAATATTACTTGACACTAATAAGCGTCAGCATAGAATGACACAATACCTGCGAAGGCTCTGCCTTCCCGGGACTGCAAACGAGACGCTCCGAAACAAGGTCGTCGCCGACCTAAAACAACGCCGGGTTTTCCATGAATAGCCTGCAACGACACGTGACAGCGCAAGGCCGCTCCCCAGGAGGCAGAGGATGAACGCGCACGCCGTCGTCGTCGAGCAACCGCATCAGTTGCAGGTACGCGAGCTCGCGCTCGTCGAGCCCACCGACAACGATCTGGTTGTGGATATCTGCTGGAGCGGTATTTCCACGGGTACGGAAAAACTGTTGTGGTCTGGTCGCATGCCGACCTTTCCTGGCATGGGTTATCCGCTGGTACCGGGGTATGAATCTGTCGGTCGCGTCGCGCAGGCCGGGCGCAGCACGCAATATGAAGTCGGCGAAGTGGTGTTTGTGCCGGGTGCAGCCTGCTTTGGTGAGGTGCGCGGATTGTTTGGT
>JAURML010000125.1 GCA_030830695.1 Caenibius sp. | reverse complement strand
TCAGCGAACCCAAGCGTTTCGCCACTGTCGATTGACACCCAAAGCGGGCGGTCGCCGAACCGTTCGGCCGCCTGGTCAACGAGTGCGGGAAGCCCAGCGATATCCACCTCGTGAGACGAACATGCCATGGTGGCAGTTTTCAGCTGATCCAATCGCTAATGCCACCGGGTTATTTTTTCGAGAGACCCGCCGCTTGCGCAAGCTTCCCGTACTTTTCCGTTTCGCGCTTTATGAACGCGGCAAGCTCTGCAGGTGAGCTGCCGATCACATTGTCGATCCCCGTTTTCACCAGCTTGCCCCTCACATCAGGCAAGGCAAGAGTCGCCACCACGTCGCGGTTGATCTTGATAATCAGATCTGGAGGTGTCCCGGTTGGCGCGAGTAGACCATGCCATGGGGTCAGTTCGTACCCAGGCAGGCCCGCCTCGGCGATCGTCGGTATATCCGGAACCGTCGCCGATCGCTTTGACCCGGTCACTCCCAACGCCCGCAACTTGCCCGACTTGATATGCGGCAGCGAGCTCACGATGCCCGGGAAATAGACGTCAACTCGACCGGCAAGCAAGTCGGTCAACGCCACAGGCGCCGCCTTGTAGGGCACATGCACGATCTCGACCTTCGCCATCAGCTTGAACAGTTCTCCGGAAAAGTGATTCGAACTCCCTATCCCGGAGGATGCATAAGTCAGTTTTCCGGGTCTCAATTTCGCGAGATCCATAAGCTCGCTCAGCGATTTTGCAGGCGACGCGGTATTGATGACCAGTACATTGTAGAAGGTATCGAGCAGCGAAATCGGCACGAAATCCCGGATGAAGTTATGCTTCAGGTTCTTCATCAGGTGCACGTTCACCGTATTGGCGGTGGTCCCAAGCAGCAAGGTATATCCGTCTGGATTCGCCCGCTGCACGATTTCCGTGCCAATATTCGCACCTCCGCCAGGGCGGTTGTCGACAATAACCGACTGCCCCCATGCATCGCTTAATTTCTGGCCCAGGGTCCGCGCAACAGTATCGACCGACCCACCTGGCGCATACGGGACGACAAAACGCACGGGGCGCTCAGGATTGTGTGTAGAAGCAGTTGCCGCTGCGGCAGCCCCAGCAAATACGCTCAAGAACAGAACTGCAAGATATCTCAGCATGACGACCCTCCTGCGACACGTCGGCTGCCTTTTGCGGAGTCAATGACCAGCGATCAGGCAGAAATTTAACCGTGCTAAGCCCCTCAAGGGCGAAGACGGCAGCAGGGCCTAATTTTCATGATGGCGCAGGCGCAGCGTCCAATGATTTGTCTTCGCCACCATATAACCTGGAGTTATGGTAATTAGTTAGACTGTCCCCTTCCAAGACACAGGCAGCGCCCTCTAGCTTCTCGTCCGGGATATTTCAACCAACCGAGCCGAGTAAAAAAGGCACCTCCATGAACCTTCGCCAGATCGAGGCATTTAAGTCCGTTATGGAGAACGGATCGGTAACGCGCGCCGCTCAAGTGATGCACATCTCACAGCCCGCAGTGACGAAACTCCTTCAGGGGTTTGAACGAACAGCGGGATTCAAGGTGTTCGACCGCTCCCAAGGCCGTCTGATTCCTACCCCGGAAGGGCTCCTGCTCTACCGCGACGTCGATCGGGTTTTCTCGGCGGCAGATGAGATCCGGCGATCGGCACAGGACATTCTTAATATGCGCAAGGGTGCATTGTCGATCGGCGCAATGCCCGCATTGTCATGTGGGTTCATTCAGGACGTGGCGCGTCACTTCATACGGCAACACCCCAGAGTCAGTATCGATATCGTGAGCGCACCCCGCATGAAGCTTTTAGACTCCTTACTCAGCGGAAAGCTCGATATCGCCCTTTGCCATTCCGTAGCCGAGCACCCGGAAATCGAAACAGAGCCATTCCCCCGGCAATCCGCCGTTTGCATTCTTCCCCCCGGACATCGCCTCACGAAAAAAAGAGTAATCTCCGCACAAGACCTTTCCGGCGAAGCCTTCATCTCTTGGGGCGAAGGCACACTGACCCGCCTCCGCGTGGACGCGCTCTTCGAAAAACTGAATATCGAACGCGCTCTGCGGTTCTCTGCATCGACGTCCCCAGCTATATGCGCGTACGTCGCAAGCGGCCTAGGCACAGCCATTCTGCATCCGCTTTACATCGGCACCTCCACCCTTGCTGTCGAAGTGCGGCCTTTCCGGCCTAAGTTGGATGTCGATCTCTTGCTTGCTTATCCACGGCGTCCGGGGCGGCCAAAGCTGGTACAGGCGTTTGCGGCCCTAGCGATTCGACGGTCGCAAGCGCTTGTGAAGCATCTGCTCATCTAAAGATTTCGTGATCATCAAGGATGACGACAGTCCCTCTCAAAGCGAGGTTAGTCCAGCCTGTTGAAATTTTCGTTGACGCTTCTCAGACGTATCAACGTACTTGCGGAAAGTTTCACAGGGGCGTGGCTGTGCATTCATGATTGCAAAATACACCAGAGGGCTACCTCCAGGCTTACTGGCCGCCCAACAATACAATAGGCCCCAACCTTGCGATTGATAGGCCTATTAATGGCCATATTTGGCGTCCCCACGGGGATTGTTCACGTCTCGCCTTGAGGCGATCCGCGAATCCCTCGGCACAATCCGCCTCGGGACCGCCGGGTCTGGCACCGACCCGGCGTCCACCCGATGTCCCCCGGACATCGGGTAGTCGAACGAGGGGTTCAAATCCTACGCAGGAAAGCCAAAACAAAAACGCCACCCGGATGGGTGGCGTTTTCATTCTGGCGTCCCCACGGGGATTCGAACCCCGGTTACCGCCGTGAAAGGGCGATGTCCTAGGCCTCTAGACGATAGGGACTACGTCTTATTTACAGCGAGGTGTTCTGCTGGTGGAGGTAAGCGGGATCGAACCGCTGACCTCTTGCATGCCATGCAAGCGCTCTCCCAGCTGAGCTATACCCCCACGAGAGCGGCGAATTATACCGATGCGACCCTACCCTGTAAACCGCGAAACTCGCTATGGAAAAGCCGTCAATTCCTGCGTCATCCGCGCCACCACCTCCACGCGCCCCATCAGTTCCAGGGTGGCGTCAATAGAGGGTGATTGCGGGCCGCCGGTGACCATGACCCGCAGCGGCATCGCCAGTTTCGGCAGTTTCAGCTTGTGTTCAGCCAATATCGCCTTCAACGCAGCGGCAATCGCGGCCTTGCTCCATTCCACGCTCTGCAATTGCGCAAGGAAGGCGGCCAGCGCCGGCTTCACGTCCGCGGTGTAGTGCTGCGCGCGCAGTTCGGCGGCCGGTTCGATGCGGCGGTAGAAGTAGACCGCGGCATCCGCCAGTTCCTCCACCGTGCTGACGCGCTCTTTCAGCAGCGCGGCGACGCGATCCGTGGCCGGGCCTTGGGCAAGGTCGCAGCCGTCGCGTTCGAGGAAGGGCTTCATCAGTCCGCCCAGCCGCGCATCGTCCGCCTCTTTCAGGTACTGCTGGTTCAGCCAGGCGAGTTTTTCCGGGTCAAAGCGCGACGGCGACTTGCTGACGTGCGCAAGGTCGAACCATTCGACCAGCTGCTGCATGGTGAATTTTTCCTCGTCACCATGCGACCAGCCGAGCCGCGCCAGGTAGTTGTTCAGCGCCTCGGGCAGGAAACCGTCCTCGAAGTACTGCATCACGCTGACCGCGCCGTGGCGCTTGGACAGGCGCTCGCCGTCGGCGCCGAGGATCATCGGCAGATGCGCGAACTGCGGCAGCTGCGCGCCCAGCGCGCGGTAGATGTTGATCTGCCGCGGC
>JAURML010000124.1 GCA_030830695.1 Caenibius sp. | reverse complement strand
TTCTGCCTTCTTCAGCAGGTGCAGGTCGACAAACGGACCTTTCCAGACGGAACGAGCCATTTCGCTTACCTCTTCTTCTTCGCGTGACGCGAACGGATAATCATCTTGTCCGTCTGCTTGTTATGGCGGGTGCGGGCGCCCTTGGTCGGCTTGCCCCACGGAGTGACCGGGTGGCGACCGCCCGAGGTGCGGCCTTCACCACCGCCGTGCGGGTGATCGACCGGGTTCTTGGCGACGCCGCGGGTCAGCGGACGACGGCCCATCCAGCGCTTGCGGCCAGCCTTGGCCAGAGTCTGGTTGGAATTGTCGGGGTTCGACACGGCACCGACGGTGCCCATGCAATCGCCGCGCAGGTAACGCTGTTCGCCCGAGTTGAGACGCACGATCACCAGGCCGCGGTCACGACCGACCAGCTGCACATAAGTGCCTGCGCTGCGCGCGATCTGGCCACCCTTGCCCGGCTTCATCTCCACATTGTGGCAGATGGTGCCGACCGGCATCTGGCTGAGCAGCATGGCGTTGCCCGGCTTCACGTCGGTCTTTTCACCGGCGATCACCTGGTCGCCCACGCCAAGGCGCTGCGGCGCGATGATATAGGCCAGTTCGCCGTCCTCATACTTGACGAGGGCGATGAACGCGGTGCGGTTGGGATCGTATTCCAGACGCTCGACCGTGGCCGGCATGTCCCACTTGCGCCGCTTGAAATCGACGTAGCGATACTTCTGCTTGTGACCGCCCGCGATCCCGCGCGAGGTCACATGGCCCTTGTTGTTGCGGCCACCGGTCTTGTGCTTGCCTTCGGTCAGCGCCTTGACGGGCTTGCCCTTCCACAGGCCGGACTTGTCGACCAGGATAAGGCCGCGTCGTGCGGGGCTGGTCGGCTTGTAATTCTTGAGTGCCATGGTTCAGCCCCTCAGATGCCGCTGGTGACGTCGATCGACTGGCCTTCAGCCAGCGTCACAACCGCCTTCTTGACGTCGCTGCGCTTGTAGGGCTTGCCCTTCCAGCGCTTGGTCTTGCCCTTCTGGACGATGGTGTTCACGCCAGTGACCTTCACATCGAACAGGGCTTCGACCGCTTCCTTGATCTGCGGCTTGGTGGCGCTGTCCGCCACCTTGAAGACCACCGCATTATGTTCGGACAGCAGCGTCGATTTTTCGGTGATGTGCGGCGCCAGGATCACGTCGTAGTGGCGCACATCCACTTCCTGCTTCTTAGCCATTGAACCGCGCCTCCAGTTTTTCGACCGCTTCGCGGGTCAGCACCAGCGTATCGTGCTTGAGAATGTCGTAGACATTGGCGCCAATGGCCGGGAGCACGTTGACGCCCGGCAGGTTGCCGGCGGCACGGGCGAATGCTGCATTCACCTGTTCGCCATCAACGACCAGCACCTTCTTGCCGAAGCCCGCTTTCGCGAACTGACCGGCGAGAGCCTTGGTCTTGGCGTCCTTGAGCTCCAGCGTGTCGACCACGATCAGCCCGTCCTTCGCCTTGGCCGAAAGGGCCATCTTGAGGCCGAGCGCACGCACCTTCTTGTTGAGCGACTGATCGAAGTCACGGCGACGCGGGCCATGGGCCTTGCCGCCGCCGATGAAGATCGGGGCCTTGCGATCGCCATGGCGAGCAGTACCGCCGCCCTTCTGGCGACCGAACTTCTTGCCGGTGCGCGCAACATCGGAACGCTCGCGCGCGGCACGCGCGGTGCCGCGGCGGTTTTCCAGCTGCCAGGTCACGACCCGGTGCAGGATGTCAGCGCGCGGCTCAAGACCGAACACCGCATCCGACAATTCGATATCGCCCTTGCCGGCCGAACCATCGAGGTTGGTAAGCTTCACTTTCACGGCTTAACCCTCCCCGTTCGAGTTAGTGGCTTCGGCTGCATCGACCACCACGGCCTCTTCAGTCGGAGTGTCGGCAGGAGCCGCGTCATTGCTGTTGGCAGCACCCTTGAGACCCGCCGGATAGGGAGCCTCGGCATGGCGGGCAAGCTTCACGGAATCGCGCACCAGCAGCCAGGCGTTCTTGGCGCCAGGGACAGAACCCTTGACGAAGATCAGGCCACGTTCGTCATCAGTGCGAACCACTTCGAGGTTCTGCTGCGTACGCTGGCGATCACCCATGTGACCGGCCATCTTCTTGCCCTTGAACACGCGGCCCGGATCCTGGCGGTTACCGGTCGAACCGTGCGCACGGTGACTGATGGAAACGCCGTGCGTGGCGCGCATACCGCCGAAACCCCAGCGCTTCATCGCACCGGCAAAACCCTTGCCCTGCGTGTGCCCGGTAATGTCAACGAGCTGACCGGCAACGAAATGCGACGCGGCGATGGTGGAACCCACATCGACCAGCGCATCTTCGGCGACGCGGAATTCAGCAAGCTTCTGCTTCAGCGGAACTTCGGCCTTGGCGAAATGTTCACGCTGCGGCTTGGCAACATTCTTCTGCTTGGCCTCACCCGAACCGAGCTGGACAGCGGTGTAGCCATCCTTCTCGCCGGTACGGACCGAAACCACCTGGCAGTCTTCAAGAGCGAGAACGGTCACAGGAATGTGACGTCCATCCTCCTGAAACAGGCGGGTCATCCCGACTTTCTTAGCGATCACGCCAGTGCGCATGATCCGACTCCTCATACAGAGGCCTGCAGGGACCATCCCCACAGGCGTGTTCAGCCCAAATTTTCGTGCGCCGCCCCGTCCGGGCTGAGTGCCTTCGCAAGGAAGGCAAGACGGGGGACTCGGCCCGGATCAGATCCGGCGGTATCCCGATGTCTGCGGGAGGAAATCCTCCCGATGTGCATCCCCGCAAAAGCAGGAACCCGGAGCATCCAGCACTTCTTGCCCCGGACCCCGGATTCAGCTCCGGGGTTCAGCTCACCCGGTCAGGCGAGCTTGATTTCGACATTCACGCCCGCGGCGAGGTCCAGCTTCATCAGCGCATCGACCGTCTGGGCGTTGGGCTGAACGATGTCGAGCAGCCGCTTGTAAGTGCGAACCTCAAACTGTTCCCGCGACTTCTTGTCGATGTGCGGGCCGCGGTTCACGGTGAATTTTTCAATGCGCGTCGGCAGCGGAATGGGGCCCCGGATAAGCGCGCCCGTGCGGCGGGCGGTGTCCGCGATTTCGCCAGTGGCCTGGTCGAGTACGCGGTGATCAAACGCCTTGAGGCGAATGCGGATATTCTGAGCTTCCATGTCCAACTACCGATGCGAAAGAGCCGGGAAGATCCGAAAATCTTCCATAAAACAAGAGACCGCCCCGCCTCACCAGAACTTCTTGCGAAGTGTCCGTGAAGGGGCGGCCCCCAAAATTCCGGCAGGCCGAATCCCGAAAGGACCCGGCCCGCGCGGCGCCTATATTACTTCGTGATCTTGCTGACAACCCCCGAACCGACGGTACGGCCACCTTCGCGAATAGCGAAGCGCAGACCTTCGTCCATCGCGATCGGAGCAATCAGCTTCACGCCGATAGTCACGTTGTCACCCGGCATCACCATTTCGGTGCCTTCGGGAAGGATCACTTCGCCGGTCACGTCAGTGGTGCGGAAGTAGAACTGCGGGCGGTAGTTGGCGAAGAACGGCGTGTGACGGCCACCTTCGTCCTTCGACAGCACGTAGACTTCGGCGCTGAACTCGGTGTGCGGGCTGACCGAACCGGGCTTGCAGAGCACCTGGCCACGCTCGACCTCTTCACGGGCGACGCCACGGATCAGGGCGCCGACATTGTCGCCAGCTTCACCACGATCCAGCAGCTTGCGGAACATTTCCACGCCGGTGACGGTGGTCTTCTTGGTGTCCTTGATGCCGACGATTTCAACTTCGTCGCCAACATTGACGATGCCGGTTTCGATACGGCCGGTCACCACGGTACCGCGGCCCGAGATCGAGAACACGTCTTCGATCGGCATCAGGAAGGGCTTGTCGACCGGACGGTCAGGCTGCGGGATGAATTCGTCAACCGCGTCCATCAGGGCGATGATCGAGTTCTTGCCGATTTCATCGTCGCGGCCTTCGAGCGCGGCCAGAGCCGAACCCTTGACGATCGGAATATCGTCACCCGGGAAATCGTAGCTGGAAAGCAGTTCGCGCACTTCCATTTCGACGAGTTCGAGGATTTCTTCGTCATCGACCTGGTCGACCTTGTTCATATAGACGACCAGTGCGGGCACGCCAACCTGGCGGGCGAGCAGGATGTGTTCGCGGGTCTGCGGCATCGGGCCGTCAGCAGCGTTCACGACCAGGATCGCGCCGTCCATCTGCGCGGCGCCGGTGATCATGTTCTTCACATAGTCAGCGTGGCCGGGGCAGTCGACATGCGCATAGTGGCGCTTGGCGGTTTCATATTCGACGTGCGCGGTCGAAATCGTGATCCCGCGTTCGCGCTCTTCCGGCGCCTTGTCGATGTTCGCGAAATCAACGGCGGTGCCGCCGTTCACTTCGGCCATGACCTTGGTGATCGCGGCCGTCAGCGTGGTCTTGCCGTGGTCGACGTGACCGATGGTGCCAATGTTGCAGTGCGGCTTGTTCCGCTCAAACTTAGCTTTCGCCATTTCTCTAATCCTCTGTTTCTCGTGTCTTGATACTTGCGGGAAAAGCGGCACCCGCTGAATCAGGC
>JAURML010000123.1 GCA_030830695.1 Caenibius sp. | reverse complement strand
CGCCAGCACGATCTCCGCTTCACGCAGCTTGCTGATGATCTCCTCCGGCTTGTGCTTCCTTGCCATTCCATTCCTCCTTCGTGGCCATTTCTAAAATAGAAATTGGGCCACTCAGAAGGGGGCAGATCATTCGTAACCGGCCAACGTCAGCCATTGTAACACGCTGAAGCCCCCGAGGATCGCCACGGACGATCGCCCCGCCGTTAGTCAAAACGATTAATATCGGTAACTTAACGTAGTTCAGCTTGCAACGCGCAATCATTTGGGAAATGGTCGAATCATGCAAAAGCGCGCCCTTTCCCTCACTTCTGCCATTCGCCCGCTCAGGGCCTTGTTCGTCAGCGATGCGTTCGAAGGGGTGCTGCTGATCTTCGTCGCCGCTGCGGCAATGATCGCGGCAAACTCGGCCCTCGCGGACAGCTACCACGCGCTGTTTCACGCCAAGCTGGCGTGGAGCCCGATCCCCAAGCTCTACAATCTGCACCTGTGGATCAATGACGCGCTGATGGCGATCTTCTTCTTCGTCGTGGGGCTGGAAGTGAAGCGCGAAGTGGTGGCGGGCGAGCTGTCGGATGCACAACAACGGCGGCTGCCGGTGCTGGCTGCGGCGGGCGGCATGCTCGTTCCTGCCGCCATTTACATGCTGCTGATCGGGGGGGACGCAAGCCTGCAGCGCGGCTGGGCCATTCCGGCGGCGACTGACATCGCCTTTGCCATGGGCGTGCTGGGCCTGCTGGGCAACCGGGTTCCGGCGGCGCTACGCCTGTTCCTTCTTACCGTCGCGATCGTGGATGATATCGGCGCGGTGCTGATCATTGCGCTGTTCTATACCGCCAATCTCAAGCTGGCCTGGCTGATCGGCGCGCTGCTGGTAACGGCGGTGCTGATCGGCTTCAATCGCATGAAAGTGCAGTCGATCTGGCCATTCGTGCTGGGCGCGCTGGTGCTGTGGTTCTGCGTGCTCAATTCTGGCGTACACGCCACCATCGCCGGGGTGGTCGCCGCGCTGACCATTCCCATGCGCCGGACCGATGGCAACAGTATGCTGGAAAATATGGAACATTCGCTGGTCGGCTGGAACGCCTATCTGGTGATCCCCGTGTTCGGTTTTGCAAACGCTGGCGTAAATCTGGCCGGAATTGGCCTCGAAGGATTGCTCGCTCCTCTTCCCCTTGCGATCGCAGGCGGCCTTGTCCTGGGCAAGCAACTGGGAATTTTCAGCTGCATCGTCATTGCTGATCGGCTGGGCTTCGCCCCGCGCCCGGCAGGGGCAAACTGGACCCAGATCTGGGGAACATCGGTGCTGTGCGGGATCGGCTTCACGATGAGCCTGTTTATCTCCGCCCTGGCCTTTCCGCGCTATCCCCTCCTGATCGAGGAGGCGAAGCTCGGCATTCTGAGCGGCTCGGTCATATCCGCAATCATCGGCTATGCGGCACTGCGCTTTGCGCGCCCGTTCAAGGGCGCGCGCGAGGCGGCCTGACCCCTTCCCGCTTTTACCAGCTGCCGCAATTCTCCATGCTGGCCCATGGTTCTGCCGGGGCGAGGCTGCCGCCCGCCTGCAGCAATTCCACAGAAATGCCATCCGGGGTACGGATGAAGGCCATGCGCCCGTCGCGCGGCGGGCGGTTGATCACCACCCCGTTGTCCATCAGCCGCTGGCAGGTCTGGTAGATATCCTCCACCTCATAGGCGAGATGGCCGAAATTGCGCCCGCCACCATAGGATTCGCTCGGGCTGCCGTCCTCGGCGGGCCAGTTGTATGTCAGTTCGACCTCGGCCACGCCGTCCTGGCCGGGCGCTGCCAGGAAAATCAGGGTAAAGCGGCCCTGTTCCGATTCATGGCGGCGAACCTCTTCAAGCCCGATAAGATTGAAGAAACGAATCGTTGCAGCGGGATCGGTAACGCGGATCATGCTGTGCAGGTAACGGACCACGGAATCACTCCATTCATCTCTATTCAAGCACGGTTCATCGACTGAACGGCATCACGGCTTCACTCGCCGCAAGCCATGGGAGGAACGAAACATGAGCGATACCAGCCTTGATGAACAACCCGCAACCGCTCCTTTCTGGCGCGAGGCAAGCAGACAGCGCTGGATCGCCAGTTCCGCGATCATTACGCTGGGCCTGATTGCGGGTGGCTATCTGCTGGGTGACGGGCTGACCCGTGCGAAGGTCGCGGACCGGTCAGTGACCGTGCGGGGACTGGCCGAACGCGATGTCACTGCGGACCTTGCGATCTGGACCATCGCCTATTCCGCGAGCGCCACCAACCTTCAGGAAGCGCAGGCCAATGTGGACAGGGATACCGCCTCGATCCGCTCCTTCTTCAAGGAGCTGGGTTTTCCGACAGACGCGATTGAACCCTCGGGCGCCAATGTCTCGCAATACAGCAATGACGGCATCCCCAATTTTACGGTACGCCAGCGCATGACCCTGCGCACGACTGACATCGACAAGGCGCAGAAGGCGGTACGCCGCCAGTTCGAACTGGTGCGGCGCGGGGTGGTGCTGGAAGAAGGTTCCGGCATCGCTTACACCTTCACCAGACTCAACGATATCAAACCAAAGATGGTTGCCGAAGCGACAAAGGACGCGCGCGCGGCAGCCGAACAATTCGCCAAGGACAGCGAAACCAACGTGGGCGGGATCAAGAGCGCCACGCAAGGCTATTTCTCGGTCGAATCGCGCGATGGCGACAGCGGCGGCTAGGGTGCATCCGACACGCCTTACAAGAAGGTGCGGGTCGTCACGACGATCGACTTCTACCTGCGTTGAGACAGGACAAACAAAACGGCCCGCGCACGAGGCGCGGGCCGCAATGGATCGAAGGTCTCTGAAACCTTAGAAGCTGTAGGACAGCGTACCGACAACGGCGTCGTCAGTGAAGTCCTTCACGCTCGTGCCTTCAGTGTCCATATAGGTCACACCCAAGCTGAGACCGCCAAGGAACGTAACCGACGCGCCAACCGACCAGTCGATGCCGTTATCATCGGTTCCGCCAGCGAGCAGGTCAGGCGCCAGCGCGCCGTCGGTGTAGCCGAGGTGCGCAGAAAGCGTGATTGGAGTTTCGGGGATGCCGGCTTCCAGATCAGTGTAAAGATAAAGGTTGTCGTCATCGCCCAGCGAATCCTGATCCCACGCGTAGGCGACCCCAACTGTGGCACCGACCGGACCAAGCGTGGTCGAAAGCGACATATAGGGCTCAAAATAGTCGACCGGGCCAAACCCGTTGGTCTTGGCCGGATAGGCGTAATAGAGGAGGCCGACATCGAGATCGAGACCCGGGGTCAGCGTGCCGCTCCAGCCAGCGTAGATATCAAGTTCCATTTCGCCGTAGGCGTCACCACCTTCAATCGACGACCCCCAGGTTCCAACATAAAACCCGCTTGAATGAGCAATATCGATACCGCCCTGAATCGCCGGATCGCCTGCTGAAAGCGAAACGCCACGAAAACGATAATCGGTTACGAGAGCGACATTGCCCGAAACGGTGATGTCGGGTTCAGCTTCGTCTTGCGCAAAAGCCGGGGTGGCAACGGCAGCGCTAGCTAGAATGGATGCAGCGAGAAGGCTGCGGACGGACGTAAGCATGGCTTTTTTCCTTACAAAAAGTTTTCATTGCCTCGTCCCACCTGCGTATCAGTGGATTGCATCATTCGCCGTGCAATCGCTTCCTGAGCGGCTTTAAAGTTGACCGACCTTGCTGCATTGCACAAGAGGCATATCGCCTTTTGATGTGCGTTCGCAAAATAGTGTTGATTTTTTGCATCAGTTGGATGCGTTGACCATAATGCTCATCTAAGTGATTGAGATAGCGCAACGGAGACGTTCCACAGTGCCCGATAATCCGCAGAGCATGGCCAGAAAGCCCACCGTTCCGGCGGGGCGACGGGTCTATGCGGTGGGCGATGTACATGGCCGGCTGGACCTGCTGCACGCGCTTGCCTGCGCAATCGAAGAGGATAATCGCGCGGCACGGTCTGCACGCAGCACCGTCATCATGCTGGGCGATCTGATTGACCGAGGTCCGCACAGCAGGGCGGTGGTCGATTATGTCCTGGACTGGCAATTGCGCCGCGAAATGCGGATCATCAGCGGCAATCACGAAGAAATGCTGCTGTCCTGCATGACCAACCCGGCCGTGCTGGTGCATTTCCTGCGTTATGGCGGGACCGAGACGCTTGAAAGCTATGGGATGGACCCGGCCAGTCTCGATATCGCCGATTTCGAGAGCGTTCGGCAGAGCCTGCTGCAGGCGATACCGGGGCGGCACAGGGCGTTTCTGGGCAGTTTCGAAAATATGGTGGAGGTCGGCGATTATTTGTTCGTCCATGCCGGCATCGCCCCTGATCAGCCGCTGAAAAAACAAAAGACCATTGATCTGCGCTGGATTCGCGAGCCGTTCCTTTCGCATCAGTCGCCGCACAGCCATGTCGTGGTGCATGGCCACACCATCACGCGCGAGGTGCAATTGCGCGCCAACCGCATCGGTATCGACACCGGCGCTTATCGCCATGGCCGCCTGACCGCGCTGGTGCTGGAGGGAAGCGAACGGCGGTTTCTCCAGGCCCGCGACGAAGCGGAGGCAATTCACGTCGTTCGCATGAGCGAAAGTGAAGTGTCAGGGGGCCTGTAAGCCGGGTTCTGTATCGCGGACGGTATCTCACCGGAGACCGTATCCGCAATGGCAGCCATTCATCTACGCCATGCGTTGCCGCATGACTCAAGCAACCAACCCGGGCGACTGGTGCGAAACTCACCTGCCTATGCCCCGAAGGACGCAGGCGCGCCGCCCCTATTCGGTCTTGCTCCGGGTGGGGTTTGCCATGCGGGCCCTGTTGCCAGCGCCCCGGTGCGCTCTTGCCGCACCCTTTCACCCTTGCCTGTGAAACCCGCCTGAGCGGGCGTTCCATCGGCGGTATACTCTCTGTGGCACTTTCCCTGGGGTCACCCCCGGCGGGCGTTACCCGCCACCCTTGCTTCGTGGAGCCCGGACTTTCCTCGGTGGAGCGCAAGCCCCAACGCGGCTGCCCGGCCCCCTGACGAAGCTGATATAGGGGCACTCTGGCCGGTTGACCAGCCAGAGCGCACCAACCCTAGCCACCGACAGCTTCGAGCGATTCGCCGGGTGCCAGCAGATAGCGCCAGATCGCAGCACCGATGGCACCACCAGCCAGCGGCGCGAGCCAGAACAGCCAAAGCTGTCCCACCGCAGCGGTTTCCGCATAGAAGGCGACGCCAGTCGAACGCGCCGGATTGACGGAGGTGTTCGTCACCGGAATGGAGATCAGGTGAATCAGGGTCAACGCAAGGCCGATCGCGATCGGCGCAAAGCCGCCCGGCACCTTGGACGAGGTTGAACCGAGAATCACGATCAGGAAGCCGGCTGTCAGCACCACTTCGATCAGCAGCGCAGCCTGCATCGAATAGCCGCCCGGTGACAGATCGCCAAATCCGTTTGAGGCAAAGCCACCCGGTGTCCAGCCCGGCTGGCCTGACGCGATGACAAACAGAATGCCCGCTGCCGCGAAGGCGCCGATGACCTGCGCCACCCAGTACGGGATCAGCTCAGCCCAGGAGAATCGGCCAGGAGTTTTCGTGTCATTGCATGTCCCCTTCCATCCTGCGTCGGGGATTTTTCCCCACTGCAAATAAATAAGCGAGAATTTGCAAAGCACCGAATCACACTGTGGATATCTTGCAGTCAGCCAACGCCCGGCCTCAACGTGTCATGCCCCGGTCGCGGTCCAGCAATAAGGCGGACAAGATGGCTCCGATTTCATTGT
>JAURML010000122.1 GCA_030830695.1 Caenibius sp. | reverse complement strand
TGCAGCCAGGTTGCTTGCCCGCTATAGGCGCCCGACGCCAATCGCGCAGGAGACGTGGGTGAGTGGCTGAAACCAACGGTTTGCTAAACCGTCGTACTGGTAAATCCGGTACCGAGGGTTCGAATCCCTCCGTCTCCGCCATTATCTCAATGCGAATCAATGAGATGGGCCTCGCGAAGCCTGAAATTCCCCAGCTTCCGCGCGGTTTTGCCGATTGCGACTAAACCCCAGAGACTACCGCTGCGGCCAAATCCGGTCTCTGATCGGCATTCGTCTCTTTTCACCTAAACCTCATCGCAATAGGTATAATACTCGAAAGCGACGTATTTCCGGGTTTTTCAGACCTGCACGCGTCGATACCGTTTCAGTGTAAACCCGGCAGCCAATGCAGTTTGAGAATCCAGGGTAAATGTTTCGCATAGTTGGCTACTCCAGCCGAGCCTGTTGGATCGCCTTATGACCCGTCGTACCCTAAACGTCTGTGACCGCTCGGATCGTATGCTCGGTCGGTCTTGTTGAGTCCGGCCTGGAAGGCTCCAGAAGCTTCCGGAACGGGATTTCCGGGTGCCGCTGTTCCAGAACCGCTAGCAGCAGTTCAGCTGGGTCAATTTCAAGCACGTGCGCCAAGTCCAGAACTCGCCCAACCGGGATGGAAATTCGACCTGTCGCCATGTGGCTCAGGCACACAGATCCTCGATATCCGAGTCTTGCGGCCAACTGGCGCTGTGACACGCCGCGCGTTTTCCAGAGGGCATCGAAGGCATCTGCCAGCATCTTCGTCGCGGCAGTGTTCGCGAAGGGATACGAGAAAAGATCAAGCTCTGTGTCAGCGATGATTGTCATGGTCGTGGCTCCTGTTCTGGGGACGGCCGGGTCGATTGCGAGGTTTCAGAATACAAGCTGAGCGCGGACGGCAGCGGCCACCTCCGGCTCAAGATTGACCCATGTGACGGCGCCGGACTTGTGCCGATAGGGCACGGGTCGAAGGAGCTTTCGCACGTTGGACAGCACCCACGGACAGTTCCACTTCGCGACTAGGCCACTACGGATCATCTGCTCGGGAATCCGGTGCTTGTCGAAAGCGCGGATCATGGCGTCCGGGGGCAAAGGCTCGCCGCAACCGACAAGTGTGGCCACGCCGGAAATCGCGCCGCTGCCCTTTTTGACCAGGCCGAACTGCCCACGGATCTTTGTCGGCTTTGAGCGCATTTCCCATGTCTTCGAGCCATCAAGGATATGGCTGATCCAGGGTTCGTCGATGATTAGGGCTTTCAAGGGGGCGTAGCTCATAGGACTCTCTACTAGTTGGATTGGGGTGCCGTCTCTCCGAGCCGTCACGCGTGTCCCCGCGTTCAGGGAGCAAGGTCGACCGAAAGGTGAAATCGATCCTGCTCATCCGGAGCGGGGCTTGCCTCCGGCTGCAAGGCGAAGGGCGAACCCTATCGCACGCAGCAGTCGCGTTGCTTGGGCCCCCGCAACCGAGGTCGCGGGCGGTGTTGGGCGTCAGGCAGGACACGCTGCGTCCTTTTGAATCTCGCCCAGACGAAAAGCGCCGAACGAGTTTCAAAATTCGTCAGATGGCAAACAGCTCTTCACGGGTCAGTCGGCGCCAGCGTTCAGCGCTGACGATGCCAAAGTTTCCGTTTTCGTTTGGCCGGCGCCAGCGAGGCGTCGACATCTTGGACAACGCGGCAAGAGCCTCATCGTAATCTTCGTAGTCGACCTCGGCGTCCTTTGCCCCGACTGTGTAATATGCCGTGCCGTTCTTGCCGCCTCTTTTACACGAAATCGGGCTGAACACCGTGCCGTCGCGGGCTTCGGGAACGAACAGGAAGTCTCGAGCCTCGTTTTCCGTTGCGGCAGGGACTATGGCTTTGCCGTCTTCTTCCCAGCCTTTGCACGCGATGAACTCGCGCCAGATTGAAGCCTTGTAGTCGCGTGCCTCGAGCCAGCGATGGGCAGCGGCAGCAGGAATTGACCCATCCTTGGCCACGATCGGAGCGTCTGCGGACTTCGCGTAGATGGCATTCTGCAAGCGCTTGGTGGTGACCTGGGTCACTGCCGCCAACTCGTGCACGCTGAGCGGCTCATTAGCGTCGATCTTCAATCGCCCAATCGCAGCGAGACAGGTCCGTTCGATGTTTTCAATGCCGTACAAGTTCAGCGAATTCGGGAGCAACTGGAGGAACCTGTTGAGCTGGTTTACCACGCCCCGGACAAAGGCCGGAACATCATGGAACTGCTCAGAACTCCTGTCGGCATAGGACAGGGCCCAAGTGGGCAGAATGCCGAAATAGGCGAAGGCATTCAGATTATGGGCAGCCTCCATGAGTGACGACCAGCTTGAGTCATTGAAGGCGTCAAGGTCGCCCCAGGTTTCAGCCCAGTCGGTGGGGGCTTCTCCACCAAGCTTGGACCAATCAACGGCATTTGCGGGGTTCGTGTTAGTTAGGAGGCGCATGGCCTGCATACCGCGCGCGGCGGTTATGGGGTCGAAGGCGATTTCGAGGAGTTCGCCGACAACGGTGAACGATCGCAAGATTCCATCGGGTTCGCACCACTCGTACCCCTCCTGAAACTCGTTGAGACGGGCTTCGAATTCGCTGACTACGGAAGAGGAAAAACCCGGCAGCCAGCACTGGCTCGCCGGGCCGCTGATCGATGCCTTGCGCGACCGGCTGGAGAAAGGCGAACAGTCGCTGCTGTTCCTTAACCGCCGCGGTTATGCTCCGTTGACCCTGTGCCGCAATTGCGGGCACCGCTTCAAATGCCCCTCTTGCAGCGCATGGCTGGTCGAACACCGCCTGTCGTCCCGCCTCGCCTGCCACCATTGCGGGTTCGAGACGCGGGTACCCGAAGCCTGCCCCGAATGTGGGGAGAGCGACTGCCTGGTCGCTTGCGGCCCCGGGGTGGAGCGCATCGCCGATGAAGTGTGCGAGCTGTTCCCGCAGGCGCGCATTGCAGTCGCCACCTCTGACACGCTCAACACCCCGGACCGCGCCGCCGCATTCATCGCGCAAGCGGAAAGCAAGGCGATCGACATCATCATCGGCACGCAGCTCGTCACGAAGGGCTTCCACTTCCCTGACCTTACGCTGGTGGGCGTGGTCGATGCAGATCTTGGGCTCGAAGGCGGCGATCTGCGCGCAGGCGAGCGCACGTATAGTCAGATCGCCCAGGTCGCTGGGCGCGCTGGGCGCGGGGCTAAGCCAGGCGAGGTGCTGATCCAGACCCGCCACCCCGATGCCCCGGTGATTGCCGCACTAGCCGACGGCAACCGCGATGCCTTCTACGCCGCTGAGACCGCCGCCCGCCGCGATGCGGGCGCCCCGCCTTTCGGGCGCTGGGCGGCGATCATCCTCTCCTCCGAAGACGAGAAGGAAGCGCGCCAGGCGGCGGCGCAGCTTGGCGATGTCCGCCCGCGCCTTGCCGATGTGCAGATCCTCGGCCCCGCCCCTGCCCCGCTGGCGCTGCTGCGCGGCCGCTATCGTTATCGGTTTCTGGTGAACGCGAAGCGCAGCGCGAACCTGCAAGCGATCTTGCGCGACTGGATCGGGAGCGTGAACTTCGCCCCCGGCGTGCGGGTGGGCGTGGATGTGGACCCCTATTCCTTCGTCTAGCTTTCCCCAAACCCGCTTTTCCTGAGCCTGTCAAAGGACGCACATGCCTCCTTCGACAAGTTCAGGGTGAACAACCTAGGACGGAAGGGCACCAAAGCCGCAGCCGATCATTACCCCCGCATGAACCGACCGATTCTCGTGCCGATCCTTGGCGACCAGCTTTCGCGAAATATCTCCAGCCTTGAAGGCCTCATCCCGGCTGAAACCCGCATCCTGATGATGGAGGTGTGGGACGAGGCGACCTATGTGAAGCACCACAAGCAGAAGATCGTACTGATCTTGTCCGCCATGCGCCACTTCGCGCTAGAACTCCGCGCCGAGGGGTGGCAAGTCGATTACGTAGCGCTGGACGATCCCGCGAACACCGGCAGCTTCACCGGCGAAGTCGCCCGCGCGGTCGAATGCCACGCCCCGTCGGAAATCCGCGTGACCGAAAGCGGTGAGTGGCGGGTGCACAATGCCATGCTCGAATGGCAAGGCCGCTTCCCCTGTCCTGTATGCATCCTCCCCGACACCCGCTTCATCGCCAGCCACGCCGATTTCCGCCGATTTGCCGAGGGTCGCAAGCACCTGACGATGGAGTATTTCTACCGCGAAATGCGCCGCAAGACCGGCCTTTTGATGGAGGGCGATAAGCCGACCGGCGGCGACTGGAATTACGACGCGGAAAACCGCGAACCGCCCAAGGGCGGCCTAAGCGCCCCGCCCGCGCCCAAGTTCGCACGCGATGCCATTACTCAGGATGTAATCGCCCTCGTCGGCGAACGCTTCCCCGATCACTTCGGTGACCTCGAACCCTTCGGCTGGCCGGTCACGCGGGCACAAGCGCTAGAAGCTGCCGAGGCTTTTTTCGCACGCCGCCTCGCGCTGTTCGGCCCCTATCAGGACGCAATGGTGCATGGGGAAGACGACCTCTATCACTCGATGCTCTCGACCAGCCTCAATATCGGGCTGCTCGATCCGCTCGAGCTCTGTGCCCAAGCCGAGGAGGAATATCGCAAGGGCCGCGCACCTCTGAATTCAGTCGAAGGCTTCATCCGCCAGATCATCGGCTGGCGCGAATATGTGCGCGGGTTCTACTGGCACCAGATGCCGGGGCTGGCCGATGCCAATGAGCTCTCCGCCCACCGCCCGCTTCCCGAGTTCTTCTGGACCGGCAAGACTGATATGCGCTGCCTTGCCGATTGCATCCGCACCACTCGCGAGGATGCCCACGCGCACCATATTCAGCGTCTGATGGTGCTCGGCAATTTCTGCCTAATCGCCGGGATTGATCCGCAGGAAGTCGCCGACTGGTATCTTGCAGTTTACGCGGACGCCTTCGAATGGGTGGAGTTGCCCAATGTCGCCGGCATGGTGCTCTATGCCGATGGCGGAAGGCTGGCGACCAAGCCCTATGCGGCGAGCGGGAATTACATCAACAAGATGTCGAACTATTGCGGTGGCTGCCGTTATAAGGTCGCGCAGAAGACCGGCCCCAACGCCTGCCCTTTCAATCCGCTCTACTGGCACTTCATGGACGCCAACCGCGGCCGGCTCGAAAGCAATCATCGCATCGGACGCATTTATGCCACCTGGGACCGGATGGGCGAAGCCAAGCAGCGCGAATATCTGGAAACGGCGCAAAAGTTTCTCGACTCTCTGGTGCCCGCAAGCAAAGGCTGGGCGCGAGACTGAACCGGGAGAGAGCCGTGCTGACCATCCACCACCTGCGCCTGTCGCAATCCGAACGCATCGTCTGGCTCGCCGAGGAGTTGGGGCTGGATTACAGTCTGAAGCTCTACAATCGCCGCGAGGACAACCGCCTAGCGCCTGATGAATACAAGGCGCTGCACCCGATGGGCATTGCGCCGGTGATCACCGACGGCGATCTGGTGCTCGGCGAAAGCGGGGCGATCATCGACTACATCGTCGCCAAATATGCCCCGGGACCGCCGCTGGTGCCGGACGCGAACCACCCCGACTTCGCCGATCACCTGTTCTACTACCACTGGGCCAACGCGACTTTCATGACCAACGGCATGATGGCGCTGGTGGCGCAGTTCATGGGCGCAAGCGATCTGCCCTTCTTCGTCGCCGACCGGGTACAGAAAGGCTGGGCCATCGTCGAGAAGCGGCTCGGCGAGGCAAACTATTTCGGCGGGAGCCAGCTCACCACCGCCGACATCATGATGGGCTTTCAGCTCACCACCAGCCGCGCGATGAGCGGCATGAGCATCGACCACCTGCCGAACCTCAAGGCATACCTGAAGCGCATCGGCGAGCGCCCGGCGTATCAGCGCGCCATGGCAAAGTGCGAACCGGGAATGCCGCCGAAGCTGGATTGAGCGTTACCACCCGTCACCCCGGGCTTGACCCGGAGCGACGCTGGGGTGGTTATTTCACCGCCCTTCCCTTCGCAGCAAATCCGCCTTGATAGCCAAGCCATAGGCGTAGCCGCCCAGCGACCCGTCAGAGGCGATTACCCGGTGGCAGGGGATCAGCACCGCGATATTGTTCGCGCCGTTGGCCCCGCCCACGGCGCGACTTGCCTTGGGGTTGCCGACCGCGGCGGCGAGTTCGCCGTAGCTGCGCGTTTCGCCCACAGGGATACGGCGCAGTTCATCCCAGACGCGCTGCTGGAAGGCGGTGCCTTTCACGTCGAGCGGGATCGCGGCGCTCCCCGCCCCGGGCTGCTCGACCGCCTCCAGCACCTTGGCGAACAACCCGCGGAAGTCCTCTCCTGCGGGCACCAGCTGTGCCTTCGGAAAGCGCGCCTGCAATTTCGCCTCGTCTTCGCCGAAGGCGAGGCAGCACACGCCCTTCTCGGTCGCCGCCACCAGCATCGGCCCCAGCGTCGTCGGCAAGACCGCCCAATGCACCACACGGCCCGCGCCGCCTTTGCTCCAGTCGCTCGGATTCATGCCCAGCCTGTCTTTCGTGTCCGCATAGAATTGTTTAGCCCCGCTATAGCCCACGATTTCCAGCGTTTTGACCACACTTAGCCCCTCGCTGAGCGCCACGCGGACCCGTTACTCGCCTGCATCGCCTGCCAGCGTTCCTCATTGGATATGTTTGGCAAATGTTTCACGCGAAACACTGTGCCACAGCCGCCCCCGACCTGCACCCCCGGCGATTGCGTTCAATGTCGCTTAAGGTGAAAAAGCGGCTATAACCGCACCCATGAACCGCCTGTTCCGCGCGCTTGCCCTCGTCTGGCTCACTATCGCCGCCCCTGCCGCCGCCGACCCTGCCGATATCGATGCCGCCGCGCGCGGCGTGGTGCGGGTGGTGCTGATCGGCGAGCGCGGGGGCGAATATGCGCCCGTCTCACACGGCACCGGCTTTGCCGTCTCGCCGACCCATATCGTCACCAATGCCCACGTCATCCAGGAAGCGCTACAGGATGATGCGCTGCGCATCGGCGTGGTTCCGAGCGAGGGCGAGCGCGGCACCTTTGCACGCATCGTCGCGGTTTCCCCTCGCAACGATTTGGCGCTGATAGTGATATCGAAAGGCACCGTTCGCTTGCCGCCGCTGACACTGGCGGGCGGTGTAAGCGCCGATCTGGGTGAAGTTTCGGCAGTCGGCTATCCGATGAACGTCGATCTCGCGCAGGGGCTGGCGATCGGCGACATCTTCCGCGCCCAACCGCCGGTGAAATCGCGCGGCTTCCTGTCGGGACAACGCCCCAGCCGTCAGTTCGACACGCTGCTCCACACCGCGCCGATCGCGCGCGGCAATTCGGGCGGGCCGCTGCTCGATCCCTGCGGGCGGGTGATTGGGGTCAATTCCTTTGGTGCGGAATCGGACGGATCGGATGCCGAGTTCTATTTCGCGGTCAGCTTGCGCGAGTTGCTGCCGTTCCTCAAAAGCAAAGGGGTGGAGCCGATGGTGAACGCCCTGCCGTGCCGATCAATCGCCGACTTGAACGCCCAGGAACGCCAGCGGATGGAGGCAGAACAGGCCGCTGCGCGCGAGCGGATGGCAATGCGGGCACAAGCCGACAGCGAGGCTCTCGAGGGCGCGCGGCTGGCGGCGCAGATGGAAGTGATGGCGGCGCGCGAGAACGCGATGGCGCTGGCGCTCATCTCACTGCTGGCAGCAATGGGCAGCGGTTATGCCGCGGTGGTCTGGCGGCGCGCCCCCGAAACCCGCAAGCGGGCTGCCATGGCCGTCACCTTCGCCGGGGCGGCGCTGATTGGGGCGTTAGTGCTGTGGTTCACCCGTCCGGCCTTCACCGCGATCGAGGACCGCGTCGCCGCTGCGCTCGACGACAATATGAGCGCCAGAGCCGATAGCGCAGCGGGCAGCGCGACCTCCGCCGAAGGCGCGCTTATCTGTACATTGGTGCCAGAGCGCAGCCGCGTAACCACCGCGCGCACCGATGACGTCGCGTTCGAATGGGCCGCCGATGGCTGTGTCAACACCCGTACCCAATATGGCCTTGCCGCCTGCGGGGAATGGAGCCGAGTGCTGCTGCTGGAGGACGAGGCGGCAGTGGCGGTCAACCGCTACGATCCGGCCACCCGCACCTTCCGCACCGATCGCTACCTGCTCGGGCAGGAGGCGCTGGCCAAGGTGCTGGCCGCGCGCGATCAATACACGTCCCCGGCTTGCGGGGTAAGCGAGGCGGCGCGTACGCTGGGCGAGCAGCAATCGGCGATCACCGCTCTGCTGCCTGAAACCCCCAACGAACGGCTGGTCTACACCTGCTCGCCCGAGGTAGCAGGTAGCGCGCCCTAGCGACAATAAGTACGCCGTCTCCGTGTCAAGCAGCGTAGCGAAAGGCGGGCAGGTCCCGGCTTAAGCAGCCTAGCGGTAGACGAACGTGCTACGCCGCCAGCGCCTCGCCCGACAGAGTGATGCGGTGCATCTCGCGGGCGTGACCGTGGTAGTCGTTGAGAGCATAGTGCCAGGTGGTACGGTTGTCCCAGATCGCCACCGTGCCCGGCTCCCACATCACGCGGCACTGGTTGTCCTCGCGCACCGCCGCGTCCAGCAGCTTCGAAAGCAGCGGCAGGCTCTGCTCGCGGGTCTGGCCGATGAAATTGATCGTGAAGGCGCCGTTGACATAGAGCAGTTTGCGGCCGGTCTGGGGGTGGCGGATCACCACCGGATGCACTGCGCCTGTGCGAAGGTCCTGTCCGCGCAGGCTGCCTGCCTGATCCGTCTGGGCATAGATGCCATCGGCTTGATAGATGTGATCGGCGGTATGGAAGGCCTGCAAGCCTTCGACCGCGGCCTTTGTGTCGTCGTCAAGCGCATCATAGGCCGCGCCCATGTGGGCGAACAGCGTGTCGCCGCCTGAGGGCGGCAATACGCGGGCGACGAGGATCGAGCCCATTGCCGGGATCTGGTCGTAGGAATGATCGGTGTGCCAGCCCCCGCCGATATTGGTGGTCTGCTCGGGAGCCTTGGCCACCAGCGCGATTTCCGGCCAGCGCGGATCGAGCGGGAAATAATTGTTGAGGTCGATCCCGCCCCAGCGCTTGCCGAAGGCGATGTGATCCTCAGGCGCGAAGTCCTGATCGCGGAACACCGCAACGCCGTGCTCCCAGATCGCCTGCTTGATCGCCGCCATCTCGGCATCGCTGCACGATGCGAGCGATACGCCCGCGATCTCCACTCCGCAGTGCGGGGCCATCGGCCGGATTTCCATCATTCCTCTCCCTCTCCCGGCCCGCAATCTGTCGCGCAAGCCGGCACCTGTCCAGAGAATCCCGCCCACCGACTTGCACGAGCCGGAATCAATTGCTAGGCGCGCGCCAGCCTTGCGGGCAGCCTCTCCGCTCGTCCTGTAACCCAAGGCCCAAGCAATTTCGCATCGAAGCTCGCAAGAGCGGTCTGACATGGCGGACTCCAAATGGGCAATTAGGAAATCTGATGCACCCTAAATATACCATAGAGCTGAGATGTCAATATGTGGGCAAATATTATTTCCTTCATGCCCGAAATCAGAGTGATCCGTTCATCTGCCCAGTTGCCAGACGAAGGGGTGTCGAATGGTCGGCGCTGGGCGCCTGTGCCGAGATAAGCCGGAGGAACGGCTGGGTTGGAGGTTGTCGGACCACCGCCCTGAATGGCGAAGATGAGGCGCGAAGCGGACCTCTTGTTCAGCCAAATACCGACGCCTCCTGATTTGCCCAAGGCATCTCCGCTGCATGCGCCAACTCCTTCACTGACACCGTCGGCGAGACGCGAGCAATCAGCAGCTTCTCCAGTGTTGCTGGTGCGAGATAAGCCAGTTTCATGATGCGGCCGGCATAGGCGGGCGTAACGTCTTCCTCCTTGGCGATGTCGGCAAGGGTCGCTGCCGCCCCGCTCTCCAGTTTCCGCCTCCAGCTCCACGCCTTGGCGACCGCCTTCAGCACATGCGGGTCCACGCCGCCGGTGTCCGGCACCAGATCGGCAGGCGGCACGATCTTCGGCCGCCCGTTGCGCTTGCGGATGGTGAGCGGGATGAACACCCGCATGGTGCTAGGCGCGCTCATGCTGCCAGCTCCTGTTTCGGGGTGACCATTTCGCGGATGACTGATCCGAGGCCCTCGGTGCGCAGGTCGACCGCAAGGCCATCGGCGCTGACCGTGACCCGCTCGATCAGCAGCCGGGCGATGCGCGCCTGTTCGGCCGGGAACAGGGATTCCCAGAGGCTATCGAACCCGGCCAGCGCGGAAACCACGTCCTGCTCGTCCATGTCCGGATCCGTGCGGCGCGCATTCTCCACCGCCCGCACCGTGATTTCCGGCGTGCGCAGCAGCGACCGGATGTGCTGGACCACGGCCGTTTCCACCATGCCGGCATTCAGCCGGACAAAGCCGTCGCGGCCTTCGCACGCCCGGTTCCGGATCGCATCCATCGAGGTGTAGTAACGGTAATGCCGGCTGCCCTTCTTGGTGACGGTCGGCGTCATGGCGATGCCGCGATCCGTGAAGATCAGGCCCTTGAGCATCGCCGGGGTCTGGGTGCGGGTGTTGGCCGCCCGCTGGCGCGGGCTTTCCTGCAGGATGGCATGGACCGCATCCCACAGCGGCTGGTCAATGATCGCCCGATGCTCGCCGGGATAGCTGGTACCCTTGTGGACGGCTTCGCCGATATAGAGTCGGTTGCGGAACAGCTTGTAGAGGAACCCCTTGTCGATCGGCTTGCCCCGCTTGTTCAGGGTGCCCTTTGCCACCAGCTCGCGGGTCAGCAGCGTCGCCGATCCCAGCTCGACAAACCGCTGGAACATGTGCCGGACCGTCGCTGCCTCGGCCTCGTTGATCACCAGCTTGCGGTCGACCACGTCGTACCCCATCGGCACGAACCCGCCCATCCACATCCCCTTGGCGCGGCTGGCAGCGAACTTGTCGCGGATGCGTTCGCCGGTGACCTCGCGCTCGAACTGGGCGAACGAGAGCAGGATGTTCAGCGTTAGCCGCCCCATCGACGTCGTGGTGTTGAACGCCTGCGTCACGGAAACGAACGTCACGTTGTTGCGGTCGAACACCTCGACCAGCTTGGCGAAGTCCATCAGCGAGCGCGACAGGCGGTCGATCTTGTAGACGACGATAACGTCGACCAGCCCGGCCTCCACATCTTCCAGCAGGGCCTTAAGGCCGGGACGATCAAGGGTGCCACCCGAGTATCCGCCGTCGTCATAGCGTTCGCGCATGCAGACCCAGCCTTCGGCGCGTTGGCTGGCGACATACGCTTCGCAGGATTCCCGCTGGGCATCGAGGCTGTTGAACTCCATGTCCAACCCTTCCTCGCTGGATTTGCGCGTGTAGACGGCGCAGCGCAGGCGGCTCGTAGGTGCTGTTTCCTTCATGCTGCAGCCCTCTTGTTCTCGCGCAGGCCGAAGAAGCGGTAGCCGTTCCACTGCGTTCCGGTGATGTCGCGGGCGATGGCGGACAGCGACTTGTATCGGCGCCCCTGCCAATCGAAGCCGCCTTGCAGGACCGTGACTACGTGCTCGACGCCGTCCCATTCCCTGACCAGCCGTGTGCCGATAACCGGATTGCGCGGATCGCTGATCACCGATTTACGGACCTTCTTCCCCTCGACCTCGTCAGCCAGGGCATCCAGCAGTCGGCTGACCGGTTGCGGCAGGCCGCCATAGGTCAGCTCCTGGATCCTGTAGGCCAGTCGTTGCTCGAGAAATGTCCGGCTGTTGTTGGGCGGCGTGGATCCCATAAGCGTCTGCCATTCGGCTTTCAGCTCATTGACCGTCATGGCCTTGAGGCTTGCCAGCCTCGCCAGCACCGGCCCGTCGTCCTGGTGTTGCATTATCGTCCTCCTTTGCGGGCCTTGTGCCCAGGACGACTGACGCTCTTGCTGGCTGGGATAGCGAGCGAACTATCTCCGCTGTCGGCAGATATAGAACTGGACTGTTCGCGCAGGCGCTGAATGCCCGCGGCAAGGATGCGGCCCAACTCGGCGAGCCGAGCTTCGGCGCTCATCTGGTCCGGATGGAACGGGTTGGGGGTCTTCACTTGTGGGTCTCCGTCTCTCGCCCGGCTGTGCCGAACGATGGTGCTGAGACGGAAAAGCCAGATGCCCGAAGGCAACGGGACAACGATGGAAACCGAGAGAACCGCAATCGGAGAAAAAGTTCGGGCATGACCCTAGGTCATTTTTGACCGGGGCACCTTATGCTCCTTATACGACTTAACGTTCATCATGGTTACATACGTCCTGATTCAGGAGACACTCTTGCCTCTCCGGTAGAGGCAGTAATGACCGTAGCCCTGGAGTTAAATATGTCCCCGGGTCGACACTTGTGCATTCGACTCAACGAGCCCATTTATCGGGCATGGAGATTGCGAATGACTGACACGAATCAAGACGAAATAACGACCGAGAAGGTAGCACCGGAGAAGAAGTCCCGGAAGTCCCCCGCTAGCCAGAAATGGGGCGCGAAGGTCATGGATAGTGGGTTTTGTATGTTGCCGTCCCTGTTGCTGCGAGCGCAGCGCCGTCTGCACCTGAACCCGACACAGTTGGCGGTGCTGATCCAGATCGTGGATCACTGGTGGGATGCTGGACGCAAGCCCTATCCGAGCAAAAAGGAGTTGTCTCAGCGGCTCGGCATCGGCGAACGCCAAATCCAGCGTTACCTGACGGATCTTGAGGACGAAGGCCTGATCAAGCGCATTCCGCGCTATGCAGACCACAAGGGCCGCATGTCGAACATGTACGATTTGCAGGGCTTGGTCGACAAGCTCACCGAACTTGAACCGGACTTTCGCGAAGCCCGTAACCAAGCACGCCAGAGCCGTCAGAAGGCTGCCAGTCTTGGCTTCAAACGGCGCGGAGCGGAAGCTGAGGCCGGCGAAGCCTCCTAACACACGCTGAAATCTCACATTTTAAAAACTGCCTCAACGGGAAAGCACGCGCTTTTCCGAACCACCGTTCTCGTCCCTTCAAAACCCCCAAATGGAGTCCCCGACTATGAATGTTGACCCTTCTAATACTTCCCTGATTTCGGCCCCTGGAAAGCCGCACACGAGTGCTTACCGGCTCAAGAAGATCCGGCGCCTTTCCGCCGCTAACGATGGGGGCGATAATGCGCCCGTCACTAGTGGTGGCCTGACCGGTGGCGAGCCTGAATGGCGCTGCACCGAGTGCGGCAAGCTCCTCGGTGTTGCTAACGGAAACCAGCTGCACATCCGCGTTCAGAAGCACCGCGAATATCTGGTTGGGTTCCCGGTTACCGCGAACTGCCACGGTTGCGGCACCCTGAACAAGAAGTCCGCTTGCTAGCGTAGCAACAGACTTACCCGAACATCCCCGAAACGAGAGGCGCTTGACGCCCTGATCTGGCCAGTAGGAGGCGCTCGACGCCCGGCCGTCAGGCTGGCGTCAAATGCCCTCGTCGTGGCACGAATTTCACCAACACCTCGTTCAATCGTCTTCCACCCTCAATTTCCAGCGCGGTTTCGCCACGGTGCGTACCTGTCACCGCGGATTGACTGGCTTTGCGGATCCAGCGGCGTTGCTGGACCACCTGCATCGCGGCGATGGCTCCCCCGACCAGAAGAACCTGCTCCTTGGCGGTCTGATCCAGAGCGCCAAGGCAAAAGACCGCGCGGGGGATTGTGCCCTTACGCTGATGCTTCTTGCGCTGTGGCCTGGGCTTGACGGCGTCTTTCGTCGGTCACGGGCTCGCCGCCTTGGGCGCACCGACGAGATCGCGTCTGAAATCCTGGCCCGCGCGACGGCCGCGATCCGTGAACTGGACCTCAATCGCGTAAATTGGGTTGCTGCGACGATCCTTCAGAACGTCGAACGCGATGTGCTGCGTGCGCACAATCGCGAAACCAGGCGTCAACTCGTTCAGGACGAGTTCGACCCTGATCTGCACGGCGGCATCGCCGACTTCGTTGATCCTGACCTGTCGCCTGAACGGCTGCTGGAGGAGCTGACCAGCCTCATCGGGGTGGATGCCGAACTTGTCCTGCGCGTGGTGATCGATGGCTACACGCAAGCCGAGGCCGGCAAGGAAATCGGCCTTTCGGAACCGGCTGCCCGCAAGCGGTTTCAGCGCGCCCTCAAGCGCCTTCGCGAACACGCCGAAGAAAAATCCTGAACCCATTGTCCCGCTCGGTGTGCCTGGTTGGCTTTTCAACTTCGGACGCACCGAGCGTCTTCCAAAACAAGGAAGTCCCAGTTGATGAGCGATACGACTGCCATCCCGACTGAGCCTCTGAAGCGGATCCCCGGCCTTTATCGTCGCTGGGAGTTGCCGGAAATCTTCGAGGTCCAGCGCCGGTATCACATCGAAGAAGCCGGCAACCACGCCGACGGCACCCCGCTGTTGGCTGTCTATTCCAGCGAGCCTGAGGTCGATGATCAGGCCAGCGAATTCCCCGAATGAGAGGTCTCGCCATGTTGTTCCCGAACCCGATCGCGCGTCTGCGCAAAGCCCACTACGCCCTTGAAGACCTGCCTGATGCGGTCACCTTTCCGAAGCACCCGGCACGCGAAAGCGATGATCCGCTGCCGCTCGAAGACGCAACCGTTGACGACATTGCCTTTGCCATAGTCGCAGCCGACCAGGAAAGCATCGCCGCCTCCAACCGCGCCTCGGCACTGAAGCGCCTTTATAAGATGGCCCGCGAAGCCGGCGCCATCGGTATCGACCCGGCTGTGAAGTCAGCCCTCAAGGAGAGTGCGAGCTGATGGCTATCTCGCTTGCCTCCCTGCAGACGTCGAGCACGCTGCGTCCGCCCCGCATTTTGATGCATGGCGTGCACGGCGTCGGTAAGACGACATTCGCTGCCGGTGCCGATGCCCCCGTCGTGATCATGACCGAGGACGGTCTTGGCATGCTGAAGGTGCCGCACTTCCCGCTTGCCACCAGCTATGCCGACGTCGTTGACGCGCTCGACGCTCTGCTCAACGAAGAGCACGCTTATAGCACGGTGGTCATTGACAGTGTGGACTGGCTTGAACCGCTGGTCTGGGCTGAGACCTGCCGCCGCAACGGCTGGGCATCGATCGAAGCCCCTGGCTTCGGTAAGGGCTATGCTGAGGCGCTTACGGTCTGGCGCGAATATCTCGATCGCCTGAACACGCTTCGTGATCGTCGCGGCATGGCTGTCGTCCAGATCGCGCATACCGACATCAAGCGCTTCGATAGCCCCGAGCATGAGCCCTACGACCGCTACGTCATCAAGCTTCAGGCCCGCGCTGCGGCCCTGCTGCAAGAGCACTGCGATGTCGTGCTTTTTGCCAACTACCGCATGTCCATCGCGAAGGCCGACGTTGGCTTTAACAAGAAGGTAGCTCGGGCACTCGGCTCCG
>JAURML010000121.1 GCA_030830695.1 Caenibius sp. | reverse complement strand
GGGCAGCTTCAGGAACTGGTGAGCGGATTTCACCGCCTCAACGAATTTGGCGAGGCGAGCGAGCGGCAGGTGCAGTCACTGCGGGTCAAGGTCGATGCTGCGCTCGCCGCGTTTGAAACTCAGGCCAGCAAGCTGGACAGCATCGCTTCGGAACGGTTTGCGGCCCTGAACGAACGGAGCGAGGCCTTCCGTGCGGAGCTTGACGGACAGGAGGTCGAGGCGCTGGCCGCGATCCGTCGCCGCGCCGACGCATTGCTGACCGAACTGGAAGAGACGCGCGCTACCCTCACCCAGCAGGAGGAAGACAGCCTCAGCGCGCTGCGCGCGCGGGTGCATGTCCTGCGTGACGAAGGTGCAAGAATCGCGGGCGATGTTGCCCGTGGATCGGATGCAGCGCTTGCCAACTGGAAGGAAGCTCTTTCCACGCTCGAAACCGATCTGCTGGCGGCGTCCGAAGAAGCCGACCGGATCGATGCAGCCATGCGCGAGGCGGCCGCGCAGCGCGGCGCGGTTTTGACCGAAGAAGCAGCCAGAGCCGAGGCTGCGATCGCCGAACTGGCGCGCAAGGCCGCCGATGAGGTGAAGGTCCGCAGCCAGGAAATCGCCACCCAGGAAGAAGCCGCACTCGCCCGCATGGAAGAACGGCTCGGTCGACTCGACGCCGCACTTGCTGAACGAGGTGCCGCGCAGCTCGCCTCCGGCGTCGAATTTTCGGACCGGGTTGAAGCATTGGCAAAGCGGCTTGGGACGCTGGCCGCGCAGGTCGAACAGATCGCAGCGCAAGGTGAGGAGACACAACAGGGACTCGGTTCCGGGATCGAGGCGCTGGCAACGCAGCTTTCCCGCACAGGGGAGGCGTTGCGCGGTACCGATCATCAGGTTGCCGAACTGACAGACGCCAGTGTGCGCCTGCTGGAACTTATCCAGGCGAGCGCACAGCACAGCAGTGCCGATCTTCCGGCAGCCATGGCCACGGCGGAATTGCGCCTATCCACGTTCAACCGCAATGTCGAGGCGATCGATCATGTACTAGAGGAAGCTGCGACGAAGGGCGAAGCACTTGCCGGGTTCGTCGCTTCGGCCCAGCAGGCAAGCGAAGCGGCGATGGAGCAAACCGGCCAGACGCATGGCAAGCTGTCAGCCGGTTTCGAGCAGAACGCTTCCCAGATCGCTGCGCTGCAAGCGCAGCTTGAAACGCTGGCAGCACGCAGCGCTGAACTGACTGCCAGCACACAGGAAGAACTGCGCGCCGCACTTTCCTCGCTCGAAGAGGCAAATCGCACGCTGATCACCGAACTCGGCTCAGGCAGCGCGGCAGCTGTCGAACAATTGGCAAGCCGGCTTGGCGCGGAAACCGCCGAGGCTCTGGACCGCATGATCGAAGCCAAAGGCGCAGAGGCGGTTCGCAAACTTGAACTCGCAGCCACTGAAGCGGCGGAACGCGGCCGCGAGACGGCGGTGCAATTGCGTGACCAGATGGCACGGCTGGACGAACTGGCAGGACATCTGGAACGGCGCGTGACTCATGCACGCGAGAAAGCAGAAGAAAAGGTCAGTAACGACTTCGCCCGCCGGGTCGCCCTGATTTCTGAATCGCTCAATTCCAATGCGATCGACATCGCCAAGGCGCTGTCCAACGAGGTTACGGACACGGCCTGGGCGGCCTATCTGAAAGGGGACCGCGGCATATTCACGCGGCGCGCGGTGCGCCTCCTCGATTCCTCGGAAAGCCGGGCTATTGCCGAGATATACGAGAACGATGCGGATTTCCGCGAACACGTCAGCCGTTACGTCCATGATTTTGAAGCCATGCTGCGCGAACTTCTCTCCACGCGCGATGGTCACGCGCTCAGCGTGACGCTGCTGTCATCGGATATGGGCAAGCTCTATGTCGCGCTCGCTCATGCCATCGAACGCCTGCGGGACTGAACCGGGCAGCGCGGTTAGCGGTAGAATTCCGGCTCTGACTGTTCGCCGGGCGGGTGACCGAAGAAATTGATGTCCGCCACCGTGATCCAACCCTGCACATAATTGGCGGCAAACAGTGCTGTCAGCACAGCCGCCAGAATCGAGGCCAAGAACGCAAGGCGACGCGGGCGAAAATTGGCAGGTGCACTGTCCGCCTGCCCGGGGATTTTCTCAATCCCAGCCTCATCGTGAGTTCTGACGCCAAAGGGCAGCAGCACAAACGCGCTCATCACCCAAAACAGGCAGTAGATTGCAAGAATGGAGGTCCACTTCATCGCCGCCCCTCTTCCGCCAGCACAACCTTGACCTGTGTCTTCTTGCCTGACCAGCGCTGGGCCGCCCGTCGCGTGGCAAGCCTCGCCGCTTCAATCACCGCGTCCCGGTCCTTGACCGCACTCCCATTCAGCTTGCCCAGGGCCTTGACGACGTCATTTTCGGCCTCAGCTACGAATTCATCGTAATCCTCGTCAAGCGGCAGGCCGATTCCCGTCACCTGCGCATGCTTGCGATTGTGCAAAATGGTCAGCACGACACCATCGCGGGCCATGCGGCGGCGCATCGTAATCGCCTCACCATCGGCGGGAACGATGATATCGCCATCCAGCACCAACCGGCCGCTGCGCACTTCGGCCAGCTTGCCGGGTTTGCCAGGCGCAAGCCGCACGATGTCACCATTCTTCTGGTTCACTGCCTCGGGAATGCCTGCCGCAAGGCCAAGCCTGCCCTGCTCGCGCATGTGACGAATTTCACCATGCACGGGCACGAGCACTTCCGGTCGCAACCAGCCATATAGCGCCTGCAATTCGGGGCGTCCGGGGTGACCTGATACATGAATCATCCCTTGCCGGTCAGTCACCATCACGATCCCGCGATCGGCCAGCAGGTTCTGAATACGGCCAATGGCGAGTTCGTTGCCGGGAATCTGTCGGCTGGAAAACACGATCACATCGCCAGAGGTGAGTTCGATCGGGTGATTGTTTTCCGCCATGCGGGCAAGCGCTGCGCGCGGTTCCCCTTGCCCGCCGGTCGCCACGATCAGCACTTCACCGCGCGGCAGCTGCATCGCCCGGTTGAAATCAATCACATCGGGGAAGTGCGCGAGATAGCCATTATCCTGCCCGACATCGATGATCCGTTCCAGCGAACGCCCTGCCACGCAGAGCTGTCGCCCGGTGGCCCTGGCGATTTCACCAAGGGTCTGCAGCCGCGCGACATTGGATGCGAAGGTGGTGACAACCACGCGCTTGCCGACATGGCGCGAAACCTCTTCCAGCAGGCCCGTGTACACCGCCCCTTCGGAGCCTGACGCCTGCGGGTTAAAGACGTTGGTGGAATCGCACACCAGCGCCAGAATGCCCTCGTCACCCAATGCGCAGAGATCGGCTTCGGTCGCGGGTTCGCCGACCAGCGGTTCATCATCCAGTTTCCAGTCACCGCTATGAAAGACGCGCCCGTATGGCGTATCGATCAACAGCGCATTCCCTTCGGCAATGGAATGCGCCAGCGGGACATAGGAAATATCGAACGGGCCGAGCGCGAAACTGTCGCCACCGTCAATCACGTTCAGCTCCACATCACCTGCAATCCCCGCCTCTTCGAGCTTGAGCCGGATGAGATCAGCCGTGAACGGGGTGGCATAAAGCGGAACGCCCAGATCGGCAGCGAAGTAAGGCACCGCGCCGATATGATCCTCATGCCCGTGAGTCAGCACGATGCCGACCAGATCATCCAACCGTTCTTCGATGAATTCGAGATCGGCGAACACCAGCTCGATCCCGGGATATTCGTTAGCGCCGAAAGTCATGCCCAGGTCGACCATCAGCCATTTGCCATCGCATCCGTAGAGATTGACATTCATGCCAATCTCGCCCGATCCGCCAAGGGCCAGGAACAGCAATTCGCTTTCGGGGGTAAAATCCTTTTTCACGCGCGCTGCGCCTTTGCAGCCAGCAGGGCGAGTCCTTCTAGCGTCAGTTCCGTATCGACCGCATCGAAGATCCGGGTATGTTCGTCAAACAGCACCGCCAGACCGCCCGTCGCAATCACTTTTGCGGGGCGGCCGATTTCACTGCGCATTCGTGCGATCAGCCCTTCCATCATCGCCACATAGCCCCAGAAGACGCCGATCAGCATCTGGTCTTCGGTGTTACGACCGATCACGCTGGTGGAACGAGGTGCTTCTATCGCAATGCGCGGCAATTTGGCAGTGTTGCCGACCAGCGCATCAAGCGAGAGGTTGATCCCCGGTGCAATGATACCGCCTTTGTAAGCGCCGTTGAAATCAACCACGTCGAAAGTGGTGGCGGTGCCGAAATCGACCACGATCAGATCGCCGCCATATTTGGCATGCGCCGCGATGGTATTGACCGCCCGGTCCGCGCCCAGGCTGCGCGGTTCCTCGATATCGATTTCAAAGCGGTAGGACGCCGCCCCCTCGCCCGCAATGGTCGGTTCGACGCCGAAATACTTGTCCGCCAGCACCTGCAAATTGTGAATCGCGCGCGGCACGACCGATGCAATGATGACCTGATCGATTTTCTCAGCCGAATAGCCTTCGATCTTCAGCAATTGCATCAGCCATACCGCATATTCATCACCGGTGCGGCGCGGATCAGTCGCGATCCGCCAGCGCGCCTTGATCGTCCCCGCCTGACCCGGTGTGGATCCGGGTTCGAACAGGGCAAAAACGACATTTGTGTTGCCGGCATCGATAACGAGCAGCATCAGTTGTTCCTTCAAAGCTCTACGTCGGCGGCGTGAATGACACGCGCGCTGCCATCCGCCAAGCGCAAGCGTAATGCGCCGCCAGGGTCGAGGCCGGCAAATTCGCCTTCCATGGTCCCGCCGCCCGGCGCAATGACCCGGAGCGCTGTGCCTACAGGATGCGCGGCGGCTGTCCAGCGGCGAAGCAGCAGGTCCAGACCCAACTGTCGCCAGCGTTCCACTTCGCTGGCGAAGCAATCGGCAAGACGCGCGGCGAATGCATCTGGCATGGGCACGTCGCCCGCCTGCTGCAGGCTGGTCGTCGCGCGCCCGGCGATCACGGGGGCAGTGGCAAGATTCACCCCGATCCCCGCAACGATGACGCGTTCAACGCCTTCAAGCAGCATTCCCGCGATTTTGGCACCCCCGACCAGCAGGTCATTGGGCCACTTGAGCACTGCGGCAGACGCATCGGGCAGGTATGCGACAACCGCCTCGCGAACGGCCAGACCGGCAACCAGCGCCAGACTTGGTGCGGGCGGATCACCTGGTCCCGGCCGCACGAGCGTGGAGCCCATGAAATTGCCTGCACCGTCAAACCATGTGCGCCCTTCGCGGCCCCGGCCCGCCGTCTGCCGCCTTGCGACCAGCCAGAAGCCTTCCGCCAGCGGTTCGCCCGCGAGCAGGCGAGCCTTGAGATCGGCATTGGTGGAACCGGTTTCGGAAAGGAATTCGATCCGGGTCAATGCTCAGGCGGCGAACAGCAGCGCAGCGGCGGCCTTGTCGGCAAGCGAGCCAAGCCAGCGGGTCAGCAGATAGCCAAGTGGAGAGATGAAAATTGCCGAAACAGCCAACAGCGCCCAGTGGATCCAGTCACTCTTGCCGTGAACCTTGTTTACCGGTTCATCGAAATACATGATCTTGACGATCTTAAGGTAGTAGAACGCGCCGATCACTGATGCTGCGATGCCGATGGCTGCCAGCGCGATCATGTCCGCCTGGACCGCCGCCTGGAACACCACGAACTTGCCCCAGAAGCCAAACAGTGGCGGGATGCCCGCAAGGCTGAACATGACGGCAGCGAGGCACAGCGCCAGCAGCGGTTGCGTGCGCGACAGGCCGGCGATGTCCGCGATGGCTTCCACCGCTTCCCCATCGGCATCCTTGAGCATCAGCACTGCGACGAAACCGCCCACCGACATGGCAACATAAATCGACAAATAGACCAGCATCGCCGAAGCGCCCGCCTGCGTTGCCGCGGCCAGCCCGATCAGAATGAAGCCGACGTTGTTGATCGAGGAATAGGCGAGCAACCGCTTGATATTGACCTGCCCGATGGCGCCGAGCGCGCCAACCACGATCGATGCCAGCGCGGCAAAGATTATAACCTGCTGCCAGGCCGATTCCTGTTTACCGAAAGCGTCCATCGCCACGCGCATGGTCAGGCCAACGGCCGCCACCTTGGGCGCGGTGGCGAAGAATGTCGTGACCGGGGTAGGCGCACCTTCATAAACGTCAGGCGTCCACATGTGGAAGGGAACCGCCGCGATCTTGAAGGCCAGGCCTGCCAGCATGAAAATCACGCCGAACAGGGCGCCGGTCGAAAGCCCCCCGGACAGGGCCGTGCGGATGCCTTCAAAGGTGGTAGTGCCGGTAAAGCCGTAGGTCAGGCTCATCCCGAACAGCAGAATGCCGCTGGCCAGCGCGCCCAGCACGAAATATTTGAGCCCTGCTTCGGCCGAGCGTTCATCCGTCCGCAGAAACGCGGCCAGCACATAGGCGGACAGGCTGTTCAGTTCGAGGCCTATGTAAAGCGTCAGCAGATCGCCTGCCGACACCATCAGACCCATGCCCAGCACCGCGAACAGCACCAGCACCGGATATTCCGCGCGCATCGCGCCATGGCGTTCGAAAAAGGCCGGGGCGACCAGCAGCGCGGCACCGCCTGCGGCATAGATCAGCAGCTTGGCAAAGCTGGCGAATGCGTCAGCCCTGAACTGTCCGCCAAAGGCCACTGTATCCGGCCCCATGGCCCCTGAGCACAGGGCCGGCGCCACCATGAAGGCGCAGACGGCCAGCACCGCAACGGCGGCGTAGGAAACAAGGCGGCTCGCCCCGTCGCCCATCCAGGCACCAGCCAGCAGCAGAACCAGCCCCGAAACTGACAGCAGGATTTCCGGCGCGATCAGCGCAAGGGAAGCGGTAAAGTCCATCAGTGCGCCTCCCCATGCGCGGCGTGTTCATCCTGAGCGTGTCCGGCGTTTTTTGTGGGCTCGCTCAACTTCAATCGCGCGTCCCCCAACGGCGCGGCGCGGGCAACACGCGCATCCAGCGCGGCGATATCCTTGCGCATCGGCGCCAGGAAGCTTTCGGGATAGACGCCCATCCACAGCACCGCCGCCGCGATGGGGGCGAGCATCAGCCATTCCCGCGCAGAAATATCGGGCATGGCAGCCGCATCGGCATTCTTCTGATCACCGAAGGCAACGCGGCGATAGAGATAGAGCATATAGGCCGCGCCCAGAATGATGCCCGTGGTGCAGACCAGCGCCACCCAGCTCGATACCTGGTAAATGCCGGCCAAGCTCAGAAACTCGCCCACGAACCCGCTGGTGCCCGGCAGGCCAATGCTGGCCATGGTGAACAGCAGGAAGAACAGCGCGTAATAGGGCATGTTGATCGACAGCCCGCCGTAACGGTCAATCTCGCGCGTATGCAGGCGGTCATAAATCACGCCTACGCAAAGGAACAGCGCACCCGACACCAGGCCGTGGCTGAGCATGACGATCATCAAGCCTTCCAGCCCCTGCACGTTGAAAGCGAACAGCCCGACCGTGACGATCGCCATATGCGCGACCGAGGAATAGGCGATCAGCTTCTTCATGTCGTGCTGGACCAGCGCGATCAGGCTGGTCACGACCACCGCAATCATTGACAGCGCAAAGACCAGCCAGGCGAACTGGGCGCTCGCTTCCGGGAACATCGGCAGTGAGAAGCGGATGAAGCCGTATCCACCCATTTTCAGCAAGACGCCCGCGAGGATCACCGAACCCGCAGTGGGCGCCTGCACATGCGCGTCGGGCAACCAGGTATGCACTGGCCACATCGGCATCTTGACGGCGAAGCTGGCGAAGAAGGCCAGCCACAGCCAGGTCTGCGCGCGCGGGTCGAAATCATAGGCCATCAGCGTGGGGATGTCCGTCGTCGCGGCCTCATTGACCATCCACAGCATTGCGATCAGCATCAGCACTGAGCCGAGCAGGGTGTAGAGGAAGAATTTGTAACTGGCGTAAATCCGGTCCTGCCCACCCCAGATACCGATAATCAGATACATCGGAATCAGGCCAGCTTCGAAGAAGATGTAGAACAGGAACAGATCCTGCGCCGCGAAGACGCCGATCATCAGCACTTCCATCAGCAGGAAGGCCGCCATGTATTCGCCCACGCGCTTTTCAATCGATGCGCTGGCAAGGATACAGATCGGCATCAGGAAGACGGAGAGCATGATCAGCATCAGTGCGATGCCATCAATGCCAAGCGCCCACTGGAACCCCGCGAACAGGGGCGCACGTTCCACAAATTGCCATTGCGCGCCGCCAATATCAAAACTGGCCCACAGGAGGATGCCTAGCGCAAAATCGACCAGTGTTGCCGCCAGCGCCAGATTGCGTGCCAGCTTTGCGTCCGCGAACAGACAGGCCACCCCCGCCACCAGCGGCACGAGCAACATCAGCGAGAGGATGGGGAAACCGTCCATAATCTTACTTCACCATCACCCAGCTGATCGCGGCGACAAGGCCGAGCAGCATGATCAACGCATAGGAATAGAGATAGCCCGACTGCACCTTCTGGGCATATCCGGAACCGCGCGCCACGACCCAAGCCGCGCCGTTCGGACCAAACCGGTCAATGATGCCGATATCTCCAATTTTCCAGAACTGGCGACCCAGCCAGAAGGCGGGGCGCACGAACAGGAAATTGTAAAGCTCGTCAAAATACCACTTGTTGTACACGAAGGCGTGCAGCTGGCGGAAATTGTTGACGAAAGCCGCCGGCAGCGCCGGATTGCGGATATAATTGTTCCAGGCAATGAACAGGCCGATCAGCATCACCATGCCCGGCGTCAGCTTCACCCACAGCGGGACATGATGCATCGCATGAATCAGATGCTCATTATAGAAGATCGCGCCATTCCAGAAACTTTCGCGATTGATAAAGGTGTCGTTGAAGACGAAGCCTGCGAAGACCGCACCGACTGACAGCACAAGGATCGGCACGAGCATGGACCACGGGCTTTCATGCGGATGATAGCCCGCCGTGCCATCGCCATGATCGGCATGGCCATGGCCATGCGCGTCGTCGGCATGATGATGCTCGTCATGCACTGCATGCTGGATATGTTCGGATCCGGCCCAGCGCGGCTTGCCGAAGAAGGTCAGGAAGACAAGCCGCCAGCTGTAGAAGCTGGTCAGCAGCGCAGCGAAGCTGCCCAGCATGAAGGCCAGCGTGCCCAGTTCCGTGCCGCTGCCGAAGGCGGCCTCCAGAATGGCGTCCTTGGAATAGAAGCCAGCAAAGCCGAACACCCCGATCACGCCCACGCCAGTGATCGCCAGCGTGCCCGCAGTCATCACCCAGAAGGTAATCGGAATATGCCGTCGCAGATCGCCGTAATAGCGCATGTCCTGTTCGTGATGCATGGCGTGAATGACTGAACCTGCCCCAAGGAACAGCAGCGCCTTGAAGAAAGCGTGCGTGAACAGGTGGAACATCGCCGCGCCATAGGCGCCCACGCCCGCGGCGAAGAACATGTAGCCCAGCTGCGAACAGGTTGAATAGGCGATCACCCGCTTGATATCCCATTGGCAGGTGCCGACCGTGGCCGCGAAGAAGCAGGTCAGCGCGCCAATGACTGTGACGAAGGCGAGCGCAACCGGCGCGGCTTCGAACATGGGCGACAGGCGGCAGACCATGAACACGCCCGCCGTCACCATGGTGGCCGCGTGAATCAGCGCGGAAACGGGCGTCGGCCCTTCCATCGCGTCCGGCAGCCAGGTGTGCAGCCCCAGCTGGGCCGATTTGCCCATCGCGCCGATGAACAGCAGGATGCACAGCACCGTCATCGTATCAACGCGCGCGCCGAGGAAGCCTATGGTGGAAGCCCCCTTCATCGCGGGCGCGGCGGCCAGAATTTCCGGGATCGAAGTCGTCTGGAACACCAGCCAGGTGCCGAAGATGCCGAGCATGAAGCCGAGGTCGCCCACACGATTGACCACGAAGGCCTTGATTGCAGCCGCACATGCGCTGGGTTTCTTGAACCAGAACCCGATGAGGAGGTAAGACGCCAGCCCCACCCCTTCCCAGCCGAAGAACATCTGGACCAGATTATCCGCCGTCACCAGCATCAGCATCGCGAAGGTAAACAGGCTGAGATAGGCGAAGAAGCGCGGCTGATCCAGGTCTTCCTCCATATAGCCCCAGCTGTAGAGGTGGACGAGCGCGGACACGGTGGTGATTACCACCAGCATGACCGCGGTCAGCGCATCGACCCGCAGCGCCCAGTCAAAGCTGAGCGTGCCTGATTGGACCCATTGCAGAACGGGGGTGACGCCCGCTTCCGCGCTGCCAGTCACGAAACCGATAAAGATCGGCCAGCTCAGCGCGCAGGACAGGAACAGCCCGGCCGTGGTTACCGCCTTGGCGGCGGTATTGCCGATCATGCGATTGCCGAGCCCGGCAATAAGCGCCGCCAGAAGGGGCGCGAAGACGATCGCCTGGATCATGTCCTTACCCCCTCATCCGGTTGACGTCGTCAACCGTTATCGAACCGCGACCACGGAAATAGATGACCAGAATGGCAAGGCCGATTGCCGCCTCGCCCGCTGCCACGGTCAGCACGAACATGGCGAAGATCTGCCCGGTGAGATCGCCCAGGAAGGCGCTGAACGCCACCAGATTGATGTTCACGGCCAGCAGGATCAGCTCAATCGCCATCAGGATGACGATCACGTTCTTGCGGTTGAGGAAGATGCCCAGGACACCCAGCACGAACAGGATCGAGCTGACCACCACATAGTGTTCGATTCCGATCACAGCTGAATCCCCTTGCCCACTTCGGGCTTCACATTAACCGTCGCCTCTTCAGGGCGGCGGCGCACCTGGCGGCTGACGTCCTGCGGGCGGGTGTCCTTGCGGGCCCGATGCGTCAGCACGATCGCGCCGACCATCGCCACCAGCAGGATGATTCCGGCCGTTTCGAACAGGAACAGATATTTGCCATACAGCAGCGCGCCGATGCTTTCGATATTGCTGCGGTCAAGGATCGGGGCGGCGCTGCCATCGGCCACGCCCAGTTCCAGGCTGCCCGCGCGGATTGCACCGATGCCGAGCACCAGTTCGGCCAGCAGGATCAGCTCAATCGCCATCAGGATGACGATCACGTTCTTGCGGTTGAGGAAGATGCCCAGGACACCCAG
>JAURML010000013.1 GCA_030830695.1 Caenibius sp. | reverse complement strand
TCATCGGAAAACGCTAGGCGGCACAATTCGGCTGCGCAAGGCGTTGACAGCGCCGCGTCGCTTCGGCATTGGCCCGCACTCGCTTTGGCGTGCCGCATGGAAGGGTGGCCGAGTGGTTAAAGGCAGCAGACTGTAAATCTGCCCGCGTGAGCGTACGCTGGTTCGAATCCAGCCCTGTCCACCACCGCCCTTTCTCAGAACATCTTCGAAAAGCCCTAGAAATCCCAGAAATCCAAAGGTATTCTGCCTTTCGATGGCCGCCCCTGTTCGCTGTTATTTGCCTGCAACCGGCAGTGAGTGTGGGGAAGGTGTGGGGAAGGAAGTAGGCTTCCCCACACTGCGGCTCTCTCTATTGGCCTCCAGAAATGTGGGGAACGAGAATGGGCAAACTTACAGCAGTGGCGGTCAAGGCTGCCTTAGCGAATCCGGGCACCTATCAGGATGGTGACGGTCTTTTCCTGAAAGTTGGAAAAACTGGTGCGGCTTCCTGGCTCCTGCGACTCCAGCGCGATGGCAAACGACAGGACATTGGGCTGGGTAGTGCGAAGCTGGTTACGCTGGCGGAAGCGCGCGCCAAGGCGGCAGAACTGCGCAAGGCGGTAAAGATAGAGAAGCGCGATGTGCTGACCGAGCGCAAGGACGAGGAAGCGGCCAAGGTCACCTTCCGCGAAGCCGCCACCCAATATCATTCGGAGAACGAGGCGGGCTGGAAAAGCGATGTCTATGGTCGCCAATGGCTCGCCAGTCTGGAGAACTACGCTTTTCCAAAGCTGGGAGACATGACGACTGGCGGGATCACCGCTGCCGACATCATCTCCGTCCTCACGCCGATCTGGCAGGAAATTCCTGAAACAGCCCGACAGGTCCGCAACCGAATTTGTGCGGTGCTCGACTACTCCCACGCAAAGGGATGGCGCTCCACGGAGGCTCCATCGGGCAACAGCAGCCTGAAGGCGGGGCGAGGGCTGCCGCGACAAATCAAGAAACCGGCAAACCGCAAGGCGATGCCATACGTTGCGGTTCCCTCATTCCTGACCGCGCTGCGCCGCAAGCCTTCCTATTCGCGCCTCGCGCTCGACCTCCTCATTCTGACTGGCGTGCGCTCGCAGGAAGTTCGGCTTGCGAAGTGGGACGAACTCGATCTGGACCAGCGCCTCTGGACAATCCCCGCTGAGCACATGAAGCGCGGCAGGGCGCACATCGTGCCGCTGTCAGAAGCGGCTCTTGCGGTGCTTATGAAGGCGGACGCAATGCGGCTTGAGGGAGCCGAAGTGGTCTTCCCCGGCATGACAGGCAAGGCCATGTCCAACATGACGCTGCTGAAGGTCATGCGAGACATGCAGGAGCCTTTCCACGTTCATGGTTTCCGCTCCAGCTTTACCGACTGGGCGGCAAACGAAGGCTTCCCCAATGCGGTTGTCGAGGCTGCGCTAGCCCACAAGACGCCCGACGCTGTGCAGGCCGCCTATCGCCGCACGACCTATCTCGGCACGCCGGGGAATCTGGGTGCGCGCGTGAAACTGATGGAGGCGTGGGGCAGCTATTGTTCTGGTGTTGTGTCTTCCGAGTAAATTTCGTGCTGACAATTTCCTAGCGCAAATCTATTTGCGCACACCAATGCAAACGCTTCGCGCCTTGATTCGAGAACACCGCCATCTTGCCATGACGCTTCTCGTGCTGGCGTTCTGCATCAAGGCTGTTATCCCTGCAGGCTTCATGGTGTCCGCGTCCAGCGACACTGTCCTGACTGTTTCGATCTGCTCCGATGCGACGAATGGCCTCAAGCAAATGCAGCTGGTCATTCCTGGCAAGGCGAGTGGCAGCGAACATTCCGATGGCGCACAGAAGGATGGTCATTGCGCCTTCTCAGGCCTCAGTCAGGCTGCGGTTGGCGGTGCCGACGCATTGCTGCTTGCGCTCGCCTTTGCCTTCATTCTCGTACTCGGCCTTGCTCCAACGCAGCGCCTGCCGTTCAGGCGGCTCGCGCACCTGCGCCCACCATTGCGCGGTCCCCCGGCGACTGCCTGACATTCTGACCTGACGCTTCTGGCGAAGCCACGTGCATGCACGCGCACGCCAATTCTGCGCCGTCGTTTGGTCCTCTCTGCGCTCCTCAGCCGAGAGTGAAGGAGAGCCTGCGCATCACAACCACAGACAAATTCCAACGGGGCAATTCCCATGAACAAACTACTCACATCCTCGGCCTTGGCGCTTGCGCTGGCTGCTATCCCTGTCGCCGCTCACGCCAGTGAGGACGACAATCAAGAAACCAACCGCCGCGCCGATACCAGCTTCTCGGTGGGCGAGATCATCGTCACCGCGCGCGGTATGGCGGGAAGCAGCGATAATGTCCTGACCTCTGTTGACCGCATGGGCGGCGATGTCGCGCAGGACGCCGATGTCGACAATGTGTTCGAACTTATCGGCCAGATGCCAGGCATCCAGGTGACTGATTTCAACCAGGGCACCACCAGCGGCAAGTTCTCCATGCGCGGCTTCAACGGCGAGGGGAACAGCAACGCGGTCAAGCTGCTGATCGATGGCATTCCGTCGAACAGCAACGACGGCAACATGCCCTATATCGACATGGTCTTCCCGCTGAACATCGAGACCATCGAGGTCGTGCGCGGGACCTCCGATCCGCGCTTCGGGCTGCATGCCATCGCGGGCAGCGCCAATATCGTCACGCGTTCGGGCGGAACTTATCTGGACGCGCGCGGGTCGGTCGGCAGTTATGAAACCTACGAAGGTCAGCTGGTCGCCGGACTTGAGACCGGGAACATCACCCAGAACTACCAGATCGCCTATCGCGACAGCAGCGGATATCGCGATCACGCCGATACGCAGCGGCTCAGCCTGTCTGGCAGGTGGGGCGTGACGCTGGGCGAGGATGTGAAGTTGGGCGCGATTGCTCGCTATTACGAGGCCGATGCCGAGGAGCCGGGCTATCTGACCTTTGCCGACAGCCGCGCCAATCCGCGCATGACCAACGCTTACAATGTCTCCGACGGCGGTATGCGCGACATGCAGCAGTATGCCCTGACGGCAGATTTGGCCTTCTCCGACCACCTAGACTGGTCGAGTGCGGCGTATTTCAACCGTCTTCGCGACGATCGCTACGTCAAGTTCTCCGCAGGCGCTTCGCAGCAGCGTCGTTTGACGCAGGAAGACCACTACGGACTGTCGAGCGCCTTGCACTGGCATGGGGATATTGGCGGCATGGACCTGATGCTGGAAGCGGGCGGCGACGTGCAATGGCAGGATAACAAGTCCCTGCGCTGGCTTTCGGTCGAACGCGTGCCGACCAGCCAGACGCGCGATCAGCAGTTCGACCTTACCGTGGGCGGTGCCTATGTCCAGGCGATCATCGAACCGACCGACTGGCTGCGGATTACGCCTGCCTACCGGATCGACTGGGTTGGCGGCATGTTCGACAACCGCCTCAATTCCACCACCGCGCCGATCAATGAATATAGCAGCATCGATCAGCCCAAGCTCTCGGTCGCCATCCTGCCCATCGATGGCCTGACGCTCTACGGCAACTTGGGCAAGACGTTTCAGATCGGGCTTGGCTCGGGTGCATACCTGATCCCGCCACGCGCAGTGGACCTCGCGCCTTCCATCAACGAAGGCTGGGAACTGGGCGCGAAGTACCAGATGGGCGATCTGTTTGAAGGCCGCGTGGCCTACTGGGAACAAAGCGCCACGGGCGAGATTGCCCGCAAGCTGAACGATCCGCTCGGCGATTTCGAGAATGTCGGCGCGACGGATCGCCGGGGTGTCGATGTACAGGCCAGCGTCCGCCCGATGCCCGGCCTCAACATCTGGGGCGCTATCGCCTGGCAGGAAGCGATCATCACTACGCCCGCGCCAGCCACCCCGCAATTTGCAGGGAACGAGATCGGCCATACGCCGCACTGGTTGTGGTCGGGCGGGATCGACTGGTCGCCCATCGAAGCACTGACCCTGTCACTCAGCGGGCGTGGACAGTCCTCCTATTATCTCACCAGCGCCAATGCCGAAGGAAAGTGGGGCGAGCAGACGGTGTTCGACGCCAGCGCCTCGTATCGTCTCAACGAGACGATTGAACTGGGCCTCGCGGTCAAGAACCTCGGCAGCGACTACTATGAGTATGTCTGGTGGGATGGCGCGCAGACGCTGCACAGCCCGGCCAACGGTCGCAATGTCACCGCCAGCGTAAGGCTGCGCTACTGATGCGACAGAAGGGTGACAGGCTGCGCCATTGGGTGCGAAGGCTCCATTTGTGGCTGGGGCTTGGCCTTGGCGGCCTGCTTGTCCTTCTTGGCCTGACCGGATCGATCCTGGCCTTCTACCCGGAACTGGATGCGCTGCTGCATCCGGAAATCCGGCCAGAAACTCATGTAGAAGGTTCAGGCCCGCCGGACTGGGACCGGGCACTGGCAACGGTGCGAGCCGCTTACCCCGAGAAGGGCGGACCGTGGCGGTTCGAAGTGACGGACCAGCCCGGCGCGATCCCTGCACGCTACTACGATCCGCCGGAGCGACCGGGCTATGCATTTCGCCCGATGATGGTCTGGCTTTCGCCCGATGGCGGCGCGGTGCTGCGCCGCGACTATTGGGGCGAATACGGTATGACCTTCATCTATGATCTGCACTACCGCCTTCTGCTTGGTGAAACCGGCGGCAAGGTGCTGGGCTGGCTCGGTTTCGCTCTGCTGGCGCTGCTGCTCAGCGGACTGTGGGCCTGGTGGCCCAGAATCTGGAGTCGCGGATCGTGGACCAAGGCACTGCGCTTCAAACCCGGCGCTCCACCGCAACGCGCCTTGCGCGACTTGCACATGCTGACCGGGCTGTCGGGTCTCGGCTTCCTGTTGATCCTGACGGTCACGGGCATCATGCTCGAACTGCCAGATGAAAGTGATGCAGCGCTGGGAGCTATCGGCCTGCCGGTCGATCATTCGCCGCATGTTCATGAGCAAGTGGCGCAAACCTCGATTTCGCGGGTCATTCCGCCCTCGAAGGCAATCGAAACCGCGATGGCTCGGCTTCCCGGCGCGCGCCTCGCCTGGATCGAAACGCCTCCTGCCAGTGGTGGAACCTATCGCCTGCGTATGCAGGTGCCCGGCGATCCCAGCTTCCGCTTCCCCCACAGCTTCGTCTGGGTCGATGGTGCCACCGGCGAAGCATTGGCAGTGCAGGACGCCCGCAAAGCCGCCTCCGGCTCGACGGTCAACAACTGGGTTCATCCGCTGCATGAAGGTTCGGCAGGCGGTCTCGTTGGACGCATTCTGGCGACCCTAACCGGACTTGTCCCACTCGTTCTTTTTGTGACGGGATGGATGCGATGGCGAGCACGGCGAAGGCGCGATTCCGCCATGCGCTGAGATGCGACATCGTCTTTTGTCATTCGCTGACCTGCTGACCTATCCGAATGGTGCAGGTAATTTCGCGGTCTTCCTTTCCCGCCCGCTCATTGTAACGGTCCAGGGCTTCGCGGTTTGCGCTCACGATGCGCTGCACCACCGCCAATTCTTCCTAGGCCTCCGGATTTTGTGACCGGATCAACCGGATACGTATTTGTGAATCTTGAGGCCGATCCGCTCAAAGCTGCCATGTTTTGGCAATGTGGCTAGGTACGAACCGCCCATGTATTCAGCTTTTCGACCAAGACGCTGAACCCAACCACCGTTAAGTGAACGAAAATGTGGGGGAGTGTGGTGGGGGAGGGCCTGCATTTGTTCCAAGCACAGGGCTGATATCAAGGAGTTATCTTGCCGGTCCGATTCAAGCCCCGCCGCCGTCCTGCACTCAGGCTGGCAGCGCCTCTGCCAGCCGCGGCTGGACGAGCCGTTGATCCCACCAGCGCAGGATGCAGGCTGACGCTTTCCACAATGCTGCGACGCAGATGATCGAAACCAGGCCATCGACGAAATAGTGGTATGCAAGGTGGACCGAGCCGACCCAGATGATCACCATGAAGCCGAGGAAAAACCGGCCTGCGGCTTTCGACACATGGCGCATCATCAGCCACTAGAGGAAGGCGATCGCGATGTGCATCGAGGGCATGGCGGTGATGCCGCTGCCCAGCCCGTTCGCGCCCTCGTGATAGCGGTCCAGCAGCATCTGCTGGACTTCCAGCGTCATGACCGGAAATTGCGCATTGGCGGCTTCGAGATAGGCCATCTGTGCGGCAAAGCTGTTATCGTTCATGATCGGCGCGAGAAAGCATGGCCCGACCGAGGCAAAGATGGTGGCGATCAGGCCGCCGACGACTGACTAGGCCAGGACGTAGCTGAGGAAAAAGCGGCGGCGGATATCGCGGTCAATCCCGTACCAGGCCATGCAGATGACCTCCGGATAGAGCAGCAGCATCCACAGGTGATAGCAAAGCGCGAGGAGGGCGGTGACTGCGGGAAAGCCGAGCACCGGCTGCAACACTTCCCATGCATCCCTGCCGAAGAACAGCGCGCGGTCGAGCGCGATGAAGGTGGCGTCCCAGCTGTAGGCGTTGAACAGCGGGATCATGGCCTTGAACGCCGAGAAGAAGGGCATCAGCACGACGCAGACGATGGCGAGCGGAAGCACCGCCAGCATCCGGGTGCGATTGGTGCGCGATCCATAGCGCACCAGCGCGAAGGCGAGGGGGCTGGGTGGCCGGTGCCGGTACAGCTGGATGGAGAGATCGCCGATCAGCATCACCGCCGCGCTGGCCAAGAATATCCCGGCATTGCTAACCACGCCGTCGATGCCGAAGAAGATTCCCCTGCTCGCCGCCAGTGCCAGACAGAGCGCGCACAACAGCGCCGCCGCCCCGTATACGGGGGCTTCGCCCGCGATGCGTTGCTTGGGATCGAGACGGTCATCCATGGCCCTACCGACTAGAGCGGGATGGTAAACAAACTCTCAACACCGGCCCGCCAGGCCGCAGATATGCGCGCACCGGGCGGTTTTGCTTGTTCGGGCGCTGGCCACCTTCTAGATGAGGGCCATGCTTGGCGATATTCAGGATAACAAGGGCCGCGGCGAAGCGGCCTGGCAGTGGCCGTCAATTCACCCGGAAGGGCGCAAATTCGGATTGATCGCGGCAGTGATCTGCCTGGTCGCGGCGCTGTTCGCATGGGAGACCATCGCCTGGCCGATGGCCGGGCTGACCCTGTGCATCCTGGCGTTCTTTCGCGATCCGGTGCGGGTGGTGCCGCAGGGTGGCGGACTGATCATTGCCCCGGCGGACGGGCTGGTGTCGCTGATCCGCGAGGTGGAGCCGCCGCGCGAATTGCAGGTGGAAGACGGCAGCGGATCGCCTCGCCTCGGCAGCGCGCCGGTGACGCGCATCTCCATTTTCATGAGCGTGTTCGACGTGCACATCAACCGTGCGCCGATCGGCGGAACGGTCCGGCGGGTGGTCTATATTCCCGGCAAGTTCCTTAACGCCGATCTCGACAAGGCGAGCGAGGAGAACGAGCGTCAGCATCTGCTGATCGAAGCGGCCGATGGCACGGTGATAGGCTTTACCCAGATCGCGGGGCTGGTGGCGCGGCGGATCTTGCCCTTTGTGAAGCCGGGCGATATCATCGCGGCGGGCCAGCGGATCGGGCTGATCCGCTTCGGCAGCCGGGTGGATGTTTACCTTCCCGCCGGGACGGATGCAAAAGTGATTCTGGGCCAGAAGATCGTCGCTGGGGAACCGATTCTCGGGGAACTGGGCCAGCAGCAGCAGCTTGAAGGCCTGCCGCTGTGACGGATGAGGCGCCGGAGACCGGCGCGCCGCCGCATTTGCCGCGCGGCCTCACGATCCGGGCGCTCCTGCCCAACGCGATCACTGTCGCCGCGCTCTGTTCGGGGTTGACGGGCATTCGCTTCGCCATCGTCGACGATTGGGAAAAGGCCGTGCTGGCGGTCATCTTTGCGGGGCTGCTGGACGGCATCGACGGGCGCATTGCGCGCCTGCTCAAGGCCGAATCGCGCTTCGGGGCGGAGCTGGACAGTCTGGCGGATTCGCTCTCCTTCGGGGTTGCTCCCGCGCTGATCCTGTTCCTCTGGTCGCTGGGTGATCTGCCGCGCTTTGGCTGGCTTGCGGCGCTGGCCTTCGCCATCTGCTGCGTGCTGCGCCTGGCCAGATTCAATGCGCGCATCGACATTCACGATCAGCCGCACAAATCGGCCAGTTTCCTGACAGGGGTTCCGGCGCCGGCCGGGGCAGGGCTGGCGATGCTGCCGCTCTATCTCTGGATCGCCAGCGGGCAGGACCTGTTTCGCGAACCCATCCTGGTCGCTGGCTGGGTGGCGGTGATCGCCTTCATGATGATTTCCAACATGGCGACGCTGAGCTGGACGTCGCTCAGGCCACGCCGCAATGTCCGGCTGGAGATGCTGGCGCTGTCCGGTCTGGTTTCGGCAGCCCTGCTGACCGAGCCGTGGTGGACGCTGGTCGGCATCTGCGTGATCTATCTCCTGCTCATTCCCTATGGGATCATGGCCTATGCCCGGATCAAGCGGCAGCGCGCAGTGCGCAAGGTGAAGCCGCTGGACCTGGATTCCGTACCCTTGTGACCGCGCGCAGCCGCGGCAGGGGCATTTCCCGCCTGGCCGCAGCTGCGTCGAACCGTTCCAGTTCCCGCAGGAGGCGTGCATGCGCCCGCCATGCATCGACGAGCGAACGGGTGAGGCTGGCGATGGCCGTGGCTGCAGCTACCCACAGGAAGATCGTGGCGATTGTGGCAAGCATGTCTGGCTCCCTTCATCATGCATTTTCCGCGCTGTCACTCCTGTGGACAGCCTGTGGAAGACTTGTGGAAAACATCCGAATCAGATATTTGTTCCCCATTCGTTTCAGCCGCACTTATGTTTCCTGTATGTTCCAGGTGTCAAGCGGCATATTGCACTCGGTCCATGAGCGCACGCAGTTTGGGCTGGATTCGAGGCACTATTGGCGCTAAGGGCCGCGCGCTTGCGGGCCTGATATGCAACCCTGCATGTCCGGTTTCGGGCAAATTCACATGGAAAGCGCACATACCGGTGCCGCAGCGGGATGAGGGGTTTCGACCCCGGCCGCACGGTTCCAGCTTTCCAGAGGCATAACCGGAAGGGAATTGAATTATGACGGCACCGACCGTTACCATGCAGCAATTGATCGAAGCCGGCGCGCATTTCGGGCACCAGACTCACCGCTGGAACCCGCGCATGAAGCCGTACATCTTCGGTTCGCGCAACAGCATTCACATCATTGATCTGTCGCAGACCGTGCCGCTGATGGCGCGTGCACTGGATTTCGTGGGCGCCACGGCCCGTGCGGGCGGCAAGGTGCTGTTCGTGGGAACCAAGCGCCAGGCGCAGGACCCGATTGCGCAGGCCGCGCGCTCGTGCGGCCAGCATTTCGTCAATCACCGCTGGCTGGGCGGCATGCTCACCAACTGGAAGACGATTTCGCAGTCGATCAAGCGGCTCAAGTCGCTTGAAGAACAGCTGTCCGGCGAAACCGCGGGCCTGACCAAGAAGGAAGTCCTGCAGCTCACGCGCGAACGCGACAAGCTGGAGCTTTCGCTTGGCGGGATCCGCGACATGGGCGGCATCCCGGACGTGATGTTCGTGATTGACGCCAACAAGGAAGAACTGGCGATCAAGGAAGCCAATGTGCTGGGCATACCGGTGGTTGCCATCCTCGACACCAATGTCGATCCCAGCGGCATCGCATTCCCGGTTCCGGCCAATGATGACGCCAGCCGCGCTATCCGCCTCTATTGTGAAGCGATTGCCGCTGCCGCCAATTCGGGCCGTAATGCGGGCGTGGTCGATTCCGGCGCCGATATCGGCGAATTCGACCAGCCGGTGGAAGAAGTGATGGCGGTTGAAGCGCCGGCTGCCGAGGCTCCTTCCGAAACCGCCTGAGCGGCGGCACTGACCGGCCCTGCATTACAAGGGCTGTAACATTCTTCGGCCACAGCGCGCCGGGCCCGGTTTTTCGGGGCCGGCGCCGCCGAAATCTTACAAGAGGACATACACCATGGCTGCTTATACCGCCGCTGATGTGAAGAACCTGCGTGAACGCACTGGCGCGGGCATGATGGATTGCAAGAAAGCGCTCGACGAAACCAATGGCGATCTCGAAGCCGCGGTTGACGCGCTGCGCGCCAAGGGCCTGGCCGCCGCGCAGAAGAAATCGAGCCGCACGGCCGCAGAAGGTTTGGTTGGCGTTGCTGTCGAAGGCACAAGGGGCGTTGCGGTTGAGGTCAATTCCGAAACCGATTTCGTTGCCAAGAACGACCAGTTCCAGGATTTCGTCCGCAAGACCACTCAGGTCGCACTCGGCCAGTCGGCTGACGACGTCGAAGCGCTCAAGAGCGCTGCCTATCCCGATGGCGGGACCGTGGGCGACAAGCTGACCAACAATGTTGCGACGATCGGTGAAAACCAGCAGGTCCGCCGGATGAAGACCGTTGCGGTCAGCCAGGGCGTGATCGTGCCCTATATGCACAATGCCGCCGCTGAAAACCTCGGCAAGATCGGCGTGCTGGTTGCACTGGAGAGCGAGGCCCCGGCTGACGCGCTTGAGGCGCTGGGCAAGCAGTTGGCGATGCATATCGCCGCCGCCTTCCCCCAGGCGCTGGACGCGGACGGGCTCGATCCCGAAGTGATCGAGCGCGAACGCGCGATCGCCCGCGAAAAGGCTGCTGAAAGCGGCAAGCCCGAAAATGTGCAGGAAAAGATGGTGGAAGGCGCGATTGCCAAATTCGCCAAGGAAAATGCGCTGCTCAGCCAGGTCTTCGTGATGGACAACAAAACCCCGATCCAGCAGGTCGTCGATCAGGCGGGCAAGGAAGCCGGCGCCAAGATCGTGCTGAAGGACTATGTCCGCTTCCAGCTGGGCGAAGGCATCGAAAAGGAAGAAAGTGACTTCGCGGCGGAAGTGGCCGCGGCTGTCGCCGGCTGATCCCTTCGATCACGCAAATCCTGTCCCCGCGCGGCTTCGTGGCTGCGCGGGGATTTTCATATCCACCGCTGGTGCGCGACCTGCCCCTTGGCAGGCGGCGCGGGCGGATTATAAAGGCGTCCCGCCCTCGCACTGTTCAAAGGATGTCGCTCGCAATGCCAGCTTCCCGTTACAAGCGTATCCTGCTCAAGCTGTCGGGCGAGGTCCTGATGGGAAACCAGCAGTTCGGGATCGATCCCGAATTCGTGGCCGAACTGGCGAAAGAAGTGAAACTAGCCAAGGAAGCGGGGCTGGAAATCTGCCTGGTGATTGGCGGAGGCAATATTTTCCGTGGCATGGCGGGCGCGGCCAGGGGGATGGACCGCGCACAGGCCGATTACATGGGCATGCTGGCCACGGTGATGAACGCGCTGGCCATGCAGAATGCGCTGGAACAGCTGGGCGTTGATACGCGCGTGCAATCCGCGATCCAGATGGATGCGGTGTGTGAGCCGGTGATCCGGCGCCGCGCCGAACGCCATCTGGAAAAAGGCCGCGTGGTGATTTTCGCCGCCGGTGTCGGCAGCCCCTATTTCACCACGGACAGCGGGGCGGCGCTGCGCGCGGCGGAAATGAAATGCGATGCGCTGTTCAAGGGCACCAGCGTGGATGGGGTCTATGACAGCGATCCCAAAATGAATACGCAGGCCAAACGCTTTGATTCAGTATCTTACGACAGGGTATTGGCAGATAATCTGAAAGTGATGGACGCATCAGCGGTGGCGCTGTGCCGCGATAACGAGATTCCCATCGTGGTGTTTTCGATCCGCGAGAAGGGCAATCTGGCGCGCGTGCTGGCGGGCGAGGGCGTGCAGACAATCGTGAGGAAGGAAGCCTGACAATGGCAAAATACGACAAGGCCGATATCGAACGGCGCATGGCCGGGGCGGTGGAATCGCTTAAAAGCGATCTGGGCGGGCTGCGCACCGGGCGCGCCAATGTGACCCTGCTCGATCCCGTCGTGGTCGAAGTCTATGGCGCGATGATGCCTCTCAACCAGGTGGCCACCGTCAACGCGCCCGAACCGCGTATGCTCAGCGTGCAGGTGTGGGACAAGTCGAACCTGACTGCGGTTGAAAAGGGTATCGCCAAGGCCGGGCTAGGGCTCAATCCGATGATTGACGGGCAGACCATCCGCCTGCCGATCCCCGATCTGACCGAGGAACGGCGCAAGGAACTGGCCAAGCTGGCGGGCCAGTATTCGGAAAAAGCGAAGATCGCCATCCGCAACGTCCGGCGTGACGGGATGGAAGCGTTGAAGGAAGACGAAAAGAAGAAGGAAATCAGCGAGGACGACCGCAAGCGCAGGGAAGAGGACGTCCAGAAGCTGACTGATGAATATGTGAAGCAGGCGGATGAAGCCGCCGCGCACAAGGAAAAGGAAATCCTCAGCCAGTGACCGCCGCCGCGCGCGGCGCGCGCCATGTTGCGATCATCATGGATGGCAATGGCCGGTGGGCAAAACGACGCCACCTGCCGCGCGAGGTGGGCCACCAGCGCGGGGTGGAGACGGTGCGCGTGCTGGTGCGCGGGTGCCGTCGGCTGGGGCTGGAATGCCTCACGCTCTATGCCTTTTCCTCAGAAAACTGGAAACGCCCGGAAGATGAGGTGGGCGATTTGATGAACCTGATGCGCAAGTTCATCAAATCCGACCTGCCCGACTTCATTGAACATGGCGTGCGGCTGAAGATCATCGGCGACTGGCAGGGGCTGGCGCCCGATATCGTCACCATGCTGGAAGATGCGCTGGAACGCACCGCTGGTGGCAGCATGACCGTGGCGGTGGCGCTCAATTACGGGTCGCAGCAGGAAATCGCGCGCGCCGCCAGTCGTGCGGCGGGCAAGGGAGCGCTCACGCCCGAGACGATAGAGGCAGAGCTGGACACGGCGGACCTGCCCCCGCTCGACCTGCTGATCCGCACCTCTGGCGAAGTGCGCCTGTCCAATTTCCTGCTGTGGCAGGCGGCTTACGCGGAGATGTATTTCACTGACGTGCTGTGGCCCGATTTCACCCTGGATCACCTTCTGGCTGCGCTGGACGAATTTGGCGGGCGGGAGCGGCGCTATGGCGGGCGGTGAACCTGCGAAGAAATCCGACCTCGGCGTGCGAACGCTGTCAGCCGTCGTCATGCTGGCGGTGGCAGGGACGGCGCTGTGGCTGGGCGGCTGGTGGTGGGCAGCGTTCGTCGTGGTCGTATCGGTCGGCGTCTATCGCGAATGGAACGCGCTCGTCCGCGGGTTCGCCAATGGAACTGCCTCGCGCCTCCGCTGGATGCTGGGCGGTGCGGTCTATATTGGCTTTGCGATGCTGGTGCTGATGCACCTTCGCGGCACATTGCCCGGTACGTTCGTCTTGCTCCTCATCGTGGCGGGTGTGATCTGCACAGATATCGGGGCTTACTTTGCAGGTCGGGCCATCGGCGGTCCGAAGATCGCCCCCGCGATCAGCCCGTCGAAGACATGGGCGGGGCTGGGTGGAGGCGTGATCGGCGCAACTGTTGCGATCATCGTGGTTGGTGGGATGGCGGCAAGCCCACAGGTTGCGCGCTTTCTGACCGCACTGGTGAGTGGATCGCATGATACATACTTCGTCGTTTTCCATTCGTTCGGAGATTGGGCAATGGCGCTGATGCTGGGAACAGCACTGGCGGTTTCAGCGCAAGCGGGTGATTTTTTCGAAAGCTGGATGAAACGGCGGGCTGGCGTCAAGGATTCCGGCACGCTGCTTCCCGGCCACGGCGGGCTGTTTGATCGCGTGGACGGGTTGCTTGCAGTCTGTTTTACGATGGGCATGGTACTGGTGGTCATACTTGGTGTAACAATCGGTTCCGGCGGTTCGCTCCTGCCGACTCCATTATGACCCGCACCCTCTCCATCCTCGGCGCGACCGGTTCGATCGGTGCCTCCACGCTTGACCTGATCCGCCGCAACCGGGGGCAGTGGCGCGTCGTGGCGCTTACCGCCAATGGCAATGCCGCTGAGCTGGCCCGGCTGGCGCGGGAGTTCGGGGCGGAAGTGGCGGTGGTGGCGGATGAAGCCGCACTGCCCGCGCTACGCGAGGCGCTGGCGGGCAGCGAAACCGAGGCAGCGGGCGGGGCGCAGGCGCTGGTCGAGGCGGCGGCGCGCCCGGCTGACGTGACTCTTGCCGCCATTGTCGGCTGCGCGGGGCTGGCCCCGACGATGGCGGCGATCAAACAGGGCGGCACAATTGCGCTGGCCAACAAGGAAGCGCTGGTTTCCGCCGGCGAAGTCATGACGGCGGCGGTGACGAAGCATGGCGCGACCCTGCTGCCGGTTGATTCAGAGCATAACGCCATCTTCCAGTGCCTGGCCGGGAACGATTCAGCGGAGGTGCGCTGCATCACCCTGACGGCCAGTGGCGGGCCGTTCCGTGAATGGCCGATGGAACAGATCGCGGCTGCCACGCCCGCGCAGGCGGTGAAACATCCCAATTGGGACATGGGCGCCAAGATCAGCGTCGATTCGGCAACCATGATGAACAAAGGCCTCGAACTGATTGAGGCTTTTCATCTTTTTCCGGTCGGGCTGGAACGGTTGCGAATTCTGGTTCACCCGCAAAGCGTGGTCCATTCGATGGTCGAATATCGCGACGGGTCCACGCTGGCCCAGCTTGGCCCGTCGGACATGCGCGTGCCGATCGCCTCGGTCCTCGCCTGGCCGCAGCGCATGGACACGCCCTGCGCGCCGCTGGATCTGGCCGCCATCGGCACGTTGAGATTTGAGGCGCCCGACGAGCTGCGTTTTCCCGCGACGCGCCTGGCGCGCGAGGCGGCGCAGTCTGGCGGGTCTGCGCCAGCCGTGCTGAATGCGGCCAATGAAATTGCGGTTGCGGCCTTTCTTGCGGGCCGGATCGGCTTTACCCATATCGCCGCACAGGTGGAGCGTTCCCTCGCCAATCCCTTGCCGCCACCGCCCGCTGCGCTGGAAGAGGTGCTGATGGTGGATCGCGAGGCGCGCGCGCGCGCCGAAGAATTGCTGGAGAAGCTCTGATATGCTTGATTCGCCGCCAGTCTGGATGTGGGTTATCGGTTTCCTGCTGGTGCTGGGCCCGCTGGTGACGCTGCATGAATTCGGCCATTATCTGGTCGCGCGGCTATGCGGGGTGAAGTCAGAAGTGTTCTCGGTCGGGTTCGGACGCGAAATTTTCGGCCGCACGGATCGCCACGGCACGCGCTGGCGCCTCTCCGCCTTGCCGCTGGGTGGCTATGTGCAGTTCGCGGGCGACATGAACCCGGCGAGCCAGCCAAGCCCCGAATGGCTGGCCCTGCCGGATGAGGAACGCAAGGCAACCTTCCAGGCCCAGCCGCTGTGGCAGCGCGCGCTGATCGTGCTGGCCGGGCCGGTGATGAATTTCCTGGTCGCCATCGCGATCCTTGCCGCCTTCAACCTGGCCTATGGCAAGCTGGTGGTGCCCCCGGTGGTGGGCGGTGTGGAAGCAGCTTCGGCCGCGGATCGGGCCGGCATCCGCCCCGGAGACCGGATCGTGAGCATGGATGGGGTGCCGGTTACGCAGTTCCAGCAACTAAGCGAGCGGACGATTGCCGCGCCGGGTGACACGCTGGCCCTTGGGGTTGAGCGCGACGGGCGCAAATTCACGCTCGATCTGACCATTCCCTCGATCTCTCAGCGCGATCGCTTCGGCAATGAATTCCGTATCGGCAAGCTGGGCATGTTTTCGACCAGCGGCGAACTGGTTGCGGTCGGTCCGGTCGAGGCGGTCAGCCTTGGCGTCCAGCAGACGGCGGGCATCACGGTGATGATGGTCAAGGGCATCGGCCAGATCATTACCGGGCGGCGCTCCGTCACCGAACTGGGCGGACCGGTGAAGATCGCCAAATTTTCGGGCGAACAGCTTTCGCTGGGCTGGCAGGCCTTTGCATCCTTCGTGGCGCTGGTCTCGATTAATTTGGCATTCATTAACCTGCTGCCAATCCCTGGCCTCGACGGCGGGCACCTGGCATTCTATGCGGCAGAAGCAGTCCGCCGCAGGCCAGCCAGTCCGCGCAGTCAGGAATGGGCATTTCGAACCGGTATGGCCCTGGTGTTGGCGCTGATGCTGTTCGTTACGATCAATGACCTCGCGTCGCTGTCGACATTTGGCGGTTAAGCGGGGAAAGGAGCGCAAGAGCAGGCATTCGGTATCCTCTACGGCTTGATTGGTGGCAATTCATCGGGCACAGGGCTGCGGTCGTGTGCCAAGGTGCGTCGTCTGCCCCTGCAGTCTGGATGCGTGGCCTGCGCTGTGTTGAATGAAGCCGAGTCTGGGATTGAACGGGATATGAGCCGCATGGGCAAGAAATTCGGCGCTTCGCGTCTTGCTGCCGCACTGCTGGGCGGGACGATGCTGGCGGGTATTCCCGCCCTTGCATCCGCGCAGGAAACGCCTGCCCCCGAAGCAGGCGGCGCGGCCGAGGCGGCGCCCGAACCCGCGGTTCCGACAATCCGCACGATCACCGTGGTGGGCAACCAGCGGCTCGAACCAGAAACGATCCTCAGCTACATCCAGTTGCGCGAAGGGCAGGAATATACGCAGGCGCGCGGTGACCAGGCACTGAAGGATCTTTACGCCACCGAATTGTTCGCGGATGTCTCCGTTCGCGAAAATGATGGCGCTGTGGTGATCGATGTGAGGGAAAACCCGGTCATCAACCGGATCATCCTTGAAGGCAACAAGCGGATCAAGGATGACAAGATACTGCCGGAGATCAAGCTGGCGGCGCGCCAGATTTTCACCCGGTCCAAGGTGCGCGCCGATGTCGCCCGCATCATCGAGCTGTACAAGCGCAAGGGCCGCTATGCCGCCAAGGTCGAACCCAAGATGGTCGAGCTTGAGCAGAATCGCGTCGATATCGTTTTCGAGATCAGCGAAGGCGGCAAATCCAAGGTGCGTCAGATCAACATCATCGGGAACGAGAAATTCTCCGATGGCGACCTGCGGGACGAGATGATCACCAAGCAGGCGCGCTTCTTCCGCATGTTCAGTTCCAGCACCGGTTATGACCCGGACCGCATGGCCTATGACCAGCAGAAGCTGCGCCAGTTCTACCTGACGGAAGGTTATGCCGATTTCCGCGTGGTGTCGGCAGTCGCGGAACTGACGCCGGACAAGGAAGATTTCATCATCACCTATGTGGTGGAAGAAGGTGAACGCTACAAATTCGGCGATGTGGTGGTGGAAAGCCAGCTGCGCGATTTTGACGGGCAGCGGCTGACTGAAAAGCTGCCCATGGAAAAGGGCCAGTGGTACAACGCCAAGGAAGTGGAAGACACGGTTGAGGGGCTGAGCGAGGCCGCCGGCGCACTGGGTTATGCCTTTGGCGATGTTCGCCCGCAATTTCGCCGCAACAAGGATGATCTGACCATGTCGGTGACCTTCCAGGTCGCCGAGGCACCGCGCGTCTATGTCGAACAGATCGACGTGAACGGAAACACGCTGACCCAGGACAAGGTCATCCGCCGCGAATTCCGTATCGGCGAAGGTGATGCGTTCAATTCGCAGCAGGTCAAGCGTTCCGAAAACCGGATCAAGTCGCTCGGCTATTTCCAGGAAAAATTCGAAGTCCAGCAGGAACAGGGCAGCGCACCTGACCGGATCGTGCTGCAGGCCAATGTGGAAGAAAAGCCGACCGGCGAACTGCAGCTTTCGGCAGGTTTTTCCAGCCTTGAAAGCTTCATCCTGCAAGGCTCCGTCCGGCAGAACAACTTCCGCGGCCGCGGCCAGACGGTGGGGGCCAGCGTCAGCTATTCGCGCTACACCCGTTCGGTCCAGCTGAGCTTTACCGAACCCTATGTATTCGACCGCAACATCTCCGCCGGCATCGATATCTACCGGCGCGATCTCAACAGCTTCAATTACTTCCGAAGCAACCGTAACACGACATATGAGCGGGCGACTACTGGCATATCGCTGCGTGCCGGCGTGCCAATGACTGAATATATTACCGCGGTAGGGCGCTATACGCTCAACTATGACGATGTAACGCTCGACAAGGACCAGTTCTTCACGGAGCGTTTGACGCCGGGCGTTAGAGAGTGCGATCCTCTTCTTGCAGGCCGTTACCTTTGCGATGCCCTGGGCAAGGATCTAAGTTCGATCTTTGGTTTATCGCTTATTTATGACGATCGTGACAGCCGTATCCGGCCGACGCGCGGCCAGTCTGCCAGCATAAATTTTGATCTGGCTGCCCCCCCCGGAGACGTCAGCTATGCGCGTTTGCGCGCGAATGGCTCAAAGCACTGGAAAGTACTTGGTGATTTTATCTTTTCGGTCTCGGCCGAAGGCGGGATGATCAAGGGGTTCAAGGATCGGGGTGCGGGCGTTGACAAAGTCCGTCTGACCGATCGCTTCTTCTTGGGCGAGCCGCAGCTGCGTGGCTTCGACATTCGAGGCATCGGCCCGCGAGTGCTGCGTTATTATTATGTAGACACAGATGGTGATGGCACGCTGGACACGCCTTCGACAACGCGGAGAAACTCGACTGACGATTCACTGGGTGGACGGTATTACTATCAGGGTCGAGCTGAGCTGGAAATTCCTTTAGGCAGCGGTGCGCGTGAGCTAGGTTTGCGTCCATCCCTCTTCCTTGATGCGGGGGCCGTCTGGGGCGTGAAAAAGCCAAGCCTGACCGATACAGGCCCTGATGGCGACTTTATTCCCTCTCGTGATCCAAACAGCGGTCTTCCGCAATATCGTGTAATTTGCAACGGCGTCCCAACTGTTGTCTCCAACGATTCAACACCTGCATTGCCCGGCGAATGCGCGGCCGAAACTGACGGAGTC
>JAURML010000120.1 GCA_030830695.1 Caenibius sp. | reverse complement strand
GGTCCGACGAAGGGAACGAAAAATGCAGCGCGTCAAGTCCCAGGGCCAAGCTCAACGCTTCGTCTCAACCCCCTCAGCGATCTTTAATACCTTCAACATCGAGCGGCATCTCATCTCCAAAACGACAAGTCGAAAGTATCGGGCCGCCGCGATGGCCGAATGGTTCGCTGCGTGCGCCGCTACGGCATGAGATTTCCAATTTCAGGGTTTGCGCGTCCAATCGGTGTAACCTGAAAACGCCTGACAGAACCACTGTATCAACCCTGATAAGGGTCAAGAAAACCGGTAAGGCCATAGCGGTCATGCGGGCCGGTAATATATTGTTCGAGTGCGCCCACGCCGACCTTGTCGCCGCAGGTCGCGCGCACGACGTGCTGAATATGGAGATAGCGCGGCGCGTTGACGTCCAGATCGTCCACATTCCAGTGCTCCAGCGCATAGGCTTCTTCGCCCTTGTAAAAACCATGGCCCCACTCGGGATGATTATAGCCCGTACCCAGCATGTGGTAACGCAGCAGCGGTTCCAGCGTGAAGGTTTCGGTGCGCCCATCGGGATGAATCATGTCGATTTCCGATGTGCCGAGCAGACGTGTGCCCGGAATGAACGACAGGCGGTGCGGGCCGCAGATAATTTCGCGCACTTCCTCTTGCCGCAGCGTGTCGAAACCGGCGTGCACCGGATGGGTGGGAAAGACCTGGGCAAACTGTTTCCAGCGCGCACCATCGGCATATTCGTTCTGGCCCCAGTGGGTGCAGCGATCTTCCCAATGAATTGGGGCCCACAGCCAGAAGAACTGTTCCGGCTGGTCACGCGCGACGCCGGTGTCGGGTTCGCCCGTCCAGCGCCAGCCCCATGACCGGTCTCTTGTGCCATAGGTGGAGGCCGCGCTCACTTCCTGGCGTTCGCCGTTTACAGTGACGTGCCCTTCCCAGCGCCCGAACTGGCTGAACCGCTTCATCTGGGCGACCGTGCGCACGCCCTGGCGCACGTGATCGGCAGGCTCTTCATGCACCACCGTATTGGCATGGAATGTCAGGTCGCACGAAAAGCCAGTGTCGTTTTCTTCCACCACGATCCGCATCCTCCGCATCGGTTCGACGATTTCATGGCGCATCGGCCCGGCATAAAGCTCTGTACGGTCACCCGTCAACCGACGCGAGGCATGGAAGCTGAACTGGCTGCCGTCCTTGCGCACGATCGACACAGCGCCGTCCATGACCTCTCGATGCGGATAGGCGGCAAAGGCAATGCCGATGTAGAAATCGCCATCGAAATCATAGCCATTGTACCAGTAGCGGGCATAGAAATTGCGTTCGCTGGTGGAGATGAAGGACAGCGGTTCTGCGGTCTGATGAAGGGGGTAATCGTCATATTTGATCAGCATTGCCGGTCCTTTCCCGTGGTGACGAAGTGGCTAGGGTGCGACTGATCCTGCCTGTGATTTGCCTTGTTGCCCAAACTTGATCGCCTCGTCTATATTCGTCTGACGAAATTGTAGGGACTGGATGGATGAGAGAGCTTACCGCCGATGCGCTTGGCGCATATCTGGGCCGGCGTTTTCCGGAATGGCGCGACATCCGCATCGAAGGGTTCCATCGCCTGCCCATGGGCGCATCGCGCGAAACCTTCCGCTTTGACCTTGGCTATGAGACAGATGGGCACCCGCGCGAGGAATTAGAGGTCATCCTGCGGCGCGATCCCCCGGCCTCGAATGTCGATAGTGACCGCCGCCACGAATACGAAGCCTATCGCGCAATCCATGGGCATGGCGTTCCCGTCCCGCGCATGATCCTGCTTGAAGAAAACCCCGACGAGCTGGGTGGCGCGATCTCGCTGGCGGAGGATATTCGCGGCTACCACAATAGCGAATATCAGGTGCAACAGCCCGAATGGGCGGGCCGCCTGCCACGGCTGGCTCAGGGCATGTGGTCGGCAATGGGCACGCTTGCCGCTGTCCCGGTGGAGCAGCTGGACCTGTCGTTTACCCGACCGGCCACGCGCGAAAACACCGCACGCCAGGAACTGGAGTACTGGGTCGCCTCGCTGGACCGCAGCGATGTCGGCCCTGAACCGATAATCCGCGCCGCCATCCGCCAGCTCGAACGCTGGCAGCCGGTAGCCGAAAAACTGGCATTGGTGCATGGCGATTTCAGGGCCGGAAATTTCCTTTATGATGATGCGGGCAATGTGCGGGCCGTGCTCGATTGGGAAATGGCCCATTGCGGCGATCCTCTGGAAGATCTGGCGTGGAGCATGGCGCGCGTCTTTTCCTTCGGCAAAAACAACATGCGTTCCGGCCTAGCTCCCAGGGAGGATGCCATCCGGATATGGGAAGCGGCAAGCGGGCTGACAGCTGATGCCCGCGCGCTGGCCTGGTGGGAACTGTTCACCTGCATCAAGGGGCAGGCGATCTGGAACGCCTGCGCCCATGTCTGGGAATCGAACGCCGGACGCGAGATCATTCACGCCTATGCGTCCTGGTGGCTGCACAACGCGCAGGACAAGGCCGTCCTCGAACTGATGGATCGTTTATGAAACCCACCGTCCCCATGGTCGCCACCGAACTTGCCAATCGCCTGCGGACGGACATCATGGCCGAGCTTACCGGCTTTCGCGCCAATGATGCCGCCATGGGTGCGCAGCTGCTGGACATGATTGCCGAACGCTGGGACAGCGAGGCCGCCAATCTGGTGGCGGAGAACCGGGCCTTTCGCGCGCTTGTGTTGCGTGCGGCAGAGGAGCTTGGCGATGCGCAGGCCGCGCAGAGCGCGTCCGGCGATGACGAAGATCTGCGCATTTCCAGCCTGGAGAGGGAGAATGACCGGCTTCGAGAGGCGCTGATCCGGGTTCATACCCTGGCCGAACAGACGGACGGCGAAGCCCCCCGCGCTCTGACGGACGCAATCTGGGACGCCTTGCGGCAAAGCGTTGAAGCACGCCGGGTGGGAAGCGCCAATTTCTAAAGGTCGGGCCGGACCATGATCTTGATTCCCCCTGCCCCGCCCAGCGCATCGAACGCAGCATTGACGCCTGAAAACCCGGTCTGCCCGGTGATCAGCGGACTGAGCCTGTCCGGATTGTCGAGGATCATCCGGAAGGCATCGGTAAATTCCGCCGAATTGTAAGCGAACACGAATTTCAGGTTCAGGCTTTTCTGGATCAGGAAGGCGGGCTCTATCGCGTCGTGGTCCATGCACACGCCAACCACCACGATCGTCGCGCCGACAGGGGCAGACTGCGCCGCCTGCATCAGCATTCCCGGCTTGCCCACGCATTCGAAAATCACCGCACGCGAGCGGCGGCGCGTAGCCGGGTCGATCGCCATCGCATCGGAAATGCCAAGCGGCAGATCGTTGCACTCCCACCAGGCATCGCCGTCGCCGCCAGGGGCCAAAACCCGATCCGCACCCATCTGTTCGGCCATGGCGCGCCGTGCGGGGTTGGGTTCGATCGCCAGGATCGGTCCCAGCCCCAGCGCCCGCAGCCGCGCAATCACGAACAGCCCCACCGGGCCGCAGCCCACCACGGCAAAGGCGCAATCCTGGTCCGCCTGCGCTTCGGCCACCGCATGCACGGCCACCGCCAGCGGTTCGGTCAGCGCGGCAACGTCCGTCGGCACATCGCCCGGCACGCGGATGCAGGCTGCCGCGTCCAGCACCATCCGTTCGGCAAAGGCACCGGGAAAATTGTTTGAATAGCCCAGCAGGACGGCACCTTCAGGGCCGGTCAGGAATGGCATCGAAACAACCCGGTCACCGGTTTTCAGCGGCCCCTGCGCCTCCAGCACCTCACAGCAGAATTCATGCCCCATGATCACCGGGCGATCCGGGTCCATGAACCCCCTGAAGCCCGCCCGGTGCAGCAGATCGCACAGATGCGGCGCATGATCGCGCGCATGAAGATCGCTGCCGCAAATGCCGCATGCCAGCGGCTTTGTAACCACCTGCCCGGCCAGCGGTGTCGGTTCCGGCACATCTTCGATACCGATCGCACCTGCGCGCGAGACTGCTGCCTTCATTCCCTGCTCCTGTCCCATCGCGCCGCAGTTGCTTGCCGCGCCCGTCCGATCTGCCCTTACATGTTTTTCAGGCCAAACTGTTCACGATCCACCGCGCGGGCCGGGCCATCGCCCTTGCCGCCCCCGCGCCGCACAATTTCGGCAAGCACGCGATCATCCTGCGAAAAATCATACGTATAGGACTCACGTCCGCCGCCGCAGAACCAGGCATAGGAATCGGCCAGCCCCTGTTCGAGTGTGAATTGCGGTTCCCAGCCAAGCTGCGCGCGGGCCTTGTCGATTGAAAAGACCATGCTGCCGCGGGTCGCTTCCAGCCAATGGACAATCGGCGATCGAAATTCGGCGGGCATGTCATCGGGCATGCGCACTATCTCGGGCTGCACCCCGACAACCTGCGCCATCAGCCGCATATAGTTTTCGATGCTGGAAAACTGCTTGCCCGCGATGTTGTAAATTTGGCCCCTCGCCCCGTCCCTGCCCAGCACCGCGGCCAGGCCAGCCGCCGCATCGCGAGTATGAATGAAATGCACCATCGCTTCGGTCTTGCCCGCAATCACCAGCGGGCGTCCTTCTTCCAGTCGCTTGAATGTGCCGGGCTCGCGCGTGACGGCCGGGCTCATCGGTCCGCAGGTATGCGTGATGCGCAGAGCAGTGAACGGGAATCCATGCTCTGCAAATTCCTGCGCCAGCCGTTCTTCACAACGCACCTTGCCCACAGCATAAGCGCCATACAGCGCCGTGGCTGGATCGCGCCCCACCGCACTACCTTCCAGAACAGGCTGCGCCTTCGCCATTTCATAGACTGCGATCGAACTGGTGAAGATGAAGTGCTGCACCCGCCCGCGAAACAACTCGATCATCGGTGCCAGATGCTCGGGCGTGTAAGCCGTATTATCGAACACTGCGTCAAATTCATCGCGCAGCGGGCCCAGCACCGCCTGCAACGCGCCTGACTGATGGCGATCCCCATGCAGGCGGCGGACATCGGGCGGCAGGGGCGCATCGTGGCTGTTCAGCACGGTCACCTCATGGCCCTGTTCGACCAGCAAGCGGACCAACTGCAAGCCGATATAGCGATTGCCACCCATCACCAAAGTCTTCATCGCCCAGCCCTCACCTATGGTTGCTGCCTGCCTAATACTAAACTCTCTCCACTTGCGGCATTTTGCCGCCTAGTGGAACCGGCATGACACCCATTCCCTTCACCTGACCCTTCCAAAGTCAGCTAGCACTGGGATCCAGGCGCGCCTCACCGATGGCAAGGTCATCGAAACAGATCACAGCGACAACAACTGTCGTCGCGTGACCTCCCCGATCCGCATCTGCAACCTGCGCGGCAGGACAGAAATCCAGACCGGTGTCACTCCGTCGCGCAAGCGCGATCCCTTCCTCATCGGTGCCGTGCGCCGCGCCCATGCCATGATTGAGCGCGACAGCCGCCTCCAGCTCATTTGCCGCAAATCGCCCTCCACTCAGTATGGTCGCCGCCTGATCAGGCCCGCCTTTCCGAAGCCATCGTTACCGACCGATTGAAATCTTTTCTGGCGGCGATGAAGGTTCGCGGCTGTGTCGACCATCATAAAACTAGTCGATTGCGAGACAACCACCGGGTCGAGAACTCCCGTCTTCCGCTCCGACGAAGGGAGCGAGAAATGCAGCGCTTCAAGTCCCAGGGTCAGGCCCAGTGCTTTGTTTCCACCCACTCAGCGGTCTACAACAACTTCAATATTGAACGTCATCTCATCTCACGAAAGACCATGCAACGCTTCCGAACTTCCGCCATGGAAGAGTGGTTGGCTGCGTCCGCTGCTGGCGCATGAAATTTCCGATTCCGGGCTTCGCGCGGCAAAGGGAGTTAATTTGACAAGCTCAGTCAGTTTGACAACGCCCCGATTTCCGCGAGGGCCGCACCAAATTCGACAAATTCATTGTCACCGGCGAGCCAGTCAACCGCTCCCTCGACTGCAGCAAAGACAGGGGTGTCACGGTCAAGCGCCCTGATACTCCCTATGATTGCTCCTTCCTTAACCTTAACGTCGGCCTGACAGTCCGGAATGAAAAGGCCAAGGTGCGGCGCAGTCACGACCGAGTCGTTGACAGCCATCGCTAACTGCGCGCCCGTATGGTCATCACGAACGTGGGCCTGAATCGGATTCAGGCCACCGCCCGGTCTGACAAGAAAAAGCTGCCAGTCTCCGGTCCTGACGAACAGATCCCGCCAGGGTGACTGGCAGAAATCACGCAGGATGGCGCGGATCTCGTCGATCGCCTCACTCATGGCGCTGCTTCCTCCATCAGTGTCAGCATGGCCGGCAGGAGGGGGGTCGAAAAGAATCGGCTGGCCCCGCCCTTTCTCGCGCCGCGCACAACCTCCGGATTGCCCAGGCTGCGACCGCGCACCGCCTCATGCCCTGATACGGCGCT
>JAURML010000119.1 GCA_030830695.1 Caenibius sp. | reverse complement strand
CGGCGATCTGTGCGCAATGGACAATCGCGGTTATTGCCGCGTCACCGGCCGCCTCAAGGACATGATCATCCGGGGTGGGGAGAATATCTATCCGCGCGAGATCGAGGAGGTCTTGATAACGCATCCCGCAATTGCATCCGTCGCGGTCTTTGGCGTGGCGGACGATTACTGGGGCGAACAGGTCGCCTGCGCCTTCGTTCCTGCCATCGGCACACAACCGGATCCGGGCGAACTGGCTTCCTTTTGCCAAGCGCGGCTTGCCCGCCACAAGACCCCCAAGTTCTGGTATTCGATGGCAGAGTTGCCACTGACCCTGTCTGGGAAGATCCAGAAGTTTGCCCTGAGCGCCAGCGCCGCAAAAGGCGACCTGGCTGCTCTTTGATTCCGCAAACCTTCGTTTCGCTTACGAACGGGGATTGCGCTTTTGCAGCATGAATTTATGGTATGCACTAAATTATGACGAGGATTGCCGGAAGCTCATGAATCACCCTGCCAACATGCCCTTTTCCGGTCTCAGGATTATTGACCTCAGCCAGATCTACAACGGCCCATACGCGACCTATCTGATGGCGCTGGAAGGCGCAGAAGTGATCAAGGTTGAACCCCCGGCGGGCGAACCGCTACGCAAGCGCGCGGTAGTGGGCGGCGCAGGCCTGCCGTTCGCCATGCTGAACGGTGCCAAACGGGCGATCACGCTCGACCTCAAGAGCGAGGAGGGCAAGCAGGCGCTCATGGAACTGGCGGACAAGGCCGATGTGTTGGTCGAGAATTTTTCGCCCGGGGTCATGGACCGGCTCGGGCTGGGCGCTGATGTGTTGCAGCAACGCAACCCGCGCCTCATCTATGCCGCCAGTTCCGGCTATGGTCGGGACGGGCCTTACAAGGCCTATCCGGCGATGGATCTCACCATGCAGGCCATGTCCGGCGCGATGTATGTCACCGGCTTTCCCGATCGCGAACCAGTGAAATGCGGGCCTGCCATCGCGGATTTCTTTGCTGGAATTCATCTCTACGGCGCGATCGCGACCGCGTTGTTCGAACGCGAGCGCACCGGGGTTGCCCGGCGTGTGGAAGTGACGATGCAGGATTCGATCTATGCCTCGCTCAGTTCCAACTTCGGCCTTGCCTGGTCAAAAGGCAGCGATGCCGAATTTGCCCGAACCGCCAACCGCCACGGCGGCCTCGCCGAGTGTCCATACAATGTCTATCCGACCGCCGACGGGCACATCGCGCTGATCTGCGCGCGGGACGAACACTGGCACCGGCTGGCCGAATTGATGGGCAAGCCGGAACTGGCGCATGATGAGCGCTACTATACACTGAAGGAGCGCGTCGCCCGGATGGACGAAGTGGACGCGCTGGTCAGCGCCTGGACCGCGACCCTGCAGACTGACGAAGTATTCGACCTGCTCATGAGCGCGCGGATCGCATGCGCCCCGGTTCGGACGCTGGATCAGGTCATGGTGGATGAAAACATGCTGGCCCGCGGATCGTTGATAAAGGTCGATCACCCCCAATATGGTCGCATCACGGTGCAGCAAACCCCATTCAGGCTGGGCGGCGCGCCGCTGCGCGATCCGGAGCCGAGCGAAATGCTGGGGCAATCGACGGAAGATATCCTGAGCGAACTGACGGGACTTGACGCCACGCAGATCGCAAGGGCCGCCGGGCGCTGAACCGCAACCAGTGTGCCAGCACGAAAGGATTGACCCGGATCAAGGTATGCCGCCATGAAAGCCGCATAATACGAAATTGATTCGGCTTTTGGGATTGGATTGCGAAAGGAATGCACATGACCCTCAAACGGATGCGCTTCGGCGCGTTTATCGCCCCTCACTTCCCCTCGGACGAGCACCCCAGCCTCGCGATGGAAGAGGATATGGACCGTGTTGTGCTGATGGAGAAGCTGGGTTTTGATGAAGCCTGGATCGGCGAACATCATTCCAGCGGCTGGGAAATCAACGGCAGCCCCGAACTCTTCGCCGCCGCCGTGTCCCAACGCACCAGCCGGATCAAGCTGGGCATGGGGGTAGTGTCGCTGCCCTATCACAATCCTTTCATGGTGGCCGATCGCATTCGCCAACTCGATCACATCACCAGGGGCCGCACCATCCTTGGCATGGGGCCCGGCTCGCTGCCGTCCGATGCTTATATGATCGGCGTGCCGGTGGCGGAATCGCGCGACCGGATGGAAGAGGCGATCGACCCCATCGTGCGCCTGCTGAACGGCGAGGTCGTGACCCAGAAATCCAGCTGGTTCAACCTGCAGGAAGCCCAGCTCCAGCTCGATGCCTATAATGACCATGGCGTGGAAATCGCCGCCGCCAGCCAGGTATCGCCCACCGGCGCGCTGGCTGCGGGCAAGCATGGCCTGTCGATGCTGTCAATCGGCGCCACTTCGGCTGGCGGCTTCAATGCCCTGGCCAAGAATTGGGAAATCGCGGAAGAAACTGCGGCCCAATATGGCAACACCATGGATCGCAACGGCTGGCGTCTGGTCGGACCGGTCCATATCGCCGAAACGCGGGAAAAGGCGCGCGAGAATGTGCGTTACGGGCTGGAGCGGTGGATCAATTACATGGCCACCGTCGCTGCGCTGCCATTGGCACCGCCTCCGGGCGTGGACCCGATCGACTTCATCATCGACACCGGGTTTGGCGTGATTGGTACGCCCGACGATTTCGTGGCGCAGATGGAACGCCTGTCCGAACAGTCGGGCGGGTTCGGCTGCTTCCTCAATCTGGACAATCACTGGGCCGACTGGGCGGAAACGCGGCGTTCCTATGAACTGATCGCCCGCTTTGCGATTCCCAAGCTCAATCGGCTGAATGACCTGCGTCACCGTTCGGAAGAATTCCTGCGCGACAATCACGCAAAATTCCGCGGCGAACTGGACGATGCCGTAAGGGCCAAACTGGAAGCCTATGCCAAGGAAAAAGGCAGCGACAAACTCTCACCCGATATTTTGGCGCACTACAAGACCAAGGCCTAAAAGTAGCCGCGGCGGTGACGCGGTGGAACTCACCGCGCGCCGTGGACGCGGCCCAAAGCCAGCGCCTTGACTAGTCGAAATGAAAGAGAGACTCAGATGATCCGAGCCGAAGATGTGGCCTATCACACGCCAGTCGATGTCCAGTATGACTGGGCGGAAACGAATTTCTTTTCATTCGTCGTGCCGGAAGCAAACCTGACCGGATGGATCTATACGATTGCCCGTCCCGCCGCCGGCGCCATGGTCTGTGACATCGAGGTAATGGATCGGATCGGGCGCATCACGCTGGAGACGCGCTATTTCGATTTCCAGCAACACCTGCCCATGCCGGAGAAGCTGGAGGATTTCACGCTTCTCAACGGCCTCAGCCTGAAGACCGCCAACGAACCGCGGGACTACATGATCGATTATCAGGGCACCGATGACACCTTCTTCAAGCTAAAGGTCGCCGGGGTGATGGAACCGTTCGACATCCACGATCCGGCGATGGACCCGCTGGCCTCGACCGACCCGAACAAGAGCGGCTTCGGTTCAGCCTATGCCAACCACTTCGACATGACTGCCCATGTAACCGGCAACGTGCGCATTCGCGGCAAGGATTATGTTGTCGATTGCGTGACGACGATGGATCACAGCTGGGGGCCGCGCAACGAACGCGGCATGAACCCGATGGGCTGGATCAATGGCAACTTTGGCACGGACTGCGCCTTTTCGACGATCTGGACACTGGACCAGTTCAAGAGCGGCTGGGACCAGTTCGGTCTCGCGCATGGCTATGTGCTCGTCGATGGCGAGGTGCGCGGCCTGACTGGGGGGCGGATTCGCGCCACCAGCCGGCAGGGGTCGTTCCCCATGGGCTATGAAGCGGTGGTGAGCGACGCGCAGGGCCGCGAATACAGCTTTATCGGCACCACGGTAAACCAGACGCCTTGGGCCTGCTACAGCAACATCATGGCCATCAACACCACAGTTCGTTGGTTCCATCAGGGTCGCGAAGGCTATGGCCTCGCCCAAGAAAACTGGCCGCTTGACCGGCTGAGCGGCAAAGGACTCGCCTGAGGGCGAACGACAGAAAGGCAAATCATGAACGCACACTTCGATTACAAGCATCCCTTCCTGGCGGGCGAGGTCAAAAAGCTCTTCATCGGCGGTGAATGGATAGATGCCGTCTCCGGCGAAACCTTCGACTGTGTCGATCCTTCGCGCGGTGCATCAGCTATCAAGGTGGCGCGCGGCGGAGCGGAGGATATTGACCGTGCGGTCGCCGCCGCCCGTGCCGCCTTCGAAGGCGAATGGTCGAACTGGAGCGCGTTTGACCGGCAGGCGCTGATGCTGAAGGTGGCTGAGGCGATCGATGCCCGGTTCGAGGAACTCGCCCGGCTGGAATCGATCGACATGGGGGCACCGCTGGCCCGCACCGGCTTGTTTCGTCGCTGGATTCAGCAGACCTTCCGCTATTACGCAGCGCAGGCGATGAACACCAAGGGGGACATTTTCAACAATTCCGTCCCCGGAAATTTCATGGCCTATTCGCACAAGGCGCCAGTGGGTGTGGTGGGCGCGATCATTCCGTGGAACGGGCCGATGATCACCCAGTTGTGGAGCATCTGCCCCACCCTGGCGAGCGGGTGTACGCTGGTGCTGAAACCTGCGGAAGAAGCGCCACTTTCCACGCTGATGATGGCCGAGATCCTGCATGACGCGGGCGTTCCGGCCGGCGTCATCAATGTGGTTCCCGGCCCTGGCCCCACCGCAGGGGCGGCGCTGGCAAGTCATATGGACGTGAACAAGATCAACTTCACGGGATCGACGCTGACCGGTCGCAAGATCATCGAGGCCTCCGCGTCCAACATGAAACGCGTGGCGGTGGAGCTGGGCGGCAAATCGCCCGATATCGTCTTTGCCGATGCCGATCTCGATGCCGCGGCTACCGGGGCCGCCATGGCTTGTTTCACCAATACCGGCCAGGTCTGCTTTGCGGGTACACGCCTGTTCGTGCAGCACAGCATCTATAATGACTTCGTCGAGCGGGTGGCCGAAGTCGGACGCAAGCTGAAAGTCGGCCCGGCGCTGGATGAAGCGAGCCAGCTTGGCCCGCTCGCTTCGCAGGCGCAACTTGACCGCGTGAAGGGCTATTTCGAAATTGCTCGCCAGGATGGCGCCCGGCTTGTGTCGGGCGGCGAACCGCTTGACGTTGATGGCGGCTTCTTCGTTCCTCCTACCGTCTATGCCGATGTCACGAATGACATGCGCATCGCGCGCGAGGAAATCTTCGGGCCGGTGCTGGCGGCCATTCCCTTCGACACGGAGGAAGAGGCGATCGCCCTTGCCAATGACACCGTATATGGACTTGGCGGCGGGGTATGGAGCCGCGATGTCGGTCGAGTCCACCGCGTAGCGCACGCTATCCGCACCGGCATGGTCTGGGCGAATTGCTACGGCGTCACGGACCCGGCGGTCACCTTCGTGGGGTCCAAGCAGAGCGGTTACGGCGTGAAGGGCGGGCCCTATGCGCTGGACGAATTCCTAGCCGCCAAGACTGTCTGGCTCAACCTGGGATAAGGTGTTGCTCATGACTGAGGATGCTGGCGAGCTTTGTGACGCGATCATCATCGGCACCGGGTTTGCCGGGGTCTACGGGTTACACAGGATGCGCGAGGCAGGCTTTCGCGTCATCGCAGTGGAAGCGGGCGATGATGTCGGCGGCTGCTGGTACTGGAACCGATATCCGGGCCTGCGCTGCGATGTCGACAGCCTGGAATATTCCTATGCCTTTTCGGACACGTTGCAGCAGGAATGGCGGTGGAGCGAACGCTATGCCCCGCAGTCCGAAATTCAGGCCTATATCAAATTCGCGGCTGACCGGCTGGGCCTGCGCCCGCATATCCGGTTCAACACGCGCATCGCCAACGCGCTTTACGATGATGTGGCGCAGGTCTGGACCCTGACCAGCGAAGCGGGGGACAGCTTCCGTGCCCGTTATATCGTGATGGCGACGGGTTGCCTTTCCATTCCCAACAAGCCGAAGATCAAGGGGATCGAGAACTTCAAAGGCCAGCTGGTGCATTCGGTGCAATGGCCGGATGAGAAGCTGGATCTTTCCGACAAGAACGTCGCGGTAATCGGCACCGGTTCGACGGGCGTGCAGATGATCCCCCTGCTGGCGCAGGAAGCCAGGCATCTGACAGTGGTGCAGCGTACACCGGCGTTCTGCGTGCCCGCGCGCAATCAGCCGTGGAATGACGCGCGGATCGAATACTGGCGCCAGAACTATCGTGATCTGCGGACCATGGCACGCAATACTCGCGCCGGGGTTCTGCATGAATATGGCATGCTTCCCGCTGCCGCCGTGCGCCCGGAAGACCGGATCGCCGATCTTGAAAGGCGCTGGGTCAAGGGCGGGCCGAATGTGCTCTACGGCTTCAACGACCTGCTGGTGAATGAGGAAACGAACCGGCTGGTGGCCGATTTCCTGCGCGGCAAGATTGCAGACGCCGTAAATGATCCGGAGATCGCGAAAAAGCTGATGCCTTATGAATATCCCGTGGGCACCAAGCGGGTCTGTGTGGGAACCGATTATTACGAAACCTATAACCGGGACAATGTCTCGCTGATTGATCTGCGCAGCGAAAAGCTGCAGCAGATCGAGAAGGATGGCATCCGCACGGATGATGGATTCTATCCGGTCGACGTACTGATCCTGGCCACGGGATATGACGCGATGACCGGCGCACTGCTGGCCATCGATATCTCCACCACCGCAGGCAAATCGCTGCGTGCCGAATGGGGCAAGGGCCCGGAAACCTACATGGGCCTTGGCATTGCCGGATTCCCCAACATGTTCGTGGTGACCGGCCCCGGCAGCCCGTCAGTATTCAGCAATATGGTGCTGTCCGTTGAACATGACATGGACTGGATTGCCGACTGCCTGACCTTCCTCCGGGAACGGGACTGGCCCACCTTCGAAGCTGATCCAGCGGCGCAGGCGGCATGGATGGACCATGTTGACGAAGTGGCTCGCCATACGCTGTTGAACAAGGCTGCAAGCTGGTATCGCGGCGCCAATGTGGAAGGCAAGCCGCAGAAGTTCATGCCCTATGTCGGTGGGGTCAACACCTATCAGGCGCGTTGCCGCGAAGTTGCGCAAAACGGTTATGAAGGGTTCCTGGTCGGCGGCAAGGCGCTGCAGGACGGGAGAGAGCGGGAGCTTGCCGATGGCTGACGGGCGCCTCGCAAGGGTCGCACCGGATCTGCGCGCATTCGTCGAATTGCTGCCGGACCTCTCCCGCCTTGATGTCCGGCTGGGTGAGGTGCGTAGTCTGCTGGCAGGTGAACCCGCGCCGCTGGGTGATGATGGCGAAGTGATGACCGAGGAAGTCTTCATCCCGCGCGCCGATGGCACACAGCAACGCGCATTACTGCTGCGGCCAAGCCGGTCGGCAGACACCTCCCTGCCCGCGCTGCTGCATGTCCATGGCGGTGGCTATGTAGCGGGGACCGCTGACCGCGATCATGAAATCGCACGCAGGGAAGCACTGGATCTGCAATGCGTGGTGCTGGTGCCGGATTACCGACTGGCGCCCGAACATCCCTTTCCTGCTCCACTGGACGATGTGCTGGACGCATGGCGCTGGCTCCACAGGCAGGGCATTGACAGCACACGGGCGGCCATTCGCGGGGTCAGCGCGGGCGGCGGGCTAGCCTACGCCGCCGCCCTGAAGCTGCGCGAAGAGGGCGAGATCGCGCCTTGTCTGGCCGTGCTGCTGTTCCCGATGCTGGATGACCGCACCGAAAAACACCCACATAATGGCGTGTACGTCTGGACGCATGACAACAATGTCTATGGCTGGGATTCATATCTTGCCGGGGTTGACCGCGCCAACCCGCCACCGCTTGCCGTGCCGGGCCGGGTGGACGATGTCTCCGGCCTGCCGCCAATTTACCTAGCCACCGGTTCGATCGATCTGTTTGCGGGTGAAAATCTGGATCTTGCGCGCAAGCTGATCGATGCCGGAATCGCGCTGGAACTGCACTCCTGGCCGGGCGCCTATCACGGCTTTTCGCTGGTCCCCTGCGAAGCCGGGCGCGCTTATGAACAATCTGCGAGGGCCGCGATGGCGCGCACCTTTGCCCGTGACGACAATGGAGAAGCCCGATGAAAGCCTGGATGATAACCCAAGCGAAAGCACCGCTTGAAAAGTTCGAGCTGGAAACGCCGCAGCCGACGGGCAGCGAAGTGGTAGTCGAAACCGCCTATTGCGGAGTGTGCCATTCCGACCTGCATTTCTGGAAGGGCGAATACAACATGGGCGGCGGGAAGGTGATGAAGCTGGCCGATCGCGGGGTCGAACTGCCACGCGCGCCGGGCCACGAGATCGCCGGGCGCGTGGTTGCCAAGGGTCCGGATGCGGTTGGCGTCGAAATCGGCGACATGCGCGTCGTCTATCCCTGGCTCGGCTGCGGTGACTGCTATTACTGCAATAACGGTCTGGATAACTGGTGCCGCACACCCAAGGGCATCGGTGTGGTGCGCAACGGCGGTTTCGGCAGCCATGTGGTAGTGCCGCACGCGCGCTATCTGGCGGATCCGGGCAAGGTTGATCCCGCGCTGGCGGCAACCTACGCCTGTTCAGGCCTGACCATCTATTCTTCGCTCAAGAAGGTGATGCCGCTTGATCCCGATGCCCCGATCCTGCTGATCGGTGCGGGCGGCCTGGGCCTGATGGCGGTCGAGATGCTGAAGGCCATGGGTCACCACAACATCGTGTCAGTCGATATCGACCCGGCCAAGCTGGCGGTGGCGAAGGAAAAAGGTGCCACCACTGTCATTGACAGTTCCAGCGGCAATCTGGCTGAAATGGTGGCGGAGGCGGTGGGCAAGGTTCCGGCCGCGCTCGACATGGTCAATAATGATCACACCGCCCGCGCCGCGCTCGATTGTCTCGACAAGGGCGGCAAGCTGGTGCTGGTAGGGGTTGCCGGGGGCGAATTGGCCATCTCGCTCGCCACTATGATCTTCATGGGCTGGACGATTTACGGCAATCTTACCGGAACGCCCCAGGATCTGCATGATGTGCTGGAGCTCGCTAATTCAGGCAAGCTGGCCCCAACCCCGCTGCAACGTTGCCCCGCCGATCAGGCCAATCAGGCGATGATCGATCTCAAGGAAGGCAGGGTGACCGGCCGCGCAGTGCTGGAGTGGGGCTGATACCAGCCTCACTCAGCTGACAATCGCAATCAGAAGATTTCGAAGAGAGCGGCGGCTCCCATGCCGCCCGCGATGCACATGGTGACGACGCCATATCTGGCCTTGCGCCTGCGTCCTTCGAGCAGGATATGCCCGGCCATGCGCGCACCCGACATGCCATAAGGGTGCCCGATGGCGATTGCGCCGCCATTCACGTTCAGCCGTTCATCTGGAATGCCCAGCCGGTCACGGCAATAAACGGCCTGACTCGCAAATGCCTCGTTCAGTTCCCACAAGTCGATATCGTCGACCTTCAGGCCGAAGCGCTGAAGCAGTCTGGGCACGGCGAAAACCGGCCCGATCCCCATTACCGCCGGGTCGCAGCCAGCCACCGCCATGCCGCGCCAGGCACCGAGCGGTTCCATGCCGCGCCGTTCGGCTTCCTTTGCTTCCATCAATACCATGGCAGACGCGCCATCGGAGAGCTGCGAAGAATTGCCCGCCGTCACGAAGCACCCCTGCTTGACGCGCTGTCCGTCAGCGAACACCGGTTTCAGCGCGGCCAGACCTTCCAGCGTGGTTTCGGGACGATTACCTTCATCATTGACCAGACGAGTGCTGCGGCTTGAAACCTCGCCGCTGTCCTTGTCCTTGAACTGCATGACCGTTTCAAGCGGCGCGATCTCGCCAGCGAAAATTCCCGCTGTCTGCGCCGCGGCGGTCCGCTGCTGCGAACGCAGGGAAAATTCATCCTGCGCCTCGCGCGAGACACCGTATTTCTCGGCCACGATCTCAGCCGTCTCCAGCATCGCCATATAGGCGGCGGGCATGCGCTCTGCCAGCTCAGGGTCCCGAGTGCGCGGCGCGGAAGCATAGTAGTTGCGTACCAGCGAAACCGAATCCAGACCACCGCCGATCGCCGCGTCCAGCCCTTCATTAATGATGAAATTGGCAGCCACGCCAATCGCCATCACACCTGAAGAACAGGCGCGGTCAACAGCCATACCAGGCACGGTTTCGGGCAGCCCCGCATGCAGCAATGACTGTCGGGCGATGTTCCCGCCCGTGCTGCCAACCTGCATCGCCGCGCCCAGCACGACCTCGCCAATCTCGCCTCTATCAAGCCCGGAACGCTCCAGCGCCGCCCCGATTGCGTGACCGCCCAGCTTCTGGGCCTGGGTGTCGTTGAACGCCCCGCGAAAGGCCTTGCCGATCGCAGTGCGCGCGGTGGAAATGATGACGGCTTCGCGGGTCATCAGGTGCTGCGTCTAAGGCTCATATTGAGTGTGGAGGATTTCACTTCGATCACCGGCATGTTGGTGATCTTCATCAGCTTGCGAGCCTGTTCGAGTTCGGGCGTGGAAAGCAGCGGATAGCTGGTCTTGATCGGACCTGCGGCGCGCATCTTGGCGACATCGGCGTCGGGCAGGAACGCACGATAGATTAGTTCATCCTCGTCCTCCGTGCCGTACTGCTTCTTGATGTCATCCAGCGTCGGTTCTTCTGGCGGATTGGCCAGCACCTCCTTGGCGCGCGGCGATGCCATGATCTTGTCCATGACCTCGGGATCCACCGGAGCGACCGGCTTGCCGTAATATTCAGCGGCATACTGGATCACTTCGTCTGGCACAGTGCCATAACGCTTCCCGGTCACGACGTTGAGCACTGCCTGAATGCCGACCAACTGGCTGAACGGCGTTGCCATGCCCGGATAACCCATATCGCGGCGCACGGCGGCCACTTCGTCAAGCACCTCATCGAGCTTGTCCATCATGTTGTGATTGGCCAGCTGGGCCTTGAACGTGCCCATCATGCCGCCAGGAATCTGGTGTTCGATCGAAAACACGTCGTATTCGGCATACTGGTTGACCAGGAACCCTGCCGCCTTGCCGACTTTCTCGAAATGATCTGCCACTGGTGCAAACAGTGATTCATCCAGGCTGTGCGTATGGCCCTTGAGCAACACATTCTTCGCCATGATCTCGGTCGAAGGAACCGAAGGTCCGTTTGCCATCGGACGGCTGGCGGTATGAATCACCGAAACGCCGAAATCAATTGCGTCGAGATAGGCCTTGGCCGACATGCCGAGCAGGTTGTTGGAATGCATTTCGATCGGCTTGCCGCCTGCTACCTTGACCAGCGCGGGGACCAGCGTGGACAGCCGTTCACGCTCCAGCACACCGGCAGTATCGTACAGCAGGATGGAATCGACATTGGGGTCAGCCGCCAGAACGGCTGCCTTCTGGATAAAGAATTCATCTGTATGCACAGGCGAGAGCGCGAACATGATAGCGGCGGCGACCTGCGCGCCGTTTGCCTGCTTGGCCTCCTTGGCCAGGCGCAGCATGTTTTCAGTGCCCAGCAACACGTCATAAAACCAGAACGAGCGAACACCATGCGCGCACAAACGTCGCACCCACAGGTCCATCATCGCAGGCGGCGTGATGCCGAAGGTGACATTGGCGTTGGCACGCAGGCCAGCACGCAGCGGCGTGTTGGGCATGGAGGCGACCAGCAGGTCCAGCCCCGACCAGTAGTCTTCCTGGCAATAGCGGATCAGCACGTCCATCATGCCGCCGCCGGTCAAGTCGATGATCTTGAAGCCGGTCTTGTCAATCAGTGGCGATACAGGCAGCGCCATGCCGGCCTGCATCCGCAGGCCCCACAGGCTCTGCTGCCCGTCACGCATGGTTTCGTCGAGAAATTCGATATGGGCCATTGGCTCAGCTTCCCATCTTCTTGTCATAATCCCGCAGGCCCTTGTCTTCGAGCCAGCGGGTCGTGATCTGGTTATTTCTGAAATCGGGGTGATCGACGATAAAGGCAGCCAGCGGCATCGTTGTCTTGATGCCTTCCAGCTCGAACGCATTGATCGCCGCAATCAGCTTGTCGATCGCG
>JAURML010000118.1 GCA_030830695.1 Caenibius sp. | reverse complement strand
TTGCCCGTAAACCGCATTTCGAGTGCGGCGCATTCGACCTCTCTGCCACCTCTCCGCAGGGGTGCAGCAGCACCCGGCAGGGGCGCGCAGTCGCGTTGGAGCGGCGCGGTTAGCCGATGGCGCTGCGCTTGCCAAGCCCTCCTTTCACGCAATATGGGGAGAGAATTGCCGCAATGCTTGTTTCGCAGCTGCAATAAACTATATTCATCCCCAGAATGGAACGGGCAAGCTTCTTCTCCCCCCAGGCCGGTCGCATGATTGACGCCCCCGTGCAGACCCGGGCGCGCTTCGCCATTGGCGATGTCGTGCGCCACCGCCTGTTCGATTTTCGTGGCGTGGTGTTCGATATCGACCCGGTCTTCGCCAATAGCGAGGAATGGTATCAGTCGATCCCGGCGGAATCCCGCCCCCGGCGGGACCAGCCGTTCTATCACCTCCTCGCCGAGAATGAGGATTCGTCCTATGTCGCTTATGTCAGCCAGCAGAACCTGCTGGGCGACAGCGAAGGCGGGCCGGTAGATCACCCTTCGGTCGATCAGCTGTTCGAAGATTTTGCCGAAGGCCGCTATCGCCTGCGGCGCAGTCTGACTCACTGATCCCGCCGTCAGCTGCGGATTTTCCAGCCGCTGCGCAGCAGCGCATAAGTCACCCCGCCCAGCACCAGGTTGAACAGGCCAAGTCCCAGCGCCGCCCACCACACCGCGCCGTGCCCTTCGGCAATATCGCTTTGCCCCAGAAAGCCGTAACGAAAGCCAGAAATCACATAGAAGAAGGGGTTCGCGCGGCTGATCAGCTGAAATGCCGGGGCCAGATTGTGAATGGTGTAGAAGGTGCCCGACAGCAACGAGAGCGGAGCCACCACGAAATTGGTGATCGCCGCGTTGTGATCGAATTTTTCCGCCCAGAGCGAGGTCAGCAACCCGCCCAGCGCCAGCATCAGCGACCCCATCAGGCCGAACCATACGATCGCCCAGGGATGCGCCGCCTGCAGCGTGATCTCCGGCCAGGCCAGCATCGCGGCCGCTACCGCCAGCCCTACCATCGCCGCGCGAGTGATCGCCGCCCCCACGATCCCGGCCATCAGTTCGCCGTCGCTGAGCGGGGGCATGAGATAATCGATGATGGTGCCCTGCATCTTGCCCGCCAGCAGCGAGAAGCTGGAATTGGCGAAGGCGTTCTGCATCATGCCCATCATGATCAGGCCGGGCGCCACGAACGCGGCGAAGGGCACGCCCAGCACCATCCGGTCCCCCCGCCCCAGCGCCACGGTGAAAATCACCAGAAACAGCAGGGTGGTGACCGCTGGCGCCCAGATTGTCTGGGTGTGGACCTTGAGAAAACGCCGAACCTCCTTAATATAGAGAGTCCAGAGGCCGATCCGGTTGATCCCGGCGATCACCGGTTCTCCCTGACGCGAAAAAACCGCCGTGCGGGCGGGGTGCTGATCCGGGAGGCTTGCCGGGCTGGCGTCGTTCGGTTGTGCTTGATCGGCCATGCCGTGGCGACTATCGGCAGCGCTTGGGTCTGGCAAGCAGAGCCTTGCCGGAATCCGGTATTTGAGAAGTGGAACACTGAATGAGCTGGACTGACGAGCGGATCGCAACGCTGACCAAGATGTGGGAAAGCGGCGCGACGGCAAGCCAGATCGCTGACGAACTGGGCGGAGTCAGCCGCAATGCCGTGATCGGCAAGGCGCACCGGCTCGGCCTCAAGGCGCGCCCCTCGCCGGTGAAGACCAATGACGCGAAGAAGGCGAAGCCTGCCGCACCGCGCAGCAAGACGGCAAAACCGCTCGCAAAGCACGAACCGGCCCGGCCGCGCGAAGCGGCCCCTCCCCTGCCGCCGCGTCCGGCTGCGGCATCTGCTGCGATTCCCAGCCAGCCGCTGCCCAATCCATCGTCAGACACGCCCCGCATCGTTTCGGTCGGCCCTGGCGGATTCCTGCGCCAGGGACCGGGTGACCAGCAGGCGCCGATCCCCCCTGCCCCGCCGCGCCGCCTGGTTCCGGCCAAGCCCAGCCCGGAAATCGCGGACAAGACCAGCCTGCTCGACCTTAATGATCGCGTGTGCCGTTGGCCGATGGGCCATCCGGGCGAACCTGACTTCCATTTCTGCGGAGAAAAGGTGAACCCCGGTTTCCCCTATTGCGTCGAACATTGTGGCCGGGCCTATCAGGCGCAGCTGCCGCGCGGTGCACGCCGCCCACCTCCGCCGCTGCCTTTCGGCGGCCCGCGCGTCCGCTGATCGACACCGTTGCGGCCATGGCGCTTCGCGGGCGAGGCGCTATGTTTGGCGCGCGCCAAGATTCGTGGCGGAGAGGAGCCGATCATCATGCCGCTTAGCCTTTACGACGCCTTCGTTCCGCCCTGCCTGCAGATCATGGACGCGGTCAGCGGACTGATCGACAAGGCCGAGGCCCATTGTGCTGATGCGGGCTGCACCCCGGCCGAGCTGATCGAAGCACGGCTCCACCCCGACATGCTGCCTTTTTCCTATCAGGTGAAAAGCTGCGCCGTGCATTCGGCGGGCGCGCTGGACGGTGTGCGCAAGGGCGAATTCGCCCCTGACAACACCGAACTGCCGGGCGATTTCGCCGGTCTGCGGGGCAAACTTTCAACCGCCCGCGCGGTGCTCGAGGCTGCCCGGCCGGACGAAATGGAAGCGATGATCGGCGCCGACATGCGCTTTGTCGTGCCCGGCCGGTTCGAATGGCCGTTCACCGCAGAGAAGTTCCTGATCGGCTTCTCGCTGCCCAATTTCTATTTCCACGCGACAACCGCGTACGACATCCTGCGAATGAAGGGCGTCAAGCTTGGCAAGCTGGATTATCTGGGCGCGGTTCCGGCCAGGGGCTGAAACCGCGCGCCAGACTGGCTACATGAAACGTTCGGCAGTGGCGAAGAACTGAACCGCTTCGGCTGGCCGGTTCAGCAAGGCCTCCCATGCTGCCACGTCTGCGGCGATGCCTTCCTCCATCGCCATCCGCGTTGGCCAGTACAGCTCGCGCACGCCGATGCAGAAGGCGCCTTCGGGGTGGACCTGCGGACTGGGGTGGCAGCGCACATGGCGCAGCGCGCCGATCCAGCGGCCCAGGTCGATGTCATCGGCGCCCTCCCAGGGATCGGTGCCGTCACGAATGATGAACTGCAGCAGTTTCACACTAAACGGACGCTCGTCCAGCCGGAAAAGCTTGTCGCCATATTCGGCATCGGGATCGGTCCAGTCGACCCCGCCATGAATTATGTCTTCAGTGGCGAAGCACCATTCGAGCTTTTCCAGATCGACGAACAAAGGCTCGTCAGGCAGGACATGTTCGACATAATTGGGCTCCGTTCCGAAATTCAGCGCGGCATCGGCGTTGTCCATCCACACTTCGGCGCAGGCTTCAAAGCGGCGCTGATCCGGCCCAAGCAGATCGGTGTCGAACTGATGGCTCTGCGTGTAGGCGCGCATGTAGGAAATGCGCCGCCCCATCGTGCCATGGGGATGGCGGTAATGATCGTGGAAATACTGCTTGGAAATTCCCGGCTTACGCGGAATTACGCCGAACATCTTGAACTGGCCCATCACCGACTCCTCTCTCCAGACAGTATTCCTACATTCCTTCGGCTTTTCCAAGCACCTCGGCACATGAAAAAGGGCCCGGGTTTCCCCGGACCCTCATCTCATTGTCTGGCCGTTGCGATCAGTCGTCGGACTTCAGGAAGGCCGGCATATGATCGGGGTTGCCCCCGCCATTGTCGTCGCGGTCGCGGCGTCCTTCGCCTCTGGGACCGCGATCGCGGCCACCGCCGCGCCCGCCCCGGTCACCATCACGGCGCGGACGACGATCGCCCCGGTCGCCCCGATCGCCGCGCGGTTCACGCGGTTCGCGGGGGGGACGGGTATCTTCCAGTTCCTCGCCGGTTTCCTGATCGACCACGCGCATGGACAGGCGCACCTTGCCGCGATTGTCGACCTCCAGCACCTTGACCTTCACTTCCTGGCCTTCGGAAACGACGTCAGTCGGCTTTTCAACCCGTTCATTCTTCATTTCGGAAACATGGACGAGCCCGTCCTTGCCACCCATGAAGTTCACGAACGCGCCGAAATCAACGATGTTGACGACCTTGCCATTGTAGATCTTGCCCACTTCCGGCTCTTCCACAATGCCCTGAATCCAGGCGCGCGCGGCTTCGATTTGCGACAGGTCGCTCGACGAGATCTTGATCAGACCTTCATCGTCAATGTCCACCTTCGCGCCGGTTTCCGCCACGATTTCGCGGATCACCTTGCCGCCGGTGCCGATGACGTCGCGGATCTTCGACTTGTCGATCTGCATCGTTTCGATACGCGGGGCATGAGCGGACAATTCGGTGCGGGACGAACCCAGCGCCTTGGTCATCTCGCCCAGGATATGAGCGCGGCCTTCCTTCGCCTGGTCAAGCGCGGCGGAGAAGATTTCCTTGGTGATCCCGGCCACCTTGATGTCCATCTGCATCGTCGTGATGCCTTCGCTGGTGCCGGCCACCTTGAAGTCCATGTCGCCCAGGTGATCTTCGTCACCCAGGATGTCGGACAGCACGGTGAATTCGTCCCCTTCGAGGATCAGGCCCATCGCAATGCCGGAAACCGGCCGGGTGATCGGCACGCCCGCATCCATCATTGACAGCGCACCGCCGCAAACGGTGGCCATGGACGATGAACCGTTGGACTCGGTGATGTCCGAGACCACGCGGATCGTATAGGGGAAATCCTCCTTCGAGGGCAGGACAGCCTGCAGCGCCCGCCAGGCGAGCTTGCCGTGGCCGGTGTCGCGGCGCGAGGGCGCACCGAAGCGGCCCACTTCGCCGACCGAATAGGGCGGAAAGTTATAATGCAGCATGAAGTTCGAGTAGGAGAGCCCTTCCAACCCGTCGATCATCTGTTCGCTGTCCTTGGTGCCCAGCGTGGTGGTGCAGATGGACTGGGTTTCCCCGCGCGTGAACAGCGCCGAACCATGCGTGCGCGGCAGGAAGCCGACCATCGCTTCGATCGGGCGGACCTGATTGACCTTGCGGCCATCAATGCGGATGCCATCCTTGAGGATCGCGCCGCGCACGACATCCGCTTCGACCTTCTTGACGGTCTTGATCGCGACCATCTGGGTCTGGGCGTCTGCGCTGGCGAAGGCTTCCTTGGCCTTGTCACGCGCCGCATTAAGCGCATTGGAACGAGCCGACTTGTCCGTCAGCTTGTAAGCAGCGGCAATATCCCCGCCGATCAGATCCTTGAGCTGGGCCTTGATCGCTGAGTTGTCGCTGACCGCGATTTCCCAAGGTTCCTTCGCGGCCTTTTCGGCCAGGTCGATGATCAGGTTGCAGACTTTCTTGCATTCTTGATGCGCGAACATCACGGCGCCCAGCATCACTTCTTCCGAAAGCTCCTTGGCCTCGGATTCGACCATCATCACCGCATTGCAGGTGGCAGCGACGATCAGGTCCAGCAGCCCTTCGCCGATTGCGACGTCCTGCTTGGGGTTGAGCGTATATTCGCCATCGACATAACCGACGCGGCAGGCGCCGATCGGCCCCATGAAGGGAACGCCCGAAATGGTCAGCGCGGTCGAGGCGGCGATCATCGCCAGCACATCGGGTTCGCATTCGCCATCGAACGAAAGAACCTGCGCGATCACGTTGATTTCGTTATAGAAACCTTCGGGGAACAGCGGGCGGACCGGACGGTCGATCAGGCGGGAAACCAGCGTTTCCTTTTCCGTCGCGCCGCGTTCGCGCTTGAAGAAGCCACCCGGGATACGACCGGCGGCGAAGAATTTTTCCTGGTAGTGAACGGTCAGCGGGAAGAAATCCTGGCCTTCCTTCACAGATTTGGCGGCGGTCACGGCGCACAGCACCACGGTTTCGCCATAAGTGGCCAGCACAGCACCGTCAGCCTGACGGGCAATGCGGCCTGTTTCCAGAGTGAGGGTCTTTCCGCCCCACTCCATGGATACGGTTTTCACATCAAACATATATTTTCCTTTGACCCGCTGGCCCTATTGCAAGCGGGGTTTGCTGCCGGGGATACCGTCCCGGTCCGGTGCGGGGCCTTTTCCTGCCCCGGGGTGACTGCCGGATTGCAGCCACGGCCCAAAGCGAAAAGGCGGCCCACTGGGGAGCCGCCTTCGCTAAACTCTTATTTGCGCAGACCCAGCTTCTGGATCAATGCGTTGTACCGCTCAACATCTTTTTTCTTGAGATAGGCGAGCAGGCTGCGGCGCTTGTTGACCATCATCAGCAGGCCACGGCGCGAATGATTATCCTTGTGGTGGTCCTTGAAGTGTTCGGTCAGATTGCGGATCCGTTCAGTCAGGATCGCGACCTGCACTTCCGGCGAACCGGTATCGCCCGACTGACGGGCGTTGTCATTGATGACTTCCTGCTTCTTTTCGGCGGTTACCGACATTCTCATTCACTCCGCGACATCGGGTAGGTTGAAACCCCTGACCACTTTCGCGGTCCCGGCGTCGAGTTGCATCAGAGCGACCGGGGCATTGCCCGCCCTTGCCCAATACAGCCCGTCATCCTGGGGCAATCCGGAGATGACACGGCCCTGACGGACCGCCCGCACGCTTTCCGAATTGAGGTCCAGGGCCGGGATGTCGTCCAGCCCTGCCTCCAGCGGCAGGATTACGTCTTCAAGCGCCGCGCCCTTACCCACTTCGTTCAATTTGTCCAGTGAAATCGCCCGTTCGAGCGTGAAGGGACCGGCCTTGATCCGCCTTAGACAGGCCACATGCCCCAAGGTTCCAAGGGCGCGTGCGATGTCGCGCGCCAGGCTGCGGATATAAGTGCCCTTGGAGACATGCGCCGTAAGCATGATTTCCTGCAATGGTCCGTTAGCCTCAGGCGCAGCCGAGACCCCTTGCACAATCGTGCCTTGCGTGTGCCCGCCACAAACGGACAGGGCGTGAATCGTCACTGCGCGCGCCTTCAGTTCCACCGCTTCCCCGGCCCGCGCCAGATCATAGGCGCGCTGGCCATCCACCTTCAGCGCGGAATAGGCCGGCGGCACCTGTTCAATTGGGCCAGTGAAGCGGGGTAGAACCGTCTCAATCTCGTTCCAAGTTGGCCGCACATCGCTGGTCTCGATCACCTTGCCTTCCAGATCGAGCGTATCGGTCTCCGCTCCGAAGGCGATGGTGAATTCATAGACCTTGCTGGCGTCCAGCATCCGTCCGGCCAGCTTGGTCGCCTCGCCCAGCGCGATCGGCAGGACGCCGCTCGCCAGCGGGTCCAGCGTGCCGCCGTGACCGACCTTGACCTTGCCATATCCGGCTTCGCGCAGATTGCGCTTCACCGCCGCCACCGCCTGCGTCGAACCCAGCCCAAGCGGCTTGTCGAGGATGATCCAACCGTGGGGCATGGCGATCAGGCGTCCGCGACGAGACGGGCCAGCGCCATGTAATGGCCGCTGATCCATTCGACCGGCGGCAACACCAGCCGTTCGATGATGTTCGCCTGCGGAAACAGCGACGGAATAATCAGCAGCAGCAGGAAGACCAGCGGCAGGCCAATCGGGCGCAGGCGATTGAACTGGCGCGCCGCGCCGCGCGGCAACATGCCCTCGATGATATGCGACCCGTCGAACGGCGGCACCGGCAGGAGGTTGAAGAAGGCCAGAAACACATTCACCATGATGAAATAGTTGAGGCTAAGCGCGACCAGCGCGACCGCTTGCCCGGTTGGCGTAACGAGGTAACGCGCCAGCAGGCCGAGCATGATGGCCCCAACCGCAGCCAGCACCAGATTGCTGCCCGGCCCCGCCGCTGCCACCGCCATCATGCCGAAGCGCGGATTGCGCAGCCGCCACTTGTTGACCGGCACCGGCCTGGCCCAGCCGAACACCGGCGCCTTGATCAGCGCCAGGATCGCCGGGAGCACCACGGTGCCGATGGGATCGACATGGCGCAACGGGTTCAGCGTCAGCCGCCCCTGCTCGCTCGCCGTGCTGTCACCCAGCAGCCGCGCGACATAGCCGTGCGCGACTTCGTGAAAGACGATGGCGAAGACCAGCGCCGGGATCAGCGCAATGGCGGTCAGGAGGGTTTCATTCATGACAGGCTAGATAGGAGCTCTGGCGGCAAAGGCCAGCGCGCATCAATCGTCGCCTCCCAGATCGCGCACCACCTTGGGATCAGCCAGCAGCCGTTCGATCCGGTCCGCCTCGTCAAAGCTTTCGTCAGCCCGGAACTGCAGCTTCGCGGCGAATTTCAGGCCCATGCGCTTTGCCACTTCGCGCTGGAAGAAGGCGGTGTTGCGGCGCAGCGCCTTCAGCACCGCGTCTTCATCCTCGCCCAGCAGGGGCTTCACATAGACCGTCGCATTCCTCAGATCAGGCGTCATCCTGACTTCGGTGACGCTGACCGAATGCGCCGTCAGCGTTTCGTCATGCACTTCCTGCCGGGTGAGCAGTTCGGAGAGGATGTGGCGCACCCGTTCCCCCACCTTGAGCAGGCGGACCGAATGCTGTTCAGGCGCGAATTGCTGCCGGGCCATGGGCTACCCCCTCCGCATGGAAAGGCACGAACGGATCACAGGACCCGTTCGCGTTCCTCCACCTCGAAGACCTCCAGGCTGTCGCCCGGCTTGATGTCGTTCGTATCCTGCAGCACCACACCGCATTCGAGACCCGTGCGGACTTCGTCCACATCGTCCTTGAAGCGACGCAGTGAAGCGATGGTGGTTTTCGACACGATGACATCGTCGCGGGTGAGACGCGCGAAGAGCCCCTTGCGGATCGCACCTTCGGTGACGAGCAGACCGGCGGCCTTGTCCTTCTTGCCCGCCGGGAAGATTTCCTTGACCTCGGCGCGACCGACCACATGCTCGATCTTTTCCGGCCCCAGTTCGCCCGCCATCTCCTTCGCGATTTCCTCGGTCAGGTGATAGATGACGTCGTAATACATCATCCGCGTCTTGTTGCGTTCGATCAGTTCGCGCGCCTTGGCGTTGGGCCGCACGTTGAAGCCGATGATCGGCGCGTTCGAGGCGCTGGCCAGCGTCACGTCGCTCTCCGTGATCGCCCCGACGCCCGAATGCAGGATACGCACCTTGATTTCGTCATTGGACAGATTGTGCAGCGCGGTATTGATCGCCTCAACCGAACCCTGCACATCCGCCTTCACCAGCAGCGGGAACTCGATAACGTCGCTCTTGAGGTTGGAGAACATCGCATCGAGCGAGGCCGGGGCCGTCGCCGTGCGCATCTCGGTTGCCTTTTCCTGGCGATATTGCGCGACTTCGCGGGCGCGCTGTTCGTTTTCGACCACGGTCAGCATATCGCCTGCCATGGGCACGCCGCCCAGGCCCAGCACTTCAACCGGGGTCGACGGGCCGGCTTCCTTCACCTGCTTGCCCTTGTCGTCAATCATCGCGCGCACGCGCCCGCTCTGCGTACCGACCACGAAGACATCGCCGGTGCGCAAGGTGCCCCGGTTGACCAGCACGGTGGCCAGCGGTCCCTTGCCCTTGTCCAGCTTCGCCTCGATCACCGTCGCTTCGGCGGCACGATCGGGGTTGGCCTTGAGTTCCAGCAGATCGGCCTGCAACAGGATCTTGTCGATCAGCTCGTCAAGGCCCGTCTTCGCCTTGGCTGAAACTTCCACATCCTGGACGTCGCCGGACATGGCTTCGACCACGATTTCATGTTCGAGCAGACGTTCGCGGATCTTCTGCGGCTTGGCTTCAGGCTTGTCGCATTTGTTGATCGCCACGATCATCGGCACCCCGGCCGCCTTGGTGTGATTGATCGCCTCGATCGTCTGCGGCATCAGGCCGTCATCGGCAGCCATCACCAGCACCACGATATCCGTGACGTTGGCCCCGCGCGCGCGCATTTCGGTAAAGGCTTCGTGGCCCGGCGTATCCAGGAAGGTGAGCTTGTGCTTGTCCTTCGTGGTGATCTGGTAAGCGCCGATATGCTGCGTGATGCCGCCGGCTTCGCCCTTCACCACATCGGTTCCGCGCAGTGCGTCAAGCAGGCTGGTCTTGCCGTGATCGACATGCCCCATGATCGTGACCACGGGCGGGCGGGTTTGCAGTGATTCCTCGGGATCGAGATCGACGCTGGTGTCGATATCGACGTCGCTTTCCGAAACCCGCTCGATCCGGTGGCCGAATTCCTCGACCAGCAATTCGGCGGTGTCGGCATCAATCGTCTGGTTGACGGTAACCATCATCCCCATGTTGAACAGCGCCTTGACCAGATCAGCGCCCTTCTCGGCCATGCGGTTGGCCAGTTCCTGTACGGTGATCGCCTCGGGCACGACCACGTCGCGCACCTGCTTTTCACGCGGCTGCTGCTGCCCGGCGAACTGGGCGCGGCGTTCCTTTTCCCGCGCACGCTTGAGCGCGGCGAGGCTGCGTGCCCGAGCGCCTTCATCATCATTGAGTGCGCGATTGACCGTCAGCTTGCCGCCGCGACGGCGGTCATTGCGGTTGCTGTCGCCGCGTGCATCACGCGGCGCCTTCTTGTCGGGTCGGCGCGCTTCCTTGTCGTCGCGCACCGGCTTGGCGTCCTTGGGTTCGGCGCGCTTGACCGGGGCAACCGGGGTGAACCGGCGCGGTGCAGGTGAAGCGGCATCAGCTTCGGCACCATCGGGCGCATCATCAGGGGCGGAAGCGTCCTGATCGGGCGCCAGACCGGCGTCGGCCTCCACACCGGATTCGACCGGGATCTCAACCTGTTCGGCCTCGGCCCTGCGGTTTTCTTCCGCGCGGCGCTTTTCCTCTTCCTGAGCGCGCTGACGTTCTTCCTCTTCTCGGCGATTCGCCTCTTCCATGGCGGCAAGGCGAGCCTCTTCAGCCTCGCGCAGCAGGCGCGTCTGGATTTCCTGGCGGGTTTCGTTCGAAGGGGCAGGCGCCTTGCGCGGCGCAGGCTTCGCCGCGACCGGCGCTAGTGCGGGTGGTGGCGGTGGTGGTGGCGGCGCGGCCTCGACCGGCGCGGAGCCGGGCTTGGCGATCTTGCGGCGCTTGACCTCGACGACCACCTTGTTCGTCCGGCCATGGCTGAAAGTCTGCTTGACTTCCCCAGCCTCGACCGACCGCTTGAGCCCCAAAGGCTTGCGGGTGCGCGTCGTTTTGTCTTCCGTATCGCTCATAAAGCTCGTCTTACCCTTCGTACGTTCAATTCGTCGTCGCAGCGCCCGGCGCGGCGATTGCCGCCCCGTCGCTGTGATCATCTGCAGCCGCAGTTGCGGCTCCGGTGAAGTGCAGCAGACGCCTGAGCGGGATCGAAACCCGTTCGGCCGATGCACGATCGGCCAGCGCCAGATGGACGACATTGTCGCGGCCCAATGCCACAGACAGAGCCGCCCGGTCCAGTGGCAAGCGAATTCCGCACTTGCCCGAACCTTCTGCGTCCAGACCTACTCGCCAGGCCTGGTCAATCTTGCGTGCGCCATCTTCGCTCGTATCACTGGCATGCGCGAGCCACGCCACCCGTCCCATGCGCGCCTGTTCCGCGATCCGGTCTGCCCCCAATATGAGCCTGCCCGAGCGCATTTCCAAGCCCAGCCGGTCCAGCAGGCTGCGCCGCAGCGCCTGTTCGGCGCGTTCGGCAAGATCATCGGGAATGATGAGCGGCGCACCCTTGAAGGCCCGCGCCAGCGCAGCCTTGAGACGGCCCTTGGCAATGGCCTGTTCCAGCTCACCACGCGCAACGCCAATCCAGGCGCCGCGTCCCGGTGCCTTTGCTTGCACATCGGGCAGGACCAGCCCGTCGGGCGAGATGGCCAGCCGCAACAGCGCATCGCGCGCACCGTGCTCTCCGCTGAGCACACAGCGCCGCTCGGGGCCGCTTGCGCGTGCCCCTGCCGTTTCAGCGATGCCGGCGCCTAGCGGCTCATTGGGAAGTATCCGCATCGGCGGCCTCCCCGTCTGAAGCCGGTTCATCCTCGAACCAGTGCGCGCGCGCGGCCATGATGATTTCGTTGCCCTGTTCTTCCGACAGGCCGAATTCGCCCAGCACGCCGCCCTTGTCCTGTTCGCGCTGAGGCCGGCGCAGCGGCGGACCATCCTGATTGCGGCGGCGCGGTTCGGACCGTTTCTTGGCAATGAGTTCGTCCGTGGCGAGATCGGCAAGGTCGTCCAGCGTCTTGATTCCGGCCTTGCCCAGCACGACCAGCATTTCCTCGCTCAGATGCGGAATGTCGGCCAGCGCATCCTCGACACCCAGCGCCCGGCGTTCCTCGCGATGGGCCGCTTCCTGCCGTTCCAGCGCTTCGGTGGCACGCGATTGCAGCTCTTCGGCCAGTTCCTCGTCAAAGCCTTCGATCGA
>JAURML010000117.1 GCA_030830695.1 Caenibius sp. | reverse complement strand
CGCCCCGATTCGGTGATGGACGGCCGCTCGGTCTATACCGTGCGCAAGCAGATCGGCGTCGAGCTGGCAAAGGAAGCCTTCGCCGATGCCGACGTGGTGATCCCGGTTCCGGACAGCGGCGTACCGGCCGCGATCGGCTATGCGCAGGAATCGGGCATCCCCTTCGAACTGGGCATCATCCGCTCGCACTATGTGGGCCGCACCTTCATCCAGCCGTCGGACGGCGCGCGCACCAACAGCGTCAGCCGCAAGCACAATGCGAATCGCGCATTGGTCGCGGGCAAGCGCATCGTGCTGATCGACGATTCGATCGTGCGCGGTACCACCAGCCTCAAGATCGTGCAGATGATGCGCGAAGCGGGCGCGCGCGAGGTACATATGCGCATCGCCAGCCCGCCGACCGAACACAGCTGCTTTTACGGGGTGGATACGCCCGAACGATCCAAGCTGCTGGCCGCACAGATGGATGTGGAAGCGATGCGCGCATTCATCCAGGCTGACAGCCTGGCCTTCGTTTCGATTGACGGGCTTTATCGCGCGGTCGGCGCGAAGGAACGCAAGCAGGGCTGCCCGCAATATTGCGACGCCTGCTTCTCGGGCGAATATCCCACTTCACTGACTGACTTGACAGAGCGGGAGAATCCCGCCCAGCTTGCCTTGCCGGTCAACAAGGTCGCGTGATGGCCGGGCCACTGGAAGGTCAGATCGCGCTGGTCACCGGCGCCAGCCGGGGCATCGGTGCCGCCACGGCCCGCGCCTTGGCCGCTGCAGGCGCTCATGTCATCCTGACCGCACGCGATGCGCGCGCGCTGGAAACGGTGGAAGAGGACATTCACAAGGCCGGCGGGAGCGCCACCATCGCCCCGCTCGATCTGGCGGAACAGGACGGCATTTCACGGCTCGCCGCCGCAATCGCGCAACGTTGGGATCATCTCGACATTCTGGTGATCTGCGCCGCGATCCTGCCTGAACTGACACCGGTCACGCTGATTGACCAGGCCAGTTTCAATCGCGCGCTGACGCTTAACGTGCTGGCCCCGCAAGCGTTGCTGGCCGCCTTCGCCCCGCTGTTGAAGCGCAGCGACAATGCGCGGATCATCGGGCTGACGAGCAGCGTCGGACAGACGCCGCGCACTTATTGGGGCGCATATGGCGCGACCAAGGCCGCCTTTGAAAACCTGCTGGAATGCCATGCGCAAGAAGTCGGCAGGATTACGAGCACGCGGGTAGCAATCATCGATCCCGGCGCAACCCGCACGAAAATGCGCGCCCGCGCCTATCCGGGCGAAGACCCCGCGACGGTGAAGCCGCCCGAAGTGGTGGCGGACCGGATTGTCGCGTTGCTGGGGGAACCGTTCGAGACCGGTCATCGTGAACGGGTGGATGCAGCTCATTAACCATCTTTGGTGATATCCCTGAAAGCAAATCGGGCGAGAATTGCACAAGGGTGAGCCGCAAGGCCGCCGTAACCAGGTTTAATTGTGCAAGGGGTAAGGCCCGATGATCGAAACGCCCAGCCGCTATTCGCTAGCCGCTCAGGAAGACCGCAGCGCACCACGCACGCGGATCGCCATCCCTGCCCAAATGCGCCAGTCCGGCGGGCGCGCCTTCCAGACGGTGGTCCATGACCTGTCGCTGTCAGGCTTTTCGGCAGCGGCCGTGAACCGGATGCAGCCAGGCGCGCTGGTGTGGCTGACGCTGCCCGGCCTAGAATCGCTCCAGGCCGAAGTCGTCTGGTGGGATCGCAGCGTTTGCGGCTGCGCCTTCATGCATTTGCTGAGCCCCATCGTGCATGACAATATTCTTGCCCGCTATCGCGGTGACGGGGTTTATCGTTCGATCTGAGGACTAACCGGCTCAGCTCCGCTTCCACGCCTGCAAGGCGCGTTCGCGCGCTTGGCGATGGCCAATGAGCTTCTGCGGGTAGGTTTCGGGCCGCCGGCCAAATTCATCCGGATCGTGAACGAACGGATCGTCCAGACAGGCAAGTTCGGGAACCCAGCGGCGGATATAATCGCCCGCGGAAAATTTTTCGCTCTGCGACAGCGGGGCCATGATCCGCACGAACATGTTGGCGTCCACGCCGCTGCCCGCCACCCATTGCCAGTTGGTGGCGTTTGAGCCGTAATCTGCGTCGACCAGCGTGTCCCAGAACCACTGTTCGCCCTCGTGCCAGCCAATCAGCAGGTGTTTAACGAGGAAACTTGCCGCGATCATTCGCACCCGGTTGTGCATCCAGCCGGTCTGCCAAAGCTGGCGCATGCCCGCATCGACAATGGGGTAACCGGTGCGGCCCTGCTGCCAGGCGGCGAGGTCTGACCGGGCCTGCGCGCCGCTGCGCCAAGGGAATCCATCGAAAGCGGGTTTGGCAGGGTGCACGCCATAATCCGGAAATTGCAGAATCACATTCTGGGCATAATCACGCCAGCCCAGTTCTTTGAGGAATATTTCCGGAAAGCGGCCCTCAGCCGTCAGCCCGTGCCAGACCTGCGCGGGGGAGATTTCGCCGAAGTGCAGATGCGGCGAAAGGCGCGAGCTGCCCGCTTCCGAGGGGAAGTTGCGGGCATGGTCATAAGCATCCGCGCAGCCCACGAACGCGGCCAGCCGCTGCAGCGCGCCAGTTTCGCCCGGTTGCCATTCGGCCGCGAAGCCTGCGGCCCAGTCCGGCTTTGAAGGCAGCAACTCCCATCCGTCCAGCTCATCGCTGTCAGGCCAGCTCCGGGGTGCCAGGATGCGAGCAGGCGGTGGCAGCGGCAACGGTGACGGCATCCCCGCGTTCAGCGCGCGCCAGAACGGGGTGAAGATCTTGAACAGCCCGCCCGAACCCGTCAGCACCGAGCCGGGCGGCGCCAGATAATTGCCGTGATAAAGGCGCAGTGGTTGAGTGCGGGCCACTGCCCGTTCCGCATTGCGCCACCACGGCTCGTAATGATGGAGCGCATGAATCGCTCCCGCCCCCGTCTCGCTGGCCAGAGCGGCCAGCACATCCTCGCACCGCCCGCGCCGCAGGATCAGGCGCGAGCCAGCCTCGCGCAACATGGCGTCCAGCGCGGCAAGGCTGTGATGCAGCCACCAGCGGCTGGCCGCGCCCATCCGCCGGTGCCGAGGCGTCTCGTCATCCAGGATATAGACCGGGATCACCGGCCCGCCAGCCGCCACGGCGGCAGCGAGGGCGGCCTGATCGGCCAGCCGCAGGTCGCGCCGCAGCCAGACGATCTGCGCGCTCACCGGCAGCCCGCCTCGCCCGTTGCCACCTGAACGACGTGACGGAAGGGGTTGCCATCACCGCGCCACGGCACGCGGATACTGGCGAAGCGCGCATCATTCAGTTCTACCCGCGCCACGCAGCCTGCCCTCGTCACCTGGGCCATGGGCATCACTGACCAGCGTATGAAGCGTCTGATCTGCGGGGTGGCATCAAGCGCGCGACGCACCGCCGGATCTTCCATGTTGTCAGCCGCCGGCGCGGCGACCTGCTCCAGCGGAAAAAATGGGCTCCACCGGGCAAAGCCGATCCGGCCTTCTTCGCGCCAGACCAACCCGCGTTCCCAGAACCGTACCGGCTCGAACTGCGCAAACAGGATCTCGGGCCGGGGATAGGGGGGATTGGTGCGCAGTGCCTCCTTTGCAGAATAGGTCAGCAGCTGATTGCCAAGGATGTAAACCAGCCCCAGCACAAGCGCAGCACGCGCCGGGGCCTGCCGGTTTTCGCCCCGGCCCGCGCGCCGGCGCGACAGGAAAATGCCCGTTCCCAGCACACACCACAGCCACACATCGATGATGAACAGCGATTCTGCGTGAAACCAGTGATCGCTGAACGGGGAGAACAGCTGGATCGCATAGGATGTCTGCCAGTCCAGCAGCGGATGCGTGAGCGCGCCGATAAAACACAGCGCCAACAGCCATCCGGGGCGCAGCTCCAGCCCGCTCCTGAACGTAGTCCCGCGCCGCACCTGCCAGCGATCCAGCAACCACAGCAGCGCGAACAGCAGCGGCGGCATCACCACCATCCCGCCCACCAGACTATGCGTGAAGCCGCGATGCGTGGCCAGCGGCACCCAGCAGCTATGACCGAAGAACACGTCAAGGTCGGGCATGTTGGCGCCCAGGACCAGCGCCGCCAGCCCTTTGCGCGATTTACCTTTCAGCCCGGCCTCGCCCAGCGCCCAGCAGACCAGGCTGTGCGTCAGATTATCCATGGCGAGCGATCACAAAAATGGCGCGGTGGTCAGCCTTCCACGGTCCAGGTCTGGCCCTTGGCCAGCAGCCTGGCGAGGTCCAGTTCCTTGCCTTCCGCAGCCCTGGCGTTCTGTTCCAGCACGCTTTCCTCGAACGTCGGGCGCGGATCGTCATAGAGCACGCCCAGCGCCATGGGGAATGGCCCGAACGGCATTTCGACCAGCATATGCGCGATGGCCCGGTTGGTGACATTGTGGACCAGCACCCCGGCCCCCTGCCAATCGCCATCCACCACATCGACCACTTTCAGCGAGAGCGTATCGAGATCGAGTGCGATCCCCCTGGCCCCCTTGGCAAAGACCATCGGCTGTCCATCTTCGAGCCACAATTGCTGATCTTCCGCCCCCTTGGGCGCTGCGAAATCATTGAACACGTCCTTGTTGTAGACAATGCAGTTCTGGAAGATTTCGACAAAGGCCGCACCCTTGTGCGCATGCGCGGCCTTCAGCACTTCGGGCAGGTTCTTCGACACGTCAAAGGCCCGGGCCACGAAGCGGGCATTGACCCCCAGCGCGAAGGCGCAGGGGCTGAGCGGACGGTCAACCGAACCCATCGGGGTTGACGGGCTGGTCGTTCCGACCCGGCTGGTCGGCGAATACTGGCCCTTGGTCAGCCCGTAAATCTCGTTGTTGAACAGCATGATCTGGCAGTTCAGATTACGCCGCAGCAGGTGCATCGTGTGATTGCCGCCGATCGACATGCCATCGCCATCGCCGGTTACCAGCCACACATCCAGTTCCGGATTGGCCAGCTTGATCCCTGTCGCAAAAGCGGGTGCACGGCCATGGATCGTGTGGAAACCATAGCTTTCGATGTAATAGGGGAAACGGCTGGAACAGCCGATACCGCTGACGAACACGGTGTTGGCCGGGTCAGCGCCGATCTGCGGCAGGGTGCGCTGCACCGCCTTGAGGATCGCATAATCCCCGCAGCCGGGGCACCAGCGCACTTCCTGATCGGATTCCCAATCCTTCAGCGTGGTTTCGATCTTGGTCATCTCGTTCATGCCAGCGCTCCTTCGATCGCGGCTTCAATTTCGGCAATGGTGAACGGCTGCCCGCTCACCTTGTTGAGCGGTTTTGCGTCCACCAGATACTGGTCGCGCAGCACCGTCTTGAGCTGCCCGGTGTTCATTTCGGGCACCAGAACATGGTCATATCCCTTCAGCAGCTCGCCCAGATTCTTCGGCAGGGGCCAGATATGGCGGATATGGATATGCGCAACATCCACCCCGCGCCTGCGGGCGCGGCGCACCGCCTGATGAATCGGCCCGAAGGTCGAGCCCCAGCCGACCACGGCCATCCTGCCGCTGGCTTCACCAAGGCAGACCTCCTGATCGGGAATGGAGTTGGCCACACCCAGCACCTTGTCGCGGCGCGCTTCAGTCATGGTCTGGTGCGCTTCGGGCGAATAATCGATATTGCCGGTGCCGGGGTTCTTTTCGATCCCGCCGATCCGGTGCATCAGCCCCGGCGTGCCCGGCTTGACCCAGGGACGCGCGCCCTTTTCATCGCGCGCGAAAGGCAGCAATTGGTCCCCATGGTTCTTTTCCTGCAGGAAACTGACCGGGAACGGGGCGAAATCTGCCGGATCGGGAACCTTCCACGGTTCCGCCGCATTGCCAATATAACCATCGGTCAGCAGCATCACCGGGGTCATGTACTGAGTCGCGATGCGACATGCCTCGACCGCACATTCAAATGCGTCCGCCGGGCTGCGCGCGGCGATGACCGGCATCGGCGCATCGCCATTGCGCCCGAACACCGCCTGATAAAGATCGCTCTGTTCCGTCTTGGTTGGCAGGCCGGTTGACGGTCCGCCGCGCTGTGAATTGACGATCACCAGCGGCAGTTCGGTCATGATCGCAAGGCCCATCGCCTCGCCCTTGAGGGCGATACCTGGGCCGGACGACGAGGTGACTCCCAACTGGCCCGCGTAGGACGCACCGATGGCCGAACAGATCGCCGCGATTTCATCTTCCGCCTGGAAGGTGGTGACGCCGAATTCCTTCATTTTCACCAGATTGTGCAGGATCGCGGAGGCCGGTGTGATCGGATAGCCACCGAAGAACATCGGCAGGCGGGCAAGCTGCGCACCCGCGACCAGGCCAAGGCTGACCGCCTCTGCCCCGGTGATGGTGCGATAGAGGCCAGGCTCACTTTCAACCGGATCGATGTGCAGTTTCTTGAGCGGCCCGGCCAGTTCCGCGGTTTCGCCATAGGCATGGCCGGCATCCAGTGCGGCGATGTTGGCATCCGCCAGTTCCGGAGACTTGGCGAACTTGCCCCGCAGCCAGTTATAGATCGGATCGCGCGGACGGTCGAACATCCACAGCGCCAGGCCCAGCGTCCACATGTTCTTGCAGCGCAGCGCTTCCTTGTTGCCAAGCCCGAACGGCTTGACCGCTTCCACCGTCAACGCGCTGATATCGAAGGCCAGCACATCCCACTTGGCCAGGCTGCCATCCTCCAGCGGGCTGGCGTCATATTTGGCCTTGTCGAGATTGCGCCTGTTGAATTCGCCCGTGTCGGCGATGATCAGCCCGCCGGGCTTGAGCGCGGCCAGGTTCGTCTTCAACGCGGCCGGGTTCATCGCCACCAGCACGTCAGGCGCATCGCCCGCCGTTTCAATCGCGGTCGAACCGAAATTGATCTGGAACGCCGAAACGCCGAACAGCGTGCCCTGCGGCGCGCGAATCTCCGCCGGAAAATCGGGAAAAGTCGCCAGGTCATTGCCGGCCAGCGCCGTTGACAGCGTGAATTGCCCGCCGGTCAACTGCATACCGTCACCGCTGTCACCGGCAAATCGAACCACGACCGCTTCAGGCGTTGACCCCTCCATCATGGAGTCTGCCGGTCGATCTTCTGCAACACTAGCCATTCGTCATCCTTGGTACGCTCCGGCGCATTGAACCATTGGCCGGGTTAATCGAGTTATGCCGCCATCATGCCAACCGCAATAAAGTTTTTCTGTGATCCTTGAAATTGTGCGGTGGAAATCCGCCAGCGCGCGCCCTATTCGGCTGCCATGACCACACGCGATCGCAAGCTCTACCGCCCCTGTGCAGGCGTCATGCTGGTAAACCGGGATGGCCTGGCCTTCGTCGGCAAACGGATTGACACGAAAGAGGGCGATTTCTGGCAAATGCCCCAAGGCGGCATTGACAAAGGCGAGGATGTCGGCGCCGCCGCGCTGCGCGAACTGGGTGAAGAAGCCGGGCTGGCGGCTGACAAGGTGATGCTGGTCGCCCGCTCCGGCACCGAACTCTATTACGAACTGCCTGATGAATTGCGGGGCAAGCTGTGGGGCGGCCGTTATATCGGGCAGCGGCAAACCTGGTTCCTGGCGCGGCTCACCGGCAGTAACGCCGACATCAATCTGGATGCGCATGATCCGCCCGAATTCTGCGACTGGAAATGGATCGAGCCGGAACAGCTGCCGGGGATCATCATCCCCTTCAAACGCCCGATATATGAGGCGGTGCTGGCCGAATTCGCGCCGCTGATCTGATACGGATCAGTTCTTGGTGACGGTCGGTTCAGGCGCAATCGCCTCTGCCGTCAATACCGGCGCGGGTGCTCCCCTGGCGATCTTGCCCGCCAGCGCCTGCGTTTCTTCGCAACTGCTGCCGCACAGCGATTCCAGCTGGGCAAGATTGCGGCGCGCCTTTTCGACCGCGCCCTTTTCCACCATCGCTTCGCCTTCGCCCGCGATCGCCGCGAAATTGCGAGGATCACGTTCCAGCGCCTCGCGGTAGTAATGAATGGCCTTGCCCTGCAATCCTTCGATCCGGGCGGCGCGCGCCAGTTCGAGGAAAACCGCGCTCATCCCCGGATCAACCGCCAGCGCAGCCTCGAATGCGTCAATCGCGCCCTGCGCATTGCCTTCGTCCAGCTGCGCGCGTCCTTCCTTAATCAGGGCGGCGGCGCGCGGATCATGATCCTGCGTGGCGCCAAAGCCCGCACTCGCGCTGACGGCGGCAAGCAGCGTCAGGGCAAGAGCGGCGGGGTAATAACGCATTGCAAACTCCTTAAGGGCAGGCGCGGAAAAGGCGGAAAGCTCTGCCATAGGGCCTTACGCTAACACGGTGAAGCGAGACGTGCGACGAAAAATCCGTCCGTTCCGTCGCGGCACGGCAAAAGACGCAATCCCTGCCCGCGCTGCTCGCCTGCCGCAAGCAACGGCACATCGGCGCGCCAGCCGCCATGCGCGGCGAGGAAACGATCCACCTGCCCTGCCCCTTCGGCATCAAGCAGCGAGCACACCGCATAGACCACCCGCCCACCGGGCCGCACGAGTTGCGCCGCCAGCTCCAGCAGGCGCGCCTGCAGATCGGCATAGCGTTCGAGCTGCTGCGGGGTCAGCCGCCAGCGCGCTTCGGGATTGCGGCGCCAGGTGCCGGTGCCCGAACAGGGCGCGTCGACCAGCACCAGATCCGCCGCGCCTTGCACATCTGCCAGCGCCGCCAGCTCCCTGCCGGGATCGAGCAGGCGGGTTTCGATGATCGCTGCGCCCGCCCGCCCGGCCCGGGG
>JAURML010000116.1 GCA_030830695.1 Caenibius sp. | reverse complement strand
GATGGGCAACCTGCAGGAACGCATCACCTCGACCAACAAGGGCTCAATCACCTCGGTGCAGGCGATCTACGTGCCGGCCGACGACTTGACTGACCCGGCGCCCGCCACCTCCTTTGCCCACTTGGACGCTACCACCGTGCTGTCGCGTGACATCGCGGCCCAGGCGATCTTCCCGGCGGTGGACCCGCTGGACTCCACCTCGCGCATTCTGGACCCGCAGGTGATCGGCGAGGAACATTACGCCGTCGCCCGCCGCGTGCAGGAAGTGCTGCAGCAGTACAAGGCGCTGAAGGACATCATCGCCATTCTGGGCATGGATGAACTGTCGGAAGAGGACAAGCTGGTCGTGGCGCGCGCGCGCAAGATCCAGCGCTTCCTGTCGCAGCCCTTCTTCGTGGCCGAACAGTTCACCAACTCCCCCGGCAAGTTCGTCGAGCTGCCGGACACGATCCGCAGCTTCAAGGCGATCGTCGAAGGCGAATACGACCACCTGCCCGAGCAGGCCTTCTACATGGTCGGCGCCATCGAAGAAGTCGTGGCCAAGGCCGCCAAGATGGCCGCCGAAACCTCGAAGGCCGCCTAAGCCGTGGCCGCCGCCAAGATCGCCTTCGACCTGGTGTCGCCGGAACGGCTGCTGCTGTCGGTGCAGGCCGATATGGTCACCGTGCCCGGCGCCGAAGGCTATATGGGCGTGATGGCGGGCCACAGCCCGCTGGTCGCGACCCTGCGCGCCGGCATGATCGATGTGCTGATCGATGGCAAGGATGACCGCTATTTCATCCGTGGCGGCTTCGCCGAGATCAGCCCGGCCAAGATCACGGTGCTGGCCGAGGAAGCCATCCCAATGACCGAGCTGGACCTGGCCGTGCTGGACCAGCGCATCGCCGACGCCCAGGAAGACGAAATCGCCGCCAAGACCGATCGCGACCGGCAGGCGGCCGGCCAGATGGTGGATGACCTGAAACTGGTCCGCGCCGCGTTTTAAGTCTGTAGACGGATAAAAGTGGAACCGGCCAGCGGTTGTGGCGGCGGCCGTGGTTTTTGCTATATTACCGTCACAAACCAGGCAGGAACTTTCGGACCATGACGGTCGCACCCGTCTACAAGCAGGGTTGGACCATGGACGATGTCCACTGGTCGCTGTTCGACCGTGACAAGGTCGATCCCTTACTGCTGTCCGCGATCAAGGCAGCGGCGCTGGTCGAATATAACGCGCCCGACTATGTCACCTATCTCAGCCGGGTCTTTGCCGGCAGCCCGCAAACCCTGGCCGCCATTGAGCAATGGGGTCGCGAGGAAAGCCAGCACGGCCGCGCCCTGGGGCGCTGGGCCGAACTGGCCGATCCCGAATTCAAACTGGAGGAGGCCTTTGTGCGCTTCCGCAAGGGCTATACCCCTGCCCATTTCGCCGGAGCCGAGGAATCGTCCGTGCGCGGTTCGCGCCGGGGCGAGATGGTGGCCCGCTGCGTGGTGGAGAGCGGCACCTCCTCCTATTACACGGCCATCCGCGACGCGACCGACGAACCGGTCCTCAAGGAAATTGCCGGGCGCATCGCCGCCGACGAGTACCGCCACTACAAGCTCTTCTATGACACGCTGAACGCCCAGAGCGAGCCGGACATCGGCTTCTGGACCCGGCTCAAGATCGCCATCGGCCGGGTGCGCGAAAGCGATGATGACGAGCTGGCCTACGCCTTTTACTGCGCTAATGTTCCGCCTGAGAAAGAGGCGATAACGCCCTACAAACGCAAGAAATATTCAAAACTTTCCACCCAGGCCAGCATGTCGGTCTACCACCGCAAGCATATCCAGCGGCTGGTGCAGATGGTGGTGAAAGTTGTCGGCGCCAACCCGCATGGGCTGATCGCCAACCTGGCCGGCGCCTTCCTGTGGCACCGGCTGCAAAGCAGGACCGCCTAACCCTCGACCGGCTCGAAGGCGCCGGTGACCTCGTCGCGAACCAGCAGCTTGCCCGAGGCGACGCCGAAATAGGCGCCGTGCAGTTTCAGCTCCCCCTTCTCCACCGCCGCCCGGACGAAGGGGAAGGTCATCAGATTCTGCAGGGACAGTTCGACCGAGGCGAATTCCAGCTTGCGCAGATACGCCTCCTCGCCCTCCGCGCCCATGGGCCCGATGGCCTCGGCGGCGGGCGCAATCTGGCTCATCCACTTACCGATGAAATCGCTTTCGCTCAGCGGCGCGGTTTCCATGGCGAAGGCCCGGATGCCGCCGCAAAGGGCATGACCCAGCACGATGATGTGCTCGACGCGCAGGGCGCGGACCGCGAATTCCAGCGCCGCGCTGGCGCCATGCTGGCCGCCGCCCGGCTCATAGCGCGGCACCAGGTTGGCGACGTTGCGCGCCACCAGGATTTCACCCGGCGCGGAATCGAAAATGACTTCGGGCGACACGCGGCTGTCGACGCAGCCCATCACCATGATGCTGGGCTTTTGGCCCAGACCCGCCAGTTCCTGATAGCGGGCGCGTTCGGAAGCGAACCGCCCGTCAATGAACGACCGGTATCCTTTGGCAAGACGCTCGGGAAACATCAGGTCTCCTTTTTTTGGTCGCGCCGGACGGCCCCTGCGCGGCTTCGCCGCTTCGGGTCGCCGGTCGCTCCTACGCCTTGCGCTTGACCATCATCTGCTTGATCTCACCGATCGCCTGGGCGGGATTGAGGCCCTTGGGGCAGGTGTTGGCGCAGTTCATGATGGTGTGGCAGCGATAGAGGCGGAAAGGATCTTCCAGATTGTCCAGACGTTCGCCCACCTGCTCGTCGCGGCTGTCGATCAGCCAGCGATAGGATTGCAGCAGCGCCGCCGGGCCCAGATAGCGTTCGGAATTCCACCAATAGCTGGGGCACGAGGTCGAACAGCAGGCGCACAGGATGCACTCATAAAGACCGTCCAGCTTGGCGCGGTCTTCGGGCGTCTGCTTCCATTCCTTTTCCGGCTCGGCCGTCTTGGTCTGCAGGAAGGGCTGGATGGAGGAATATTGCGCGTAGAAATTGGTCAGGTCCGGCACCAGATCCTTGACCACCGGCATGTGCGGCAAGGGATAGACTGCCACCGCGCCGGAACATTCATTGATCGCCTTGGTGCAGGCCAGCGTGTTGCCGCCTGCGATGTTCATGGCGCAGGAACCGCACACACCCTCGCGACAGGAACGCCGGAACGACAGCGTCGGATCGATCTCGTTTTTGATCTTGATCAGCGCGTCCAGAACCATGGGGCCGCAGGTGTCCAGGTCGACGGTAAAGGTATCGACCGTGGGATTGCCGCCCGCATCCGGATCGTAGCGATAGACTTTGAATTCCTTGGTGCGCTTGGGCTTCTTGCCGCTGGCCGCCTTTTCGGCAGGCCAAACCTTGCCCTTTTTCACCCGGCTGGCCTTGGGCAGCATGATCTCGACCATTACGGGCAAACTCCTGAAAGCACGGCTGATTTGCGGGCATTTTGCCATGCCGGCACGGCGAGGAACAACCCGGGAAACGCGCCCCAGCGTCGCGCCCCGGACATAGAGAGAACGGTTCTCAAGAGCCGATCTGTTCGAACACCCAGGCGATTTCGGCGGGCGCGTCCCGGGTGACGCCGCTGATGACCAGTTGTTCGGCCCGGCGCACGGTAGGACCACCCAGATAGACGCTTTCCTCGACTTCCAGGTTTCCCCCGCCGGCGCGGAACCGCCAGCCCTCGCCGCCCGGCAGCTTGAGCAGTATGCCGCCCCCGTCCAGCCGCGACACACGCACATCGGGATGGATATGAAAGCGCACGGCGAAGTTCAGTCCCGGAACGCTCAGCTCGCCTACCGGAACCAGCCGGTCGCGTCCCGTTACCATCAACCCCTGCGGCGACAAGGTAATCTGGCGTTCATGCCGCAACCCGAACCGCTCGGCATAGGCATCGTGCATCGCCTCCGCCTGCCAACCCTGCGCGGTTTCGACCCGGCGCGACAACGGCTCTTTGGGTCCGCCCATCAGGCGCGGCCCCAGAAGATCGCGGGCAACACCTGGCGGCAGGATATGGGCGCTGGAGGTATCGGACAGCGTCAGGGTGGAATGGGCAGCCGTGGCCCTGAGCGCCGCGTTCCAGGCCTGATGCGTCAGTCCGCCCGAGCCGCAATTGACCACGATGCGGTCATTGCCGGACGACAGTTCGAACGCCCCCGCGCCCGCATGGGCGCCGAGCGCAAACGCGCCTTCGGGCGTCTTGCCGCAATCCAGCAGGCAGAGTGTGCGCCCCGCCGTCAGGCGCTGATAGGCGCTGTGCCGGGCATGGTGAAATGGCTGGCCACGGATTTCATCGCGCGCCAGCAGCCCCGCGATCATGCTGGCATCGCCCTCCGCGCCGCCATTGAACAGCGCCAGCGCGCCATCAGCATGGCGGAAGAAGCGCAGCATCGGCGCCATGCGGTCGTGCGCATTGCGCAGGCCATGCGGCGGTTCTTCGCCCACCGCGCTCAGCGCTTCCATCACCATGATGATGTGGCGATAGGCCGACAGCAACGCTTCGGGCGAACGGCTGACATGGCCGCCATCGGGCAATATCTGGCGTTCGATCTCGCTTTCCAGCCGCGCAAGCCCGGTATCGAGCCGGGCGCGGCTGTCATCCAGGCACAGGCCCGACAAGGCCAGAACGGCGGCAGTCTCAAGGCGGGGCAACCCGTCGGGCGCTTCCATCGAAATGCGCTCCAGCATTTTGCACTGCTCGCGCAAGGACACGAACAGGCGCGAGCGCCACATCATTTCGGAATTCAGGATCACCAGCCGGCCATGGCTGAAAATGTGCGCCAGTCGCCGCGCCATGATGTGCGGCGACCAGGCCGGCTGCGAATACTTGCTGTTCCGCTTGATCCACTGGCCGATCAGGTTCGTGGCCAGGCGCCGCGAGGGCTCGCCGCCCGCCGTGGACAGCGCCGGAAGCCAGGCAAAGGCATGCAGCGCTTCGTGCCAGGCCGTATTGGGCGGCTTCAGATCGAAAACCGAAACCCCGTCCGGCACGTCGACATTCTGTCCGTGGAAACGAAACCGTCCGCGCAGCAGCCCATCTGCATCTTCCAGCCGGCGCGGAAGCGCGTCCCAGGGATGAAACACGATGTGATCGGCGAGCTGGCCCTTGAGCATGCGCCGGAAGATCCAGCCGCGCCGCCACCAGGTCTGGAACGGGGCAGCGCCGCGGCGAAGCCCCGCCTTGGTCAGTTCGGGAAGGAGCGGCAGGAGCTGCTGCGCCTGCACCCTCAACCTCTCAAGGCTTTGATATTGTCGGCATAGCAGGACGGCCCGCCCTGGAACACCGCGGTGCCCGCCACCAGCACATTGGCGCCAGCGGCAATGGCGCGCTTTGCGGTTTCCGGCGTGATGCCGCCATCGACTTCCAGCGCGATGTCGCGACCGGTCGCATCGATGCGCTTCCTGGCTGCGGCAATCTTGTCGAGCTGGCTTTCGATGAAACTCTGGCCGCCAAAACCGGGATTGACGCTCATGATCAGGATCAGGTCGACCAGGTCCATAAGATTGTCGAGCGCCTCGATCGGCGTGCCGGGATTGAGGACCACACCCGCCTTCTTGCCCAGCTTGCGGATCTGCTGCAGCGTGCGATGGACATGCGGCCCGCTTTCGGGATGCACGGTCAGCCCGTCGGCGCCCGACTGCGCGAATATCTCGATATAAGGATCGACCGGCGCCACCATCAGATGCACGTCGAAG
>JAURML010000115.1 GCA_030830695.1 Caenibius sp. | reverse complement strand
TGTATTTTTCCATTTCTTCGCTGGTCAAAAACTTTCACTCCCTGGCGATTGGGTTTGAATGTCCACCGCCCATCGTAATACCATCCGCCACATCGTGGCTCATCTTCCCAACGCGTTCGTGATTGCTGCGCCCGCATCGGCCAGAGGACATCCAATATAGGCTGTTTCGGCGTTTATTCCGAAAGCGCCGATATCCCAGCCGGGACTATCAGGAAGTAGGCGAAGCCAATCGAATGCCACCTTGCGTGCAGAGATACGCCACTCACCGTCACGGCAGGTGAACTCATCAAGATACCGTGATCCCATCAGAAGGTCCTGGAAGGTTCCATCCTCCGCAGGGACACGATGAAGAGCGTGTACGTAAGTCTCGCCGCAGCCAACTCCGCCCGTCAACCGCAGGATAGAATTGCCGATAAAATGCTGCGTGATATCGATCCGCAATTCTTCGTAGAGCGCCCGGATGACGGGAACAAAGCCCTCTGCTAAATCGTCATAAAGGCCGTATTCGACATGTGCGTCGGGCCAGAACACCGTCGCAAGGCCGTCCCACTGGCGGCGATCGATCGCATGGCAATACCGCGCCAGAACATCGCGGATTTCCTCTCTCGCATAGACTTCCGCGAGCTTATCGGCAGATGAAAGTGCCGCCATGCAGGCACATCCCTTCGAATGGATTAAACCTTAAAAGGAACGTGGCCACAGCTTCGTTTCTGAAACTGTGGCCAGCCCCCTCATGTTCAGAAATTGAAGCTTGCGGTTACACCATAGGATGCTGGCCGACCCACGACACGCGATATGTTATCCTGCGCGATGGTCACGTTCAGCCAGTAGTATTTGTTCGTGCAGTTCTCACACCAGACCATCAGGGACCATTTATCGTCAGGCCCACTGATGCCAACCCGGCCGCTCAGCAATCCGTAGGAGCCGACTGTGAATGGTGCGTTCTCGGTGCCTGGAAGGAACCGGTTCTGCGGATAGATGGGGTCGAGTGGTGCAAGGGCGATAATCGAGCCGCCAAGTGTGGCATCTGTCTTACCGACCCAACGCCAGTTCGCGCCAATAAATGGGCTGACTGTGCCCGCGTCGAACTTGTATTCGCCGCCAAGTGCGTAGGACCATTTCGGCGTCAGCGGTATCTTCTGCCCTTTCATGTCGAGCGCGCCGATAACCGTAAATTCGTTGGGATCGATCTTGGTAATTTCCGAATCCAGGTAGGTTGCCGATGCGGTGAGCGTCAGACCCGGAACCGGGGCGGCGTTGATCTCGATTTCCGCGCCCTTAACCTTGGACTTGGGAATGTTGCGCAACTGCGGAAGGGCCCCCCAGACGTTGTCAAAGATCGTACCCTGAACCTGCTTGTCCTTGTAATCGTATATAAATCCGGCCGCATTGATCATCAGCTTGCGATCAAGCAGTTCCGACTTTAGACCGAGTTCATAGGCCAGCACCGATTCCTGCGTGACCGGTTCCAATCCGACCCAACTTGCTGGGGACGAGGTAGGGAAGCTGCCCGCCTTGTAGCCCTTTGATACGTTGCCGTAGAGGAGCAGATCGTCGCTCGCGTGGTAATCAAGTCCGACCCGCCATGAGACATTGTCTTCGTTCAAATTGTAGCGGAAGGTCTCGCCAGGGATCAGGTCGTAGTTGATCGTGAAGCAATCGCCGGGATTGATATAGTCGAATATTGTGGGATCGATTCTACCGCCAAATTCATCTAGGTTGCCGTTGAACAGATCGCCCAGGAAGTTGAAGATATTGGCGATATTGCCGTCGCCAGCATCAGTGCCGCAAGCGGTGTTCCTGATTTTTGATTTGGTATAACGAATGCCGCCCTTGGCAGTCAATTGCGGGACGATTTCATATTCCACATTGCCAAAGAACGCATAGTTTTCGATGGAATTTCTAGTCTTTATTCCATTCTGGAAAATCGACGAATTGATCGCGCTCAGATTGTTCGCATAAATTTGCAGCTGGGTTTCCCGGGTCTTGCTCTTTTCATAGTTGCCACCGATTACCCAGTGCAGCCGATCGTCGCCGGTATTTTCCAGGCGCAGTTCTTGCGAGAAACTGTTGAGGCGCCCTCTCATGTCAGTCTGATCTTCGTTCTGGATTGCCGAACCGCTGCGCGACACACTCATTTTCTGGCGGAAACGCACATAGGATGTCAGCGAGGTAAACTGGAGACTGTCCGTGGGGCTGTACTCCATTCGCAGCGAACCCTGGATCTGGCTACGGTCAGCATAAAGTTTTGTCGTTCTAGGGGTCTGCGTGAGGTAGGCCACACCGTCAGTCGAACCCGCCGGCCCACCCCAGTCAGCATAGCGCGGCTTGGTTGGAATAAGTGGCTGTTCCAGTACAGGTGCGCCTAGCGGATGGTCAAAATACTGCGGAAAGGAATATTTGGTCCCCGCCAGCGCAAGCGCCTGGGGATCGGTCTTGTCCTTAAAACCGCCGACGGTGAGCGTTGCCTTGAACGCGTCGCTTGGCTCCATTTCCAGGATGGCACGACCAGTATAATATTCCTCCTCGCCATTTCTGTCGTCGGGGCGCGTGTAGCTCTTCTGCCAGGCGTCCATGACATGAGCCTGACCGGCAACGCGCATCCGCACGGTCTCGGACAGCGGCCCGCTGAGATGCCCAGTAAATTCGAACAGATTGAACCGACCATATGTGGCTGACGCGCCCGCTTCGAAAACGTCGGTTGGCTTGTTGGCGATCAGGTTAATCGCGCCGCCGGTGGCATTGTTGCCGAACAGCGTGCCCTGTGGGCCCTTGAGCACTTCGATGCGCTGCAGGTCGAAAGTCTGGTTAGCCGCAGTGATCGGGAATGCCAGCGGCGCTTCATCAAGGTAGAAGCTGACCGCCGGATAAGCTGCCAAGGCGCTGGAGTTGAAGCCGATGCCGCGCAGTGAAAAGACCGGCACGTTGTAGTCCGTGCGCGCGAAGGTCAGGCTCGGGACCGCGATCGCAAGATCTTCGCCACTTGTGATCCTCTGCTTTTCCAGCTGGTCGCCGCTCAGCACGTTCAGTGTCTGACCAACATCCATTGTACTCTGCTCGCGTTTCTGGGCGGTGACGATGATTTCGCCCGCTCCATACCCTTGAGCGCTGGCATGCCCCGGCGCAACAAGCAGCGACAATGTTGAACATCCCAATGCAAGGGCCAATTTATGCTTGGTCATATGATCCTCACTGTTTCCCAGTTCAAATTTCGGGTTCGCGCAGGACGAATCCGGCTCCGTTCCCGACATATTTGAAAGATACGCCGGTTCGAAACGAGGTCAATCCATCATATTTATTATTGTACATCATATTGTGAACAAATGTGTCGCTACCCGTCCGGGACTCAGACCCATTCCGAAAGCCCCGCGCCCGCATCAGGCAAGAATGCGCCAGTGCTGCGTGATTGAACGCGGCGAGCAGGCCACCATCCTTCTGTCGACCGACGCCGAAGGGCCGCGTTGCCATTGTCGATTGGAGCGAAAATGGAATGGTCGAGGCACAGACGCGCCGATCGGCGG
>JAURML010000114.1 GCA_030830695.1 Caenibius sp. | reverse complement strand
GAGATGCGGATGCCAGATGGAAGGCCCGAACATTATCTACAGGGTCGCCGTAGCGCCCTCACGGCACGACAGAGAGGGGTCCTTCCATCTGGTGTCCGCCCGTTCGACGAACGGACGGTACTCGGTTCCCGTCTTGATGACGGCGTGAGCAACGCGCGCCATCTTGGCGGTGAGTGCGGTCATCGCCTTGCGGCGGCGATCAGGGTCGTTGCCGTGGCCGGCCACATAGCGACCAAGCTTGTCGCGGAAGCTGTTGTCGCGCTGACGTATGGCGACCTGGGTGGCCATCCAGAAGGTGCGGCGTAGCCGGGCATTGCCGTACTTCGAGAGCTTGGTTCGCCCGCGGAAGGTGCCCGACTGGCAGGTCGCGAGATCCAGCCCGCAGAACTTGAGGAACTGGCGGTGGTGGGCGAACCGCCGAAGGTCGCCGGCCTCGGCGAGGATGGTCAACGCGTTGATCGGCCCGATCCCTGGGATCTTGCGCAGGAGCTGGTAATCCCGGTTCTCAGCCAGCACGGCATGCGCGGTTCGCTCGATCTCGTCGCGCTGTCGGATAAGGCTGCGCGCCTGCGCAATGACCATGCGGAACATCGTGATGGCAATGGAATCTTCGTCGACCGGAAGCGCGACGGATGCACAGGCGGTCTCGTAAATGTCGTTGATCAGCCGGGCCTTGGACACCTTGCGGCCAACGAGTGACCAGGCCTCGCGCGTGAAGGCCTCCTGGCCGAGCGCGGTCATGCTGGCCGGGGTCGGGAACCGTTCGATCAAGGCAAGGAACCAGTCTGAGCGGCTGTTGCCAGCGAAGCGCTCGATCTCCGGAAAATAAAGCGGCAGGTAGTGGGTCAGAATACGGTGCCAGGTCTGGGTCTTGGCCTTGGAGATCGCCTCGTGCGTCTTCGACATCTCCTGCAAATCGTTGATGCCTGCGGCGAGAGGATCGACGTAGCGCTGGGTGGCGCCGATCCGCAGCATGTGCAGGATCACCTGCGCATCCTTGGAATCGTTCTTGTCCCAGCCATTGTGCAGCGCCTCGCGGGTGCGGGCCAGGGCGACGGACGAGATAAGCCGCAGCTCGAAACCCGCCGCAAGCAGTCGGTGTGCCAGTGTACGGTGGTAGTTACCGGTGGCTTCGAATCCGACGACGATCGGACGCCCGACATCGCTGAGGTCCGTGGCGAGGCGATCGTAGTCCGCCTTGGTCGCCATCACCGTCATGCGCCGTCGACGCCCGCCTTCCGGGCGTTCGATCAGCACTTCCTGGCGGTGCTTGGACATATCGATGGCTACCAGCACGGCATCGGCGGGAGTAGAACTACGCTTGGTCATGGTCGGTCAGTCTCCAAAGGGTTGAGTCGACAACTTCACTTTAGAGACCTGCTGGCCGGTCATGGCCGCCTTGATGAAGCCGGCGGACGCTACGCGCCCTTGTCTTCATCAAGGCAATGCGGCCCTTCGAGGGACCGGTTCCCAATGTGCTACGGAACCGAGCTGACCTCGAACGCGGTGCTCGAATGGTGCGGCGATGCCAAGGTCGAATGGCATTACACGACGCCGGGCAAGCCGACCCAGAACGCGTTCGTCGAGAGATTTAACGGGCGGATGCGCGACGAGCTGCTCAATGAGACACTGTTCACTTCGCTGGCCCATGCCCGCGAGAAGATCACTGCATGGGCCGACGATTACAACACCGACCGACCGCACTCCTCACTCGGATACGCCACCCCGGCGGCCTTCGCCGCCGACCTCAAAAAGCAAGGGGCTGCTGCGCTCCGCATAGCCGGAGGCTACGCTACGCAGCCCCTTGCTTCACCCGCGCAACCGCGCAACAACGATGCCGAGGCTTTAATCGCAACTGGATGAAAGTTGGGGGTCACGTCACAGGTGTAATACAAGCTCTGCGCGATGCCTTCCTTGCGGCACAGCTCAGCAATGCTGTCCTCGCCGCGCAGCCCATCGAGCACGATGCGGATCTTGTCTTCGGCCGAGAAATGGCGACGGGTCTGCCGCCGAATGTCCTTCACGACCCGCTCAGCAGGAGCCTTTACCGGCGATTTTTTCAAGGAGTGTTGGGACTTCATCTTCGTTCCTTCGTCACTACGACGAAGCCCCAACACTCCTTAAATCACAACGTCAAATCTGTGCCATTGGTGCTGACGGGGGACACTGGCCACGTCTGCAACTGGCTCGGGGGGAAGCTCTAAGGGGCTTGGATCAGCTGCATTGCCGTCTTTCAGCCTAAGCTGGGAGAAGTCCTCGACGGCCACTTCACGTGCATGGGACTGAAGCCCGAGCACAGCGGTGGCTGCAAAAATTATGAAACGCTTCACGTCACGCCTTTCGATGGCGTGCTGTGCAGATGGGGTTGCGCGAAACCCAATTTAGGCGCGCCCCTTTACTACTGTCAATCCAGCCGACAAGCCGACGACTAACTACGCAATGGAAATCTACGACTACGGCCCATCAGTAACCGGTTGGGTGTGCGAACTGCAATCAGAAGCCGCATAATGGCCAAGCATGCAGACTCTCTACGTTAGCAGGACAGGGTTGCGAAAGTCTCCAAATTGACGGTTGCTTGCCTTGATACAATCGACATCGCGCTCTTGCACGATTGGCGTAGTTGGAACGCAGCGCTTTCGGCTCTGCCAAGGGGGAGTCTTCTGTCGGCTCTGGTGACGACCCTGGAACGGAAGACATTGCAGCCGCGCACTGGATCAGTGCCCCAGCGGCATCCCGCCCGATCTAGTCGGGCGTGGAGCGAGCCAGATGAGAGCGGCGGCGAAGAGCAGGATGGCGCTGGTGGCCCAGAAGGTATGGATGAGCGCCAGGGTTGTCGCTTCGAGATCGACCATGTTGCTGAGAATCTGCCGCACCTGATCGGGCGGAAACCCGAGTCCGGTCAAGCTATCCTGCACGGCTTCCGGTTGCATCGCTCCGACGGCATCGCTCCGCGCCAGGCGCTGCGTGTCGGCCCAGTAGGAGAGCGTTATCGAGGTCGCTACCGCCGTTGCGATGGTCCGCATAAAGCTCTGAAGGCCGGCAGCCGACGCCACTTCATTGTCATCGACGGTGTTGAGGGTGAGCGACATGAGCGGAAGCATCATGAAGGTCACCCCCAAGCCCTGAACCAACTGCAGAATGCTGAGAGTCCAGAAATCGGCGTCCGTCGTCCAGGTCGTTCGGACGAGCGTCGTCGCCGCAATCCAGGCGATACCGCCCGAGACCAACAGGCGGGGGTCGAGGCGACTCATCAAGAAGGCCGCCAGTGGCGCTGTAAACAGTGCGCCGGTGGCGGAGAAAGATGACGACAATCCCGCTGAAGTCGCCGGGAATCCGAGCCAGGCCTGTTGCCACTGGGGGACAATGACAAAACCCGCGAAATAGCCAGCAAATGCGAGCGACAGCACTGTCAGGCTGACGCTGAACCCCCGGTGTCTGAACACCCGCAAATCGACAATCGGGTGATCTTCGCCTAGCTCCCAGATAACGAAGAGCAGAAGACAGACAAAGGAGGTGATCGATAGCGCGACGATCATCGGATCGGCGAACCAGTCATGGTTGCGGCCAAGGTCCAGCACGAGTTGCAGGCAACCCACCCAAAGGACCAGCAGGGCGAGTCCGATGAAATCGATGGGCTGGGTCTGCCGATCGGTTTCGACGGGCTTCAGCAACACGATACCCACGCCAATACAAAGGATCGCAACGGGCACGTTGATCAGGAATATCCAATGCCAGCTGTAGTTCTCGGTAAGGTAGCCTCCGATCATCGGGCCAAGAGCTGGCCCCATCAACAGTGTGACAGCCCACATGCCCAAAGCCATGTTGCGCTTTTCCGGCGGAAAGACCTTCAGGAGCAGCGTCTGCGACAAGGGCATCAGGAACGCGCCGAAGATCCCCTGGCCGATCCGGCATGCAACCAGCATCCCCATTGTGATTGAAATACCGCACAAGAAGGAAAGAATGCCGAAGCCGACCATGCTGACGACGAAGGTGCGCACCGAACCGAAGCGTCCCGCGATCCACCCGGTCAAGGGAACGCAGATCGCTTCAGCTACCGCGTAAGAGGTGATGATCCAGGCCCCTTGCTCAAGCGTGATCCCGAGGCTGCCAGCGACATGCGGGATCGAGACATTGGCGATGGTCAGGTCGAGAATGACCATGAAATTGGCCAGCGCCAGCACCAGCCCGGCGGCCAATTGCCGCGACGGGGCAATGCCAGCGCTTTCGGGTTTGGCGCTACTCATCGTGCCTTACCTTCGAGAAACATCGATCTCGACTTCCATCGACAGCCCGACGCGCAAGGGATGTTTCCGTAGCTCGGCAGGATCGAGTTCGATCCGCACCGGGAGACGCTGGACAGTCTTGATCCAGTTGCCGGTGGCGTTCTGGGCCGGAATAACCGCCATTGACGATCCGGTTCCGCCAGCAAAGCCGGTGATCTTGCCATGATAAACAACGTCGCCACCGTAAAGGTCCGAGGTCAGAGTGACGGGCATGCCGATGCGGACGCGGCGCAGCTGGCTCTCCCTGAAGTTCGCATCGACATAGAGCTTGTCGACCGGGACGATGGTCATGATGATCTGTCCTGGGTTCAGTCGTTGCCCGACCTGAATTTGCAGACGGCTCACCACCCCCGAAACGGGCGCCCGGATTTCGGTGCGTTCAAGATCGAGCCGCGCCGAGTCGAGCCGCGCCGCGGCAGCTTGCACAGCGGGATCGGTGTCGATGTTTGAGCCGCGCACCAGTGCATCGTTGGCCGCGAACTGGCCCTGGGCAACGCGGCGGGCCGAACTGACCTCCGATATCCCACCGCGAGCGGCATCGAGTGCAGCGCTGGCGGTGGCAAAGGTCCTACGTGCTTGGGTGACTTCTTCGCCAGACACGGCTCCGCTGGCAACCAGTGTCTCGCGACGCTGAAGATCGATCCTGGCCTTGTCGAACTCGGCCTGGGCGCTGCGCAATCGCGCCTGCGCTTGGACAATAGCCGCGCTCGACGTGTCGATCTGCGCCGACAGGGCACCGTTGGTCGCAACCGCCTGACCGAAACGGCGGCGGGCAGCGGCGAGGTCGGCCTGGGCCTGCGCTACGGCAATCTTCGCATTGGCCTGGTCGAGCCGGACCAGCACGTCCCCTGCCTTCACCTGCTGCGTATCTTCTACTAGAACCTCGATCGCCGATCCCGCGACCAGCGGCGTGACCTGTGCGATCTGTGCATTCACATAGGCGTTATCGGTGCCGACATGGTTTCGCGTAACCAGCAGGTACCATGCAGCCCAGGCAAGACCCACCACTCCAAGAGCGATCGCCAGCCGCTTTAGCCACTTTCTGCGCGTTCCCTTGCGCGCAGCGGAGAGTTCGGGATCGATCGCTGGCAATTCGGTTGCTGGTTCGGTCATTGGCCTGTCTGTCCTGTTGGCCGGGCGGCGGCGGTATCGAAGCCGCCACCCAACGCCCGGATCATCGCGAGCGTCGCGCCCCTTTCGTATGTCTCAAGCCCAATCACCACGAGCCGCAGGTCATGGACGCTGCGTTCGTTGGCGAGTACGTCGAGATAGCTGGAAAGGCCCGCCTCGTAGCGACGACGGACCAATGCCAGGGCGTCCTCGCTGGCGGTCAGCGCAGTTCGGGCAGCTGCAAGCCTCTTGTCCGCGGCGTCGCGCTGGGTGACAGCATCAGCGACCTGCTGAAAAGCGGTGACCACCGTCTGGTTGTAGTTCGCGACTGCCTCGTCATAGGCCGCCCAGGCGCCGCCGTATTGCGCCTTGAGGGCACCGCCCTGAAAGATTGGCAGGCTGATTGCGGGGCCGACGTTGCCGAACAGCGACCCGGAATCGACCAGATTGCCGAGCCCCAGCGCCTGCAAGCCGACCAGCGCCCTGAGGTTGATCGAAGGAAAGAAGCCGGCGCGCGCGACCTTTACCTTGCTTGCCGCCGCTTCGACCCGTTCGCGCGCCGCGACGATGTCGGGACGGCGGCCCAGCAGATCGGTATTGATGCCCGCCGGAACTCCAGAAGGAGTGGAGGGTGCAAGCGGCGGGCGGGTGATCGATTGACCGCGGTCCGGCCCGGCACCGACCAGCGCGGCAAGCTGGTTGCGGCGGAAACCGATGTTCTCGGAGATCGCCGCGAGGTCCTGTTCGGCGAGGGCGACTTCGGCATCGGCGCGGCGCAGGCTCGCCAGGTTGTCGAGCCCGCTGCCGTGGCGCTGGGCGACAAGGTCTCGCGTCGACCGGCGATTGGCGAGTATCGACGCAGCATTGTCGTATTCGCGGTAGAATCGGCCCAGTTCGGCATAGGCGGCGGTGATCGCGACCGACAGCACGAGCCGGGCTTGCGCGGCATCGACCACCGCCGCGCGGGCCTCCGAGGTCGCCGCTGCATGGGCGGCGCGGTTGCGCCCCCACAGGTCTAGGTCGAATCCGAATGTCAGCGAGGCCTGACCGTAGTCTTTCCAGCCATCGGGCAGGAATTGCGCGGGGAGGCCGTTGTTACCGCTTTGACGCCGCAAGCCCCCTTCCGCCTCGGCACCAAGCGATGGCAGTCGTGCGGCTCCAGCCCTTTGCGCTTCGGATTCGGCCCGCTTGATCCGGGCTACGGCCACAGCGACCTGGGGCGAGTTGGCAAGACCTTCCTCGATCAGCGCGGTCAACTGCGGATCGCCGGCCAGACGCCACCATTGATCTGGCGGCCAGGCGGTGTTGCCGCGCGCGGCGAGTGTCTGCGATACCTCGATTGTATCGGGGGTGTGCATCGCGGGCCGAACCCCAGCATCGGGGACCGCAACGCAGGCGACCAGCATCAACGGCAGAGCGATGCCAGCCACGCGCATGGTATGGCTTGTCTTCGACTTGGGTTTTGGTTGCTCGGTAGATAGGGTCACGGCGCGTCGATAGCAGGTAGTAAAAATATTTACAATCTGTCTTGCAACAATAATGCTTTAAACGATCACGTAGATGCGCTATCAGATGTCGCATGTCTGACGCGGCGCAGCACGAACGGTTTGTTACCGAAGCGGATGAGTTGATATTCCTGATCGAGGAGGTTCCCCGCCGACTCAGGCGCATGTTTACGGTTTCGATGGCCGCGTTCGACATGACCACTCCGCAATGGCGGGCGCTGTCGTATATCATGCGCACGCCCGGCTTGAACCAGACCATGCTCGCGCGACAACTGGATCTCGAACGGGCTTCAGTGGGCCATATCGTCGATCAGCTCGAAGCGGCAGGCCTTGCTGAACGTCGCGCGGCCGGGGGAGACCGGCGGGTTTGGACCTTGCACCCCTTGCCGAAAGCAATCGAAATCCTCCCCTCGGTGCGTAAGGCCGCCGATCGACTATATCTGGAATTGCTCCGCAACGTCCCCCTTGAGGACATCGACCAAATGCGCTCCACGCTCTCCAGGATGGTAGCCAATATCAGTGGTCTAGACCCGGACTGAAGTCGGTTTGGGCTGGCAACAATGCCCGTTACATATTGTAGGCCCCGCGACCGCTGGCGACCAGCGTCCCGGCCTCGTCGTGAATGCGCACGTCGGCAACGCTTAGCGATTTCCCGGCCTTGATCAGCCGCCCTTCGGCATGAAGCGTCTGGCGGCTCGCTGCCCGATGGTAATCGACCCTCAGGTCGGCTGTGGATTTGCACATGTTTCCTGAGGCCAGGACTGCATAGAATCCCGTCAGATCGATCAACGAGGCGAGAATTCCACCGTGCATCGACGGGAGCGTGGGGTTGGAGATCATCTCGTCCCGCCATGGCATTTCGATCAGGATGTGCTCTGCGTCAGCTTCGACCATCCGCAAGTTCAGCCAGCGGTGAAACGGCGCGACCAGCAGGGCGCGGTTGAGCTCTTCCAGCGTCATGCAATCGTCTCCGGTTCGGACTGGCTTTCGAGGAATTCGATGATGGCCCTGCTGAACACGTCGTTGTCGTCGCCGACAACCATATGTCCAGCGCCCGAGACGTCGGTGAAGCGCGCGCCAGGCACCATCGCGCAGAACCGCTTCGCAGCCTCCATGGAAATCAGGTCGCTCGATCCGCCCCGCACCAGGTGGACCGGTAGCGAGAGGACGCTTGCCGCCGCCTGGGCTTGGGCATAGTCCTGTTCGCGCCGCCCGGTCATCCCGCTCAGAAAGCCGGGATCCCAATGCCAACGATAACGCTGGTCCGGGTCGAGACGGAGATAGCTCTTCAGGCCCTCGCTGGCGCCGCGCTTCTCGCGGTTCGGCATATAGTCCGCGATCGCCTCTGCGGCTTCGTCGTATGACGCGAAGCCGCGCTCCACATGGGCGTTCATGAAGCCGACAATTCGTGAAACACCCTCCGGGTCCATATCCGGAGTGACATCGACCAGCGTCAGCGACGCAAAGCTACCCGGTCGCACCGCCCCTTCCGCCACCAGCGCCGCCAATCCGCCAAGCGATGCGCCGATGACATGCGGCCGCTGGTTCAGCTTGTCGCAGACCGCGAGGATATCCTTGCCGAAATCGGCAAAGCGGTATCTACCGGGGGTGGCCCAGCCACTCTCGCCATGACCGCGCATGTCGATCGCCACCGAGCGATAGCCGTGCTCCGCCAATTGCTGCATCGTCTTGCGCCAGGTGCGCCGGGTTTGCCCTCCGCCATGCGCCAGTAATACGGACGGCCGACCATGACCATCGCCGACAAGGCTTGCCGCGATGGAGATGCCGCCGCTTCCGTCAAACGTCATGTGCATGGCGTCTTGCTCAGTGCTGAAGCTCGGGCAGATGCAGCACCAGCCCATCGAGTTCGGGGACCATCGGAATCTGGCACGCGAGGCGGCTGGTTTCTGTCGTTCCCTCGGCAAACTGGATCAGATCGCTCTCCATGCCGCCTTCTTCCGGCGGCCCGACCCGATCCATCCAGGCCTGATCGACATGGACATGGCACGTGGCGCAGGCACAGACCCCGCCGCAATCGCCATCGATCCCCGGTACACTGTTGAACAGGGCGGCTTCACGGGCGCTGAGGCCCTCGTCTATTTCAACCGACCGACGTGTGCCGTCGGCGGAAACAAAAGTTACGTTGATCATATGGAAGTTCCGTATTTGTAACGAGCCAAGCCTTCAGTGCGCGTGAAGTTTCACCGGCAGCCGGGTAATCCCGCGCACCAGATTGGACAGCAGCCGCTCCGGCTCGCCAACAACTTCGACGAAGCGAAAGCGCTTGAGGATCTCTTCCCAGATGATCCGCAGTTGCAATTCGGCCAGACGGTTGCCCATGCAGCGGTGGATGCCGAACCCGAAGGAGAGGTGGTGGCGCGGATTTTCGCGATCGATGATGAATTGGTCGGCCCGGTCGATCACGGTTTCGTCGCGGTTGCCCGAGAGATACCACATCACCACCTTGTCGCCTTTCCTGATCTGCTTTCCGCCAATTTCGGCGTCTTCCAGCGCGGTACGGCGCATGTGCGTCAGCGGGGTCTGCCAGCGGATGATCTCGGGAATCATGCTGGAAACGAGCGCCGGATTGTCCCGCAATTTCTGATATTCGCCCGGGTTCTGGTTGAGCGCCAGGACCCCGCCACTGATCGAATTGCGGGTGGTGTCGTTGCCGCCGACAATCAGCAGCAGCAGGTTGCCGAGAAATTCGAGGAACGGCATGTCGCGGGTTGCGGGCGAATGCGCCATCATCGAGATCAGGTCATTGCCGCCGGGCTTGTCGATCCGTTCGTCCCACAGGCCCTTGAAATACATCGCACACTGGATGAGTTCCTCGCGGCGCTGTTCGAACGATTCGACGATGCCGGTTTCCGGTGACGCGGTGGTGACGTCCGACCAGCGGGTCAGCTTGGCGCGCTCGTCCCAGGGGAAATCGAAGATCGTCGCAAGCGTCATGGTGGTAAGTTCGACCGACACCAGCTTTACCCAGTCGATCTCCTCGCCGACCGGCAGCGAATCGAGGATCGCGCCCGCCCGTTCGCGGATGATCGGCTCAAGCAGAAGCAGGTTCGATGGTGCAACCACCGGGCTTACCGCCTTGCGCTGCTGGTCGTGCTTGGGCTGATCCATCGCGATGAACATTTCGAGCTCGAGCGCGCCCTCGACGCTGTGCATGTCCTGGACCGAAATCCCACCGAGCTTGGCTTCCGACGAGAAGACCTTGTGGTTGGTGTCGACCGCTATGATGTCGTTGAACTTGGTCACCGACCAATAGGGCCCGAACCGGCTTTCTGCACAGTAGTGGACCGGATCCTCGCGCCGAAGCCGGGTGAAATATTCCCCCACGGTGTCATTCTGGAAGAGGTAGGGATTGGCGACATTGATCTCGTGCAGCGGGATCGAATCGACGGAAGCGTAGAGGACTTTTTCCTGAGTTGCCGAAGTTGCCATGGAACAGACCTTTCTCAATGGCGTCACCTAGGGCCGAAAGGGCCATTCTGTCAATAAAGATTATCAGCTTTAATCCGCCAACTCGGGGAGGTGCCAGGTCGGGATCGCTTACGATTACCGAAATGCCGAGTTTTCGACAGGTTTCAGGGCGCCAACGTTTTTCCGCAGGAGATGCTAGACACGGTGATCGATTAATGCTTATACGTTTTTATGGCTTCTGTTCCACATCGATCTCCGGACGACAACGCGGTGCCCGCAGGCAAGGCAAAGCGCGCCTTGCAGGTCGCGCAGGCCATCGTGTCCGATATCCAGCTCAACGCCCGTGAGGCCGGAGACCGCCTCCCGCAAGAGGAGGATATGCTGGCGCGTTACGAAGTCGCGCGCGCAACCTTGCGCGAGGCGCTCAGGTTTCTTGAGCTGCAGGGGGTGATCCAGTTGCAACTGGGCCGCGGCGGCGGACCGGTTGTGTCGCGGCCGCAGACGCGCGATTTTGCCAGCTCTCTGTCGCTCATCCTGCAATTCATGGATACCGATCTGCGGGCCCTGCTCGAACTGCGCGAAGCGATCGCGCCCGATATGGCGGCCAAGGCTGCGGCGCGGGCGACCAACGCAGATCTCGCCGCATTGAGCGATTGCTACGCCCAACTCGAACGCGACCGCGAAACCGCTGGGTTCGAGGAAACCAACCGGCGCTTTCACGATTTGCTGGGCTGGGCCAGCGGCAACCCGACCTTCGGATTGCTTACATCGGCACTGCATTTGCTGACCCGCGATCTTGCCATGGAATTGGGTTATTCCGCGCAGGAACGGGCCGGCCAATTGCGCTGCCTCGCGCGGGTACTGAACGCGGTGCGCCTGCGCGATGCCGATGGTGCACGCCGACACATGGAGCGGCTGGTCAAGGGATCGTCCGAATATCTCGCGGCTCGCAGCCCCGAGCTCGTTACGCAAAAGGTCAGATGGGGAGACCCAGGCTAGGCCGGCACTTCTGGAGAGGACGATGGCACTGAACAGCCGAATTTGCGGGATGCTCAAGATCGAGCATCCGATCCTGCTGGCCGGTATGGGCGGCGCGAGCGTGCCCCGGCTGGCCGCTGCGGTTTCCAACGCCGGTGGGCTAGGTGTGCTGGGCGCGGCGGCATGCTCGCCCGAACGCTTGCGCAGCTGGATTCGCGAGACCCGCGCGCTAACCGACAAGCCGTTCGGGGTCGATACCTTACTGCCCGCTTCTGTCCGCCGGGGCAAGGCACCTGAAACCGGGGCGGCTCCTACGGATCCGATGGCGGTGTTCGGCGAGTATCAACAATTCGCCCGCGATTTCATGGCACGTGAAGGACTGGGCGAAGTCGATTCCGCTGCGGCGATGCGCGCCGCCGCCGGGGCGGAAAGCGAAGGTGGTCCGCCGCTGTTCTCGAAGGAGTTCTTCGAAGCGCAGATGGAGGTGGTGATCGAGGAAAAGGTGCCCGTCTATGCGGCCGGACTGGGCAATCCCGGACCGTGGATGGATCGCCTGCACGCCAACGGCACGATCGTGATGGCGGTGGTGGGCAAGGTCAAACACGCCTTGCAGGTGGTAGAGTCCGGGATCGATATGATCGTCGCCCAGGGTCACGATGGCGGCGGCCACAATTCGCCGATCGGGACGATTTCGCTGATTCCCCAGGTGGTCGACGCCGTGGGGGACCGGGTCCCGGTGCTGGGTGCCGGCGGCATCAGCGACGGGCGCGGAGTGGCAGCGGTCTTCATGCTCGGTGCCGAGGGTGCCTGGGTGGGAACGGCCTTCCTCGCGACCGAAGAAGCCGGAATCGAGGATTTCCAGAAGCAAGCCATTGCCGAGGGCGGTGACGGCGACACGGTGGTCAGTCGCTCGATCACCGGCAAGCCAGCCCGGATGATCGCCAACAAATGGGCCAGTGCATGGATCGAAGCGGGCAAGGAGCCGCTGCCCATGCCTTACCAGTCGATGATTGCTGGCCCGGTCATGGCGGCGGCGATCCGCGACAAGCGGATGGATGTGCTTCCCGGGTTTGCGGGACAGGGCATCGGTTTGATCAAGTCGGTTCGCCCCGCCGCCGCGGTGATGCGCGATCTGGTGGCCGACGCCGAAAAGGCCTTGGCCGGAGCCAAGCGATTTGGGTGAGGAAGCCGCATCGAAATGGCAAGCGAGGCGAAGATGAAGGGACAGGAACTGAAGCGCCGCATCCGCCCAGGAGAAGCGCTCTCGGCGGTAAAGGTTCTACTCCGCGACAAGGAAGATACCGCACAGGTATTCAGGATTGTCGAGGCCTTGGCTGGAAACAGCTATTATCGCCATTTCAGGCGGTTTGCGGGATCCGAAGGCGGGAGGCGCATCCTGGCCAGCCGGAGCAATCTGCTCGATCGCCTGCGCGACCGCGAACGGTTGGCGCGCTGCCCGAAGGGGAGCCTGGGACAGCAATATCTGGCCTTTGTCTATGGCGAAGGCCTGAGCGCTGAAGGGCTGGTTGAGGCGAGCGAGGAGGGTGGTGTCCGGACCTTTGTCGATCCCGATGTCGCCCTGTTCCGCAACCGGATGAGGGATTCGCACGATCTCTATCACGTTGTCACCGGTTACGGGCGAGATGGGCTGGGCGAAATTTGCGTGCTGACCTTTGGCAACGCCCAGTTCCACAACCACGGCATCGGCTTTCTGCTGCTGCTCGGACTGCTCAAATCAAGACGTGAGCATCCCGGATTACCGGTACTGGGCCCGATGATCGAGGCTTGGCGGCGCGGGCGTGCGGCCAAGAACTTTCCCGAAATACAGTGGGAAGAACTGCTGGATCGTCCGCTCGAAGAGGTTCGCGCGTCGCTCAGTTTGGCTCCCGCGCCGCGATACAGAAGGGCCGAACCCGAGTCCAAACGGATCGAGGTCGAATTCCAGGTCCGCCGCGAACTCGCCATGCAACGACAAAGAGACCTGGAACCGGCATGACCTTTTCCGACAAGACAGCTATCACCGGGGTTGGCGAGACTGATTTCGTCAAGGGCACTGAACGCACCGCCGTCGACATGATGCTGGAGGCTGCGCGCAAGGCGATTGCCGATGCCGGGCTCAAGCCTTCGGACATCGACGGCATGGTGCCGCCGCCGATCTATACCACCAGCGAGGAGCTGGCCGCCAATCTCGGGATCGACGTGCTGCGCTATGCGGCGACGGTGCACATGGGCGGCGCCAGCCCGACCACCGCGCTGCAGAACGCCGCGATGGCGATATCCGCCGGGCTGTGCGATCACGTGCTGGTCACGCTGGGTTGGAACGGCTTTTCGGCGCTGCGGCCCAAACCGGGCGCGCCGCCGACCCGGTCGATGAACATGAACACCCTGACAAACACCATCCAGGGGTACTACATTCCTTACGGCGTATTCCTGCCGGTGCAGATGTACGCCTGGCTGGCGATGCGGCATTCGCAGCTTTATGGGGTGGGGCCGGAAGCAACCGCCGCCATCGCCCTGGCTTGCCGCAAGCACGCCCAGCTCAATCCCAAGGCGTTCACCTACGGGAAGCCGCTGGACCGTGAGACCTATCATGCGGCGCGGTGGATTTCGGAACCGTTCCGGCTTTACGATTGCTGTCTCGAAACCGACGGGGCCTGTGCGGTGGTGGTCTCACGGCTCGATCGCGCGCGCGACCTGCGGCACGTTCCGGTGACGATCGCGGGCGCTGCCGAAGGCCATCCTTATCCCGCCGATGATATTCCGTCCCGGCCCGATCCGTTCAAGATCGGCCTGTCCTATGCCGCGCCCAAGGCTTTCGAGATGGCCGGGGTGTCGCGTAGCAACATGGATTTCCTCCAGGTCTACGATTGCTTTACCTACGTGGTGCTGCTCCAGCTTGAGGCGATGGGCTATTGCGAGCCGGGCGGCGCGCTCGATTTCGTCAAGGATGGCCAGATCGAGCTTGGCGGGAACTTTCCGCTCAACACGCACGGCGGCCTGCTCAGCGAAGCCCACGTCTGGGGGCTCAACCACGTGGTCGAAGCGGTGCGCCAGCTGCGGCACGACTGCGGCGAGCGGCAGGTCGAAGGGGCGCAGACCGGGCTGGTCACCGGCTGGGGCGATCTGGGTGACGGCAGTGTTGCCATCTTGCGGAGGTTTGGCTGATGGACGAAGATCTTTCTCCCAAGGCGCGCGCCGCGGCCGCCGCTGCGCCGGCCAAGCCGCGGCCTCGCCCGCAAGACCCGGTCGAGCAGGAATTCTGGAAGCGGTGCCAGGATGGGCACCTCTACTTCCAGAAATGCGGGGGTTGCGGTTCGTGGCGGCACTTGCCGCGCTACATGTGCGCGCGTTGCGGCTCGCCTGACTTTGCGTGGGAACAAAGCTCGGGCAAGGGCACGGTGTTTTCGTGGACCGTGGTGCATCAGGCGCTGCACCCCGCCTTCGCGGCGGACATTCCCTATGTCGCCGCAGTGGTCGAGCTCGACGAGGGGGTCCGCATGGCCACGCGGCTGATCGATTGCCCGATCGACGCTGTCCGGCTCGACCTGCCGGTGGCACTCGCGTTCGAAACCATCGGGGAAGACTTTCGCTTGCCCGTCTTCCGGCCGGCCTGAAAGGACGCTGTGCAATGGACCTGAGTTATGGCCCCGAGTATGAGACGTTCCGCGAAGAGGTGCGCGACTTCATCGCCGTCAATCGCCATCTCGCACCAAAGAATGCCGGTCGTGCGGCCCGCCCGTCGAATGAAGGCGTGGCCTGGCAGAAGCTGCTGATCGAGCATGGCTACACCGCGCGCACCATTCCGCGCGAATACGGCGGGTTCGGGGCCGAGCCCGACATTCTCAAGTCCCGGATCATCGCCGAGGAGTTTGCGCGCGCCGGTGTGCCCGGCGGACTCGCCAACCAGGGCATTTCGATGCTGGTGCCGACCTTGCTCGAACTTGGCACCGAAGAGCAGAAGAGGCGCTGGATCGAACCGACTTTGGCCGGCGATGTGGTGTGGTGCCAGGGCTATTCCGAACCCGGATCGGGATCGGACCTCGCCAGTCTCAAGACCAGCGCCCGGGTTGAAGGCGGCGACTTCGTCGTCAACGGCCAGAAGATCTGGACCAGCACCGCCAAGGAAGCGGACATGATCTTCTGCCTGGTGCGGACCGAAGGGGACGCAGCCAAGCACCAGGGGATCAGCTATCTGATCTTCCCGATGACCACGCCGGGGATCGAAGTCCGCCCGCTCAGGACCATGACCGGCCATGCCGAATTCAACGAAACCTTCTTCACCGATGTGCGCGTGCCGGTCGATCAGATCGTCGGCCAGCGCGGGCAAGGCTGGTTCGTCGCCAACGCCACGCTCGGGCACGAACGCGGGATGCTGGGCGATCCCGACGCACTCGAAAACCGGCTGCTCGCGCTGATCGAACTGATGAAGGTGGAACAGGTCGGCGGTGCACGGGTGATCGACCTTCCGGCCCTTCGCGACCGGCTGGTGGCGCTCCAGGCCGAAGTCGCGGCGATGAAGTACAACGGGATGCGGATCCTATCGAACCAGATCAAGGGCGAGCCGGGCGGCATGGCCAAGCTGATCGTCAAGCTCCAGGCCTGCGAGCTGGCCCACCAGATTTCCGCTTTGGCGATCGACGCGCTGGGCGAATTGGGAATCCTCTACAACGGCAGCGCCCACGAGCGCGCAAACGGCAGCTGGCAATGGAACTACATGTTCCAGCTTGGCCTGATCATCGGCGGCGGAACCGCCCAGATCCAGAAGAACATCATTTCGGAGCGCGGCCTCAACATGCCGCGCGAGCCGCGCCTGGACCTGCCCAAAGGCCCGTCCGCGCAAGGAGGGCAGTGATGGATTTCGGACTTTCGCAGGAACAGCAGATGCTGGCAGAAAGCGTTACGCGGCTGCTGCGCGAACTCTCTCCGCTCGATCATGTCAGGCAAGTGGCCGAAGCCGGCAGCGCGGTTAGCGCGCAAAGCCAGGCCGCGCTGGCCGAATTGGGGCTACCCGGGCTGGTGGTGCCGGAGGCCCATGGCGGCCTTGGCATGGGACTGCTCGATGCAACGGTCGTTGCTACGGCGCTGGGGGAAGCGGTGGCGCCGGTGCCGTTCGCCGCTCGCAACGTGATGGCGCCGCTCGCGCTGATCGCGGCCGGATCCGAGGCGCAGCAGGCCCAATGGTTGCCGCGCATTGCAGCTGGCGAGGTGCGTTTCGGCGTCGGGGTGAATGAGCAGGTCTCCCGCCGCGATGGTTCGGGCGTGCGTTGCACCGGTGGCGCGCTGACTGGCACGGCGCTGTTCGTGCTCGATTGCGAGGAGGCCGATCACTTCATGATCGCCGACGAAGCCGGTCGGCTGCACATCGTATCGGCGCAGGCAGACGGGTTGGAGCTGATTGCCCTCAAGACGATCGACGCGACGCGCTCGGTCGGCGAACTGCGGCTTGCGTCGACCCCGGCGGAAGCCCTGGCCGACGACGGCGGTGCGGCGGCGCGGCGACTGATTGCCGCAGGCCGCATCCTGCTCGCGGCGGACAGCCTAGGTGCGGCGGATGCGATGATCGCCCAGGCGGTTGCCTATGCCGGGCAGCGCGAGCAGTTCGGGCGGGTGATCGGCAGCTTCCAGGCGGTCAAGCACATGTGCGCTGAAATGGCCGCGAAGAACGAGCCGTGCCGGTCGCTGGTGTGGTATGCGGCCCATGCGTTTGACGCGGTCCCAGCCGAAGCGGAACTGGTCGCTTGCCATGCCAAGTCGCACACCGGCGAAGTAGGCCGGTTTGTCGCCCGGACCGCAACCGAGGTGCACGGCGGCATGGGCTTCACCGACCTGTTAGGGCTGCATTACTGGTTCAAGCGGATCGGTTTCGACCGGCAGGTACTGGGCGGACCCGAAACGGTCCGGGAAGAGGCGGCGATACTGCAAGGCTGGACCGCAAGAGGGGTCTGACTAAGCGAGAGGACAGTTCCAATGGCAAAGTGGAATCTTGGCGACATACTGGACGCGATCGAGCCTGCCCTTCCCGCAGATACACCGGCCCTGATCCACGGCACGCGTGTCGTCACCTGGGCGGAAATGGGCGCGCGGTCGAACAATATCGCGCGCTTCCTTACGGCGAACGGCATTTTGCCCGGAACCAAGGTCGCGTTCTACATGCGCAACCGCCCTGAATACGGCGAACTGATGGCGGCTTGCTTCAAAGGCCGGTTCACCCATGTGAACATCAACTATCGCTACCGCCCCGAGGAGGTGTTCTACATCTTCGACGATTCCGACAGCGAGGCCATTTTCTACAGCGCCGAATTCCGCGATTGCATAGTCGAACTGAAGGACCGGCTGACCAAGGCCAAGCTTTTCGTCGAAATCGGCGATGCGGCGGCAAAGGCCCCGCTTGCGCTTGCCTATGAAGATCTCGCGGCATCGGGCGACGGTTCGCCGCTGGGGATCGAGCGGTCGCCGCACGATGAACTGTTCATCTACACCGGCGGGACGACCGGCATGCCCAAGGGTGTGGTCTGGCGCCACACCGATATGCGCGAAGCCCAGCTCGATGCGCAGCGCATGCTCGCGCCTGTGCCGGACAGCCTCGACGAAGCCGTCGCCATGATCCGCGCCGAAGGCCCGGGTCGGATGACTCTGCCAGCCTGCCCGATGATGCACGGGACGGGCTTCATCACGGCGATCGGGACGCTCGCCTCGGGTGGTTGCCTTGTCACGCTGGACAATCCCTCGCTCGACGCGGTCGAGTTGTGGGAAGCGGTCGAACGCAACAAGGTGCAGTCGATCGCGATCGTCGGCGATGCCTTCGCCAAACCGATGCTCAAAGCCCTCGATGATAACCCTGGCGGTTTCGATACCTCAAGCCTGATCACCATCGTCTCGTCGGGGGTGATGTGGAGCAAGGAGGTCAAGCAGGGCTTGATTGGGCATATTCCGCAAGTGGCCCTGATGGACAGCTTCGGCGCTTCGGAAGGGCTTGGTTTCGGGCGCTCGATTACGACTGCCGCCGGGACCACCGAGACGGCGAAGTTCACCATCGGCGGTTTCTGTGACGTGTTCGACGAGAACGACCAACTGGTCCGCCCAGGCACCGGCACACCGGGTTTTATCGCCCTCAAGGGGCCGATCCCACTGGCCTATTACAAGGATCCCGAAAAATCGGCACGGACTTTCAAGACCATCAACGGAGTCCGCTACTCGATCCCCGGGGACTGGTGCACGGTCGAGGCCGATGGCAGCCTGACCCTGCTCGGCCGGGGCAGCGTATGCATCAACACCGCTGGCGAAAAGGTCTATCCCGAAGAGGTCGAGGAAGTACTCAAGACTCATCCGGCTATCGAGGATGCGCTGGTCGTGGGGGTCGCCGATGAGAAGTGGGGCCAGGCGGTGACCGCAGTGGTTCACCTTACCGCGGGCGAGACGCTCGATGAACCGGCCGTCAAGGAGCATGTCCGCAGCAAACTGGCGGGCTACAAGACCCCCAAGGCCGTGTTCGCTACCGCGATGGCGTTGCGTGCGCCCAACGGCAAGGCCGACTACAAGGGCGCGGCAGACCTTGCCGCCAAGCTGAGCGCCGCCCAATGAGCGCACCCGATCCAGACTGCGACGCACTGATCATCGGGGCGGGATTCAGCGGAATCTATCTGCTCCACCGGCTGCGTCAGGCCGGGTTTCGCACAAGGTTGATCGACGCCGCCGCCGAACCCGGCGGGATCTGGTACTGGAACTGTTATCCCGGTGCCCGGGTCGATTCGCACGTCCCGATCTACGAATTCTCGCTGCCCGAGTTGTGGCGGGACTGGATGAAGGCAATGGCCGAAACGAACAGGTTCAGCACCAGCGCCAGCGGGCGCATCTGTTCCGGCGCAAACCCGGTCAGCGCCATCAGCGCCAAATAGGCGGAAGCGCCGCCATGGCCCACCGCCGCATAAAGCGCGGCAGCGGCCAGTAGCATCACGGAAAATGGAACGGGATCAAGCATGGGTAATAACTTTGAGTGCCGCCTACATCGGGGTCAAGTAAGGATCTGCTGACATATCGCACAGCCGATTTGTAATCATGGCACGGCTGGTGCGGAAGAATGGGCACCACCCGGGTGCAAAAGAAATTTTCGGCCGTTCACTGCGCCTGGTTTGCCCGGGTGTTCGGATCGTGTCCCACGGGGTGGTGTAGCTGGGTGCTGAGGTGGTCACCGTGATTTTCGGATAGGTTTGGGTTGCGACACTCGAACCTGACGGAAGGAACCACGATGACCGATCCGATGATGCACTTGCGTTCGCTGGTGGAGAAGGCCCCGGACGCGGATATTTTACGCGACATGATCTCGTTTGCTGCCGAGCGGCTGATGGAGATGGAAGTCGGCAACCTGACCGGCGCGGGCTATGGGGAGAAGTCGTCAGCGCGGCTTGTCCAGCGCAATGGTCACCGCGAGCGTGACTGGCAGACGCGGGCCGGCACGGTCGAACTGCGCATCCCCAAGCTGCGCAAGGGCAGCTACTTCCCCGGCTTTCTCGAACCACGCCGGATGGCCGAGCGGGCGCTGACGGCGGTGATCCAGGAAGCCTACATCCAGGGTATCTCGACCCGCTCGGTCGACGATCTGGTCAAGGCGCTGGGCATGGATGGCATCTCGAAGAGCCAGGTCAGCCGACTGTGCGAGGAGTTGGACGAGCGCGTCCACACCTTCCTTGATCGCCCGATCGAAGGCGACTGGCCATACCTGTGGATCGACGCCACCTACGTGAAGGTGCGCCAGAACGGGCGGATCGTCTCGGTCGCGGTGATCGTCGCCGTCGGCGTCAACAGCGACGGCCGCCGCGAAGTGCTGGGCATGGACATCGGCCCCTCGGAGGCAGAGCCCTTCTGGATGGCCTTCCTGCGCAAGCTGACGCGCAGGGGCCTGCGCGGCGTGAAGCTGGTCATCTCGGACGCTCACGAAGGCATCAAGGCGGCCGTATCCAAATTGCTGTGCGCGAGTTGGCAACGCTGCCGCGTCCACTTCATGCGCAATGCCCTGGCTCATGCCGGCAAGAGCGGCAGGCGCGTCGTCTCCGCGTTCATCGCCACCGCGTTCGCCCAGGAAACACCCGAAGCCGCGAGCCAACAATGGCGTTCCGTGGCGGATCAGGTGCGACCCAAACTGCCCAAGCTGGCGACCCTGATGGACGACGCCGAACCCGATGTGCTGGCATACATGACGTTCCCCAAGGAACACCGTGCCAAGCTGCACAGCACGAATCCCATCGAGCGGCTCAACGGCGAGATCAAACGCAGGACTGAGGTCGTCGGTATCTTCCCGAACGAGGCCGCCATCACCCGCCTCGTCGGTGCTATCCTCATGGAACAGTCCGACGAATGGGCTGTCCAGCGCGCCCGCTACATGACACTTGAAACGATGGCGCCCCTCAGCGACAATCCCATCGTCATGCTGTCGGCTGTACCTGGCGCATGATCGGCTCAAACTGACGCCGAAATGAGCGGGGGCCTCCCCCAGCTACACCACCCCGTGGGACACGATCGCAGATCAGCGGCGTAATGGCTTACATCTCGATGGTGCGGTTAATAGGTCCTGACCCTAACTTTGCGCAAAATCAAAGAGCGCATATCTCATAAATTAATGATATTAATTTCTTATACAAATCTGACCCCCGGTCGTTAATTCGCGGGCGCGTGTATTTTGGATCGAACGCGGTGTCCCATCCGAGACCTGTAGACTATGCAATCCCCCCCCACCCCCGCACATTTTTTCGCGCTGATCAGGCGGCCAGATCCGCGCCCGTGACAACTTCGCAGTCGGCCAATGGCCCAAGCCGCTCGGTGAGCCACACGGCAGGGTCTGGGATCAGCTCCAGGTTAAACATGGCCGACCTCACCTTCTGACCTGATCCCTCCGGCCGGTAGGTCACCGCAGCCGAGGAGCGGGACATTTCGCTATTATAGAAGATTCTATAATAGCATTTTGTCCCGGTCCTCTGCCCATCTTTCCGTGCGGCCTCGTAGTTTGACCACAGGTCGGGGAAGCATTTGGCCCGGTCCGCGGCGTTATCGAGCACCACACCGCGCGAGGCCATCATGTCGGTGCGGCTGGGAACGAGGTTGGGCCAATCGATCACCTCGTCAGCGGTGATAGGCAGCACGATATCGGTGAGTAGATCAATCTGCAGGGGATTGTCGGCCGTACGATTGACGCCCCGGCCGCGTCCCATTGCCTGAATCAACTCGCCCTCGCAGATATTCCAGCGAATTGCTTCCGCGATTGGATCGGGATGATGTTCGCCCATGGCCATGCGGGATCGTCCATTGGGCCGGCGGATCACCCGCTCGATCAGCGGATACCACCAGCTCTCATTGTCCTCTTGAGGCGGACGCCCTGTCAGCGCGATCTGCAGCTTGGCGATTACAGAAGGTGCTGGCAGCGTGCGGCCCATGATGACCATCCCGGCAACATTGCCCCAACGGTCCATCCCACTAAGCGCATTGAAATGCGCGGTCTCCAGATTGGCCGGCAGGTTAGACTTGCTAAGGGCCGCTAACGCCCGCATCTGAGCGATGGCGAGCACGGGTGCTGTTCCTCCACCAATCTGCAGCGTCCGGGCAAATAGATAGGTCCGCAGGGCACGCAGGTTGTTCGCTGCTGTGGTGTGCTCCCTGTCCTTCGCATGTGGCCCCGGCACCAGCGCCTTGCCGCTTACCGGCGCCCCCAGCACTTGCCGGATCCGCACATGCGGTGTCTTGGCGCTTACGGCCGGGGCCACAGAAATGCCGGGCAGAAAGGGCGTCACCAGTTCCTGCCGCATGGTCGCGTCAATATGCAGGACCGGTATATTCTCGATCCACCCAGTCCGGATCGATGACCGCCACAGGAGGTCCAGCGACCTGACCGTCCCATTCGGAGTATGCATTCGGCCAACCTGCACACCCCAGGCATCGTGCCCTGCGTCTAGCGCCTCGGCGAGGATCGACCACATGGCCGCGGCACGACCCGGCGGAGCCCAGGCGTTCCTGCGCCGCGGCATTACTGCACCGAGCCGTTTGGCGCGTTCCTCAGCCGACATGCCCGGCAAAATGCCCGGATCCCGAAGCCTGCCTCGTTCGAGCTTTGCTGCGTCCCGGCAGATGGTCGGGGTCAGTCTGGCGGCCCGTAAGTCAGCAAGGCGAAGGGGGCCTTCCCGGTGCAGCTCGAGCACCTTCCAGAGCTTCAACCGGTGCTCGATCAGGAACTGGGTCTCGGGATAGTCATAGGCATTCTTGTGGTCGTAGCAGCGCAGGTCCGCGTCATAGGGATCGAGGCTATCGATGGTGATCTGGACCGGACTGTCCGTGCCGCGCAGACCCGACTGCCAGAACCCCTCGTCGATCACCAAAAGTGCCGGCCGCCCGATGACTTGGGGCATCGCATGGAACAGGCTGTCATGCGCGCAGATGACGACTTGCGCAGACTTGGCGATGAGCTTCTGCCGCTGGTATCCGCAGACCTCGTAATGCGGGCAGTAGAAGGTCTTGCTGTCACGCTTGACCTTGCACACGGCTTGCTCAACCGAAAGTTCAGCTGCCAGCGCATCGGCCTGTGCGTCGGGATCAAGGCACATGCGCTGGTCCGGGTTTTCCGGCACGGGATCGGGCGCGGTGCGGCCTTTCCAGAGAACTGCTGCGACGCCGGCCCGGGCAAAAGCATCGACCTGTTCTTCACCGAGGTCGTGGCGCGGCACTGCGAATACCACCTTGCCGCCACCAAGCTTCTTGGCAGCCAAGGCCGCAATGATCTGGTCGCGGACCTGACTGGTTTTGCCGAGGCCAACGTCGACGGGTAATCCGAGCAACGGCGGCTTAGGTGCATTTGCTACGTCGCTCTCGCCGAGGTTCTGCGCTGCCGCTTCGTGGAAGGCAGCAACCTCGTCCATGAAAGTGGCAATGCGGCTGGCAAGTTCGGCGCGGGCACCGGCAACATCGTGCTCGGGCTCCGTATAGGTCGGATCCTTCGCACCTACCCAACGGGCTGCCGCAATGACTGCTCGTAAGGCCTCGAACCCTCTGGCACGCACGAGATCATTCGCATCGCCCGCGAAGTCGGAAAGGGCGAGCCGCGCATCATTGTCGCGCGCCGCTTCGGTTGCCGCTGCGACACCAGGGTTATCGGTCCGGTCGGGCTTGGCGTCATTGTCTGCGACAATGGTCAGTTCAATGTTCGGATAGCGCCGGCGCAGCACCCGGGTGACGCGGATCAGGTTTCCGGCATCAAAGGCGACCACGACCGGCTCGCCCGTCGCCTCATGGATGCTGGCCCCGGTTGCCCAGCCTTCGCAGACCAGAAGATGGGGTGTGTCCTCGGTCCATTCGCCAATGACCGCAAAATGGTCGGCCTTGGCACCGCCGGCCAGGAACCGCTTGTTGCCATGCGCATCGATGCGCTGGACTGTGTGGATGACCCCATCGATGTCGCGCAGGCCAATGACCAGTCGCCCGGCAGTATCGATCAGGATGCCAAGGGGCTTGATCCCTTTGGCGATGAGATAGGGATGATTGGCAGGCGCTGGCTTGGCATCAGCAAGGATCCGCTGCGCCTCGTATCGGGCTTTTGCCGTCAACTCTTCGCGAGACGGGTCGGAAGCGCTGCTGGTACCTCTTGCCGAAGGCCTGACGCCCGTGCGGTCGGCAATCCAGTCGCACGCTTGGGCATAGCTGCAACCCAATACAGATGTGACGAGCGCGACAAGCCCGCCGCCTCGCCCGGCTTCGTGGTCGTACCACTGGCCTGGCTTGGCACCGTCCACCCGAACCGAGAGACTGCCTCTGCCCCGGTAGCGCCATTCCCGGTCTGTCTTGGCTGATGGTTGGCCCAGCAGCTCGATAAGAAGCCGCGGTAGCCCTTTCTCCATGTCGGAGAAGATCGCTGGCTCATCCCTGCCCGGCTTAACCAGCTGGTGGTCTGCATTGCGGGTCTGCAACCGCACCGGAGACGCTAGCTGGGTGGTCTGTGCAGGTAGCGCGGGAGCACGCAAGACTTCGGCAAGCCATTGCGGCATATCGGCAAGCTGAGCCTCTCCAGGAGGGCTCTGCCAGGTGTATACGGCGCCGCTGGGATGGAGGCTGCCAGGGCCAACAACATAACCGCCGTCACCGCGTATATCCATGCCGGGCAGAAAGCCTGCGCGGTTGGTGATCTTGTTTCCGGGATGTCGGAAGTAGACATGCTGGCCCTTGCCGGTCCGGACTATCAACGTGTCTGGAAGACCCCGCCGCTGCGCCTCGGCAACGGCCTCCTCGTTATCAAGGTCAAGGACGACCAGCCCGCTGACCGCGCCAGTGACAATCCCGATATTGGCGTTCGGCGAGGCCTTATACCAAGCTTCAAGGTCGCTGCACGATGCACGCTTTGTTTGATAGGCCTTCCAGCCAATTGCAGCGCGCTTATCGGCAGGTTTGAGCGGGATCAGGCTGAATCCCAGATCGTGCAGGGCCAACCAGTTTTGGAAGTCCGCAGCCGCTGTGCCTGGTAGTGCTTGTTCGGCGGCATTCATGCCGTGTCGCGTCCTCTTGAAGGAAAGGGGACGCGACAAAAGTCATCATTTTGGGGCCGCCGAAACGTTCCAAGCGGTCGCCGGTCAGAACCGGTTTCGGAGTCTCACAGGGTTGAACGGTTGAACCCTTCTGGCATTTAGACGAGCCGCGATTGACAATTGGACGGGATTATATTGACGATTGGTCGGCATTTGATGTAGCAATTGGCCATGGTTTTAAACTCGTCCCCCAACCTCATCGCACGCCGCGCCGAACAAGCCGTTGCAACCGCGCTTACCGATACGCGCGTGGTGCTGGTTGTGGGGCCGCGTCAGGCCGGAAAAACTACGCTGGTCCGCAAATTTGCTAACGATCAGCGGCCATTTCTGTCGCTCGACGACCCGGTAACGCTAGCCAATGCCAAGAGTGATCCGGTCGGATTCATCCGAAACCTGGATGGCGCAGTCATTGACGAAATCCAGCGTGCGCCTGAATTGATGCTGGTCATCAAGCAATCCGTCGACGCGAATACCGCACCGGGCAGGTTTCTGCTGACAGGCTCTGCCAATGTCATGGCGCTTCCAACAATTGGGGACTCGCTTGCCGGCCGGATCGAGATCATCGAATTGTTTCCCTTTGCTCAAGCCGAACTGCTGGGTCGCAAGGGCGATGCGATCGATCGGTTTTTCAATAATGAGCCCCTAAAGATTACCGATGCAGTCGTCGGTCATGAACTCGCCGAACTGGTCGCGCGCGGAGGATATCCTGAAGCCGTGGCACGTAAGGATGATCGGCGGCGAGCGAAGTGGTTCAACGACTATGTCGCCCTGATCCTGGACAGGGATGTCCGCGATATTTCTACGATCGATCAACTGGAAAAGCTGCCGCAATTGGTTCGGCTCTTGGCCGAGCAATCCGGGCAGCTCTCCAATCACACGAACATTGCATCGGCCCTGCAAATCTCCAGGGCAACAGTTGGGCGCTATCTCGAGACCCTGGAGCGTCTGTTCCTGATCGACACCCTGCCGCCGTGGTTCAGCAACCGTATCTCCAGGTTGATCAAGACGCCCAAGCACCACTTTCTAGACAGCGGATTGCTCTCTGCCCTGCGTCAGTTCAGTCCAGCGCCGCCACAAGCGGACCCGGATCGCTTTGGCCCATTGCTGGAGAGTTTTGTCGGAGCGGAATTACGCAAGCTGATCGGCTGGAGTGATCATAGAGTTACCCTTTCGCACTTCCGCACCAAGGAAGGTGACGAGGTCGATTTTGTCCTGGAAGACCAGCAGGGCCGGGTTGTCGGGATCGAAGTGAAGGCGTCAGCGACACTGCGCCGAGGCGACTTTTCTGGATTGCGCAAACTTGAAGCTGCCGCTGGTGACAAGTTCGCGCGCGGTTTGGTGCTTCACGACTACGACGGCCTGAGACCGGTCAGCGAACGGATCTCTGGTGTCCCGGTTTCTGTTCTATGGTCGACGTAATGGCGGAGAGGTTTCCTGCGCCGCGATCAGAGGGTTGAACGGTTGAACCCTTGTTACACTGCTCTTGGCCAACCTTGCATTTCTGGAGTTGTGCTCCGGATTTGCAAGGATGATGGCCCAGACCGAGGACAGACAACTTTCCACTTATCGATCACGGTTACGCCATTTCATGATCGATAAATGGCCGGATATCGATCACCGACCCCAGCTACGCTTGCTACCTCCGCGCTGGGATGACGGCAGGCGGATGATGGTTGCCATCGCTTTGGCAAGGTTCCCAGACACCGGTTCGCCCTCGATATCCTGGTCCATGAACCAGTCGACCAGCACCTCCTTCTTGGACTGGTCCAATTCGTCAATGCCGTTCTCGGCAATCGCGCGATCGATCAGGTCGAGGTAGGGCGTGGTGTAATCGGTTGGTTTAATCGGCTTGGGCGGCGGAAGCGTCCAGATTGCCTCGACCATGAACCGCGGGATCTGGATGTCGATATATTCGCCATCCTGCAATTCCAGCCGCTCGGGCAAGCTGCCATCGTCCACATGCAACACCCCGCTGATCCAGTGCTCGGGCGGGATCCAGACCAGCTGGCTGGAGTGGAAGATCCATTCCCGAGCATCGCGGTCCGGGAAGACCGGATTGCGGCTGTCGGAGTAACGTCCCTGCGCATGCACGTTGCCCTGCCGCAAAGCCTGCCAAAGCTGGCGTGAGGCATCGAGGTTGATGTTCTGCCAGCGAGATGATCCGGTCGCCGTCGATGACAATATCTTGCCGACATCGAGCACGACCTTTTCACCGGTCGCCGCCTCATGCCGCGCTCGGCAAATCCGGCAGATGTACCGGTAGGTTTGATCCAGGGACCAGAGGGTGCGGTCGAGTGTGTCGATGGGCATTTGTGTTCCGAATCATGGGCAGACGAGACTGGAACATAAATAGAACAATAGCGCCCCGCAAGGCAACCACAGCGCAAAGGGTTGAACCGTTCAACCCTTCTGGGGGTAAGGCTGTGAACTACAGGAGAACCCCTTCGAACGTAGCGGGGAATGGCCTGATTCGGCGATGCTCCGGCCATGACCAAAGCCGACACAACTTCCATCGCCAGCGCCAACGACGACATGCCCAGATTTGGGGTCATGAAGCGTCCCAATGCGCTCCATCCAAGCCTGATGACGCCTGCTGAACGGCGCACTGAACTATGCGCAATTCTGGGTCTGGGCATCGTTCGCCTGCACCTGCGCAATCGCGGGCAGCTGTCCCCTGAAAGCGGAGACTTTCCGCTACACTTCGCGTCCGAACAGAGCGGTAGTGCGGCTCCAACTCGAAGGAGAGCTGCATGACCGATACCAATCCGATCCCAGCGCGCCTAGCAGCGCTGAAGACCATGTCTGGCGCGGAACTGAAGAAACAATGGCGCGCCTTGTTCGATACCGAGCCGCCCCTGTTCAACCGGCGCTATATTGAGACCAGGCTAGGTTACCGCATTCAGGAGCTGACACATGGCGGACTGAAGCCGGAGACCGTCCGGCGCCTGCAGGACCTGGGCGAGCAGCTCGACGGCGGGAACATTGCCACCCGCCGGATCCGCACGGATCTTAAGCCCATCATCGGCACCCGGTTGATCCGCGAATGGCAAGGCACCGAACACTGCGTCACCGTTACGCGCGACGGGTTCGAATGGCAGGGCCGGCCCTACAAATCGCTGTCTGCCATTGCCCGGACCATCACCGGCACGCGCTGGAATGGCTGGGTCTTCTTCGGTCTCAAGCATCACAGGAGGGCGGCATGAACACGCCAATCACGCGCAAGCTGCGCTGCGCGGTCTATACGCGCAAATCATCGGAAGAAGGGCTCGAGCAGGAGTTCAACAGTCTGCACGCCCAGCGGGAGGCTTGCGAGGCCTTTATCGCCAGTCAGCGCAACGAAGGTTGGGTGCTGGTGCGCGACCAGTATGACGATGGTGGGGTGTCCGGCGGCACGCTGGAACGGCCGGGGCTGAAGCGGCTGCTGTCCGATATCGAAGACGGGCTGGTCGACGTAGTCGTGGTCTACAAGATCGACCGCCTGTCGCGCTCGCTGATGGACTTTGCCAAGCTTGTCGAGGTGTTCGACCGGAACGAAGTGACGTTCGTGTCGGTCACCCAGTCGTTCAATACGACCACATCCATGGGACGGCTCACCCTTAACGTCCTGCTGTCATTTGCGCAGTTCGAGCGCGAAGTGACCGGCGAGCGCATCCGCGACAAGATTGCGGCCTCTCGCGCCAAGGGCATGTGGATGGGGGGCTGTCCGCCGCTGGGTTATGACGTTGTCGCCCGCAAGCTCGTGATCAACGAGATCGAGGCCGGCCATGTCCGCTACATTTTCGACCAGTTTGCCCAGTGCGGGTCAGCAACGGTCATGCTGCGCGATCTCAGGGACCGCGGGATCACCACCAAGCAGGGTGGGATCATTACCAAGGGGTTCCTGCACCGGCTCATGAACAACCGCGTCTATCTGGGCGAAGCCGTCCACAAGGGCACCAGCTACCCCGGTGAGCACAAGGCAATCATCACGCAGGACGCTTGGGACAAGGTCCACGCGATCCTCACCGAGAGCCCTCGCAAGCGGGCGGCGCAT
>JAURML010000113.1 GCA_030830695.1 Caenibius sp. | reverse complement strand
TCGACCTTGCTGCGCGGAGCACGCCTTTTCTGATGCGCCTGCCAGGCGATGTAGGGGACTTTGCCGGCCGCCTTCAGCGGGATCAGGCTGAACCCCATATCGTGTAGGGTCTGCCAGGTTGGGCAGTCGGGAGCTGGGGTGATGGGCGGCTCTTGTTCGGTGGTAATTTGTTCGGCGGTATCCATGCCGGTTCGTGTCCTCTCGAATTGCAGGGGACACGACAAAAGTCATCATTTTGGATCGCTCGAAACGTTCCAAGCGGTCAGCGGTCAGGACTCGTTTCGGACAGTCACAGGGTTGAACCCTTCAACCCTGCTGGTGTTTGGTCGGACTGTGACTGACGATTGGTCGGGATCAGATTGGCGATTGGACGGCATCCGATGCAGCAATTGGACGAAAAGCGGATGCAATTTCATCCTTGCAAATCCGGAGTAAAAGTCCGAAATTGCAAGGATGATTGAGCGTCAGATATATGCAGAGTTGAGCAAGCGGCTCGCTGAAACCCCTGCGGTTGCCCTGCTCGGCCCCAGACAGGTTGGCAAAACGACGCTGGCGCAAACCATAGCCGAGACGCGCCCGTCCATCTATCTCGATCTGGAATCAGACCGTGACCGCGCAAAACTGACCGATCCCGAAGCTTATCTCGAAACCCACGAGGACGCGCTGGTTATCCTCGATGAAGTTCATCGGCTCCCTGACCTGTTCCAGATCCTGCGAGGTTTGATTGATCGTGGGCGGCGCAAGGGTATCAGGGCTGGCCGCTTTCTTCTTCTGGGATCTGCATCCATCGACTTGTTACGGCAGTCCGGTGAAAGCCTTGCCGGCCGGATAAGCTACTTAGAAATGGGGCCGATCAACGCCCTCGAAGTCGAGCCTGGCGACATCCAAAAACTTTGGGTGCGAGGCGGATTCCCTGACAGCTTTCTGGCGCATGACGACGACGCAAGTCGGCGCTGGCGACAGGACTTTATCCGGACCTATCTGGAACGCGACATTCCCCTGCTCGGCCCGCGCATCGCGGCTGAAACACTCCGGCGTTTCTGGACGATGCTAGCCCATCATCAGTCTGCACTGCTAAACGCATCCGAGTTCGCGCGTAGCCTTGGCGTCGACGCCAAGACGGTTGGCAGCTACCTTGACCTTATGGTCGACCTACTGCTCGTAAGGCGCCTGGAGCCTTGGCACAGCAACAGTGGCAAGCGTCTGGTCAAATCACCGCGCATCTATGTGCGTGACAGCGGCATGGTCCATTCCCTGCTGGGATTAACCAGCATGGATGACGTGCTGGGCCATCCTATTGCCGGGGCCAGCTGGGAGGGGTTCGTGATCGAAGCACTGATCGCGGCAGCCCCGTCCGGCACGCAGGCGAACTTCTATCGCACCTCTGCCGGCGCAGAAATTGATCTCCTGCTCACGATCCCCGGCCGCGGCCTCTGGGCGATTGAAGTGAAGCGCAGCTCTGCCCCGAAAGTCGAAAAGGGCTTCCATCAGGCTTGTGTCGACCTAATGCCAACGCGCCGAATACTGATCTATCCTGGTCAGGAGAGCTATCCGATTGGCCACGATGTTGAAGTCATGGCTCTCGATCAGGCTGCAAGGGCGCTACAGGGCTAGCCTCTTGCGAGGCGTGTTTCTTATCGCGAGCAAGGCCGCGCACTTTGTGTATTCGGGCCCCGACATCCATGCCCTGGGCAACGGCCAGGGCCTCTTTCAAGCCTTGCATAATGCTTTTGAAAGCGCTCATGAGAGCCCCGCTTCAAATGGGTGAGCCAGATTTATCGATCATGATTTTGATCATTTCATGATCGATAAAGCTACTGGATATCGATCATCGCGGCCAGCTGCGCTTGCCACCGCCGCGCTGGGATGACGGCATGCGGATGATCGTTGCCATGGCATTGGCCAGGTTCCCCGATAGCAGTTCACCGTCGACATGCTGATCCTTAAACCAGTCGACCAGTACGTCCTTCTTCGATTGCTCGATGTCGCTGAGGTTATTCTCGACGATCGCCCGATTGATCAGTTCGATGTAGGGTGTCGTATAGCTCCACGGATCGGCGCTGGTCATTCTGACCGGTTTGGAAATTGGCCAAATTGCCTGCACAAAAAAAGCTGGCACCGTAATATCGACATACTCGCCCTCTTTAAGGGTTAGGACAAAGCCGTTGCCGATGTTTTCACAGGTCAGGCGGCCACTGCGCCATTCGCCTGGTTCAATGGTTTTGGCCTCTCCGGCGTGGAAAATCCACTTCAGATCTTCATGATCAGGCCATTGCGGATTGAGCTCGGATGAAAACCTTCCAGTCGCAATCAGGTCGCCATCGCGCAGTGCGAGCAGAACCTCTGCCGCGCCCTGATGCTCATAATAATCATCGAAGTGCGCATCTGCCTCGCCGTCCTTTCGTCTGCGCGGGATTTTTTCGCCAATCTCATTTTCAAAGAAGGCGTGCATCGCTTGGCCTACGTGATGATATGCATCCTGCAGTTTCCAACGGGTTCGATCGAGATTGGCGATAGGCATTTGTGTTCCGAATCGTGAGTGGGTGAGACTGGAACATAAATAGAACAATAATACCCCGCAAGAGCGCCACGACACAAAGGGTTGAACCGTTCAACCCTCCCCGGGGTAAAGCTGTGAACTACAGGATAACCCCTTCGAACGTAGCGGTGAATGGCCTGATTCGGCGATCCTGCGCGCATGAGAAAAGCCGACAATTCCATCATCACCAGCGCCAACGACGACATGCCCCAATTCAGGGCCATGAAGCGTCCGAACGCGCTCCATCCCAGCCTTATGAAGCCAGCCGAACGGCGCGCTGAACTCTGCGCCATTCTGGGTCTAGGCATCGCCCGCCTGCACCTGCGCAACCACCGGTCGTTGTCCCCTGATACCGGAGACTTTCCGCTACACTTCACACCCGAACAGAGCGTTAGTGCACCTCCAACTCGAAGGAGAGCTGCATGACCATAACCAACCCGATCCCCGCGCGCCTCGCTGCGCTGAAGACCATGTCCGGCACCGAACTGAAGAAGCAGTGGCGCGCCCTGTTCAATACCGAACCGCCGCTGTTCAACCGGCGCTACATCGAGACCAGGCTGGGCTACCGTATTCAGGAACTGACCTACGGCGGCATCAAGCCCGAGACAGTGCGGCGCCTGCAGGAACTGGGGGAACAACTGGACGGCGGGAACATTACCACCCGCCGCATCCGCACGGACCTCAAACCCATCATCGGCACCCGGCTGATCCGCGAATGGCAGGGTACCGAGCACTGCGTCACTGTCACCCGCGACGGCTTTGAGTGGCAGGGCCGCCCATACAAATCCCTGTCGGCCATTGCCCGGACCATCACCGGCACCCGTTGGAATGGCTGGGTCTTCTTCGGTCTCAAGCATCACAGGAGGGCGGCATGACCCAGACAATCACCCGCAAGCTGCGCTGCGCGGTCTATACGCGCAAATCATCGGAAGAAGGACTAAGCCAAGAGTTCAACAGCCTCCATGCCCAGCGGGAAGCCTGCGAGGCCTATATTGCCAGTCATCGCGGGGAAGGCTGGGTGCTGGTTCGCGATCAATATGACGATGGCGGCATCTCCGGCGGCACGTTGGAACGCCCTGCGCTGCAGCGCCTGCTGGCTGACATCGAAGACGGGCTGGTCGATGTGGTGGTGGTCTACAAGATCGACCGCCTGTCGCGATCGCTGATGGACTTTGCCAAGCTGGTCGAAGTGTTCGACCGCAATGAGGTGACGTTCGTCTCCGTCACACAGTCGTTCAACACCACCAACAGCATGGGCCGCCTGACCTTGAACGTGCTGCTGTCATTTGCCCAGTTCGAGCGCGAGGTGACCGGCGAACGCATTCGTGACAAGATTGCGGCCTCGCGCGCCAAGGGCATGTGGATGGGTGGCTGCCCGCCGCTTGGATATGACGTGCAGGCCCGCAAACTGGTCGTGAACGACACCGAAGCTGCCCACGTCCGCTACATCTTCGACCAGTTTGCGCAGTGCGGTTCGGCAACCGTCATGCTGCGAGACCTGCGCGATCGCGGTATCACGACCAAGCAGGGAGGTGTCATCACCAAGGGGTTCCTGCACCGCCTCTTGAAGAACCGGGTCTATCTAGGCGAAGCGGTCCACAAGGGCACCAGCTATCCCGGCGAGCACCAAGGGATCATTTCCCAGGATGCAT
>JAURML010000112.1 GCA_030830695.1 Caenibius sp. | reverse complement strand
GCGCTGGACGATTTCGGCACCGGCTATTCCTCGCTCGGCTATCTGCGCAAGATGCGTTTCTCGACCATCAAGGTGGACCGCAGCTTCGTGCAGGGCGCGGCCAAGGGCAATCCGGAAAGCCTGGCCATCATCCGTGCGGTGGTGGCGATGGCCGAAAGTCTGGAAATGACGACCACTGCCGAAGGTGTGGAAACCGCCGCCGAAGCCAGGATGATCCGCGACATGGGCTGCACCAAGATTCAGGGATTCCATTTCGGTCGGCCGATGGCCGCAACAGATGTTCAGCGCGTGTTCCAGCAGGCAGCCGCGCGTCGCCGCACCGCCTGAGCGTCAGGCGCTGGCGAGCGTGTTCAGCGCGCTTTCGAACAGGGCCCGGCCGTCAGTGCCACCATGCGCCGGATCGATGGCGCGTTCGGGATGGGGCATCATGCCCAGCACATTGCCCTTCTCATTCAATATTCCGGCGATATCGCGCACTGAGCCATTGATCGTTTCGGCATAGCGGAAGGCAATGCGTCCGTCCCCTTCCAGCCGGTCAAGCGTCGCATCATCGGCGAAATAATTGCCGTCGTGATGCGCCACCGGGATGCTGAGGTGCTGTCCTTTCGCATATGCGGAGGTGAACAATGCGCTGTCATTTTCGACCACCAGCCGCGCATTGCGGCACACAAAGGTGATGCCTGCATTGCGCATCAGCGCACCGGGCAGCAACCCGCTTTCGGTCAGCACCTGGAAGCCGTTGCACACGCCCAGCACGGGCACACCGCGCCCGGCCGCCTCGATCACTGCGCGCATCACCGGGCTGCGCGACGCGATGGCCCCGCAGCGCAGGTAATCGCCATAGGAAAATCCACCGGGCAGGGCGATGAAATCGAGCCGTTCGGGCAGAGTCGCATCGCCGTGCCATACCCGGATCGCAGGCGTTCCCGAGACCGCTTCAAGCGCCACCGCCATGTCGCGGTCGCAATTGGAACCGGGGAAGGTGATGACGGCGCTGCGCAGGCTCATCAGGCGGCCACCTTCTCGATCCGGTAGTTTTCGATGACCATGTTCGCCAGCAGCTTGCGGCACATGTCGTCGAGCGCGTCGTCGCTGACGCTGTCATCGACATCCAGTTCAAACAGGCGCCCGGCGCGCACATCATTCACACCGGAAAAGCCGAGCCCTTCGAGCGCATGGTGAATGGCGCGACCCTGCGGATCGAGCACGCCGTTTTTCAGGCTGACATGAACGCGGATTTTCATGAATGGCTGGCCTTGCAATTCGGGAAAGTAGATTCGCAGCAAGCCTATGCCGAGAGCGGCGGCGCAGGGCAAGGGCAGGTAATCTGCGCTACCAGGCAAAAAATCATTCTTCTGGGGCGAGATTGCGCGAATGTGTCTCTAAACGTCTGCAACTTGGGGCATAAGGGCGCGGATCAGTCGAATCGGAGCGATGACCAGCGATTACACGACGCGAAGCGATGAGAATGGGAGCTGCCGGCGCGGCCATCTCGATGTTCGGATTGGGTGACGGGCGAACGGCGCATGCAGAAGATGCGTTGCTATCGCTGGACGCTATTTCCCCGGCGGCGTTGAACAGTAGGGGAGCAAGGTTCTGGCCAATGCATCGCGAATCGCAGTGCCATCCTATCGCTTTGGGGTGGTGATGCGCAGCGGTGTCGCGGCATCCGGTGGGCAGGGATCAGTCCAGATAGAGGCTTCAGCCGATCTGGTGGGCGTGAGTCTGGAACAGATGCGCGAGATCGCCGATGCGGCCTATGCAGACTTCATTGCCCGGCTCGGCCAGATCGGACGCGAGGTCGTCCCGGCTGCCGAAATGAAGGCGTCGGCGGGTTACGCGAAGCTGGAAATGACGGAAGTGCCGCTGGTCAAGAAGCCGTTTGCCGACGCTCGCACCGTAGTGATGGTTTCACCCAATGGCATGCCGCTGGTTAATCAGCATTCCGATTCCCCGATCACGGATAAGTCGCCGTTTTCGCTCGGCAACTGGCGCGCCATTAACCAGATGTGCGTCGATCTCGGTTGCGTGACCATGATCCCGTCAGTCGTGATCGATTTCGCACAGCTTTCGGGCAGCGGCCACAGCGTATACGGGACGAGCGCCAAGGTTGGGATCACGCCTGGCCTTTATCTGGTTCCGCTGTTCACCCAATTATCTGCGCATCACGTCAAGATTGCGCTGGCCGGTCCTTCGGGTAAGATCATTCTCAAGAAGAGAGTGGCGATCGGGCAGGCGGGTGAACTTGTGCACACTTCGAGCTACAACAACCGGACCGAGGTTGACTGGTGGAATTCGATTGGCCGTTGGGATGCCAATGCATCGCCCCTGTCCAAGCCGGGCCAGGCGTATGACTATTCTACCTACCAGTATCGCGTTGATCCCGGCCTGTTCGCTCAGGCCTGCGCGGACGGCGCAAGCGCTATGAACGGCATTTATGTGGACGCAGCTGCGGCCAATCGGCCGGGATAATGAGCCTGGCTGACGCGGCGGCCTACTTTTTGCCGCGCAGCTTGCGGTGCACGGAAAGGTCGAAAACCTCGCCCGGCGTTCCGTCATTTTCCAGCAGGCCAAGACGCCGCGCGACTTCCTGATAGGCTTCTTCCTCGCCGCCCAGATCGCGGCGGAAACGGTCCTTGTCGAGCTTTTCACCGGTGGTCATGTCCCACAGGCGGCAGCCATCAGGGCTGATTTCATCGGCCAGGATGACCCGAGCAAAATCGCCGTCCCAGATGCGGCCGAATTCCAGCTTGAAATCCACCAGCCGGATATCGATGGCCGCGAACATCCCGCACAGGAAATCGTTGATGCGGATCGCCATGGAGGAAATGTCCTGCATTTCCTCATTATTTGCCCAGCCGAAGCAGGCGATATGTTCTTCCGCGATCAGCGGATCACCCAGCGCGTCATCCTTGTAATAATATTCGAGCAGCGTGTGCGGCAGGGGTTCGCCTTCTTCGAGGCCCAGGCGCTTGCAGATCGAACCGGCGGCAACGTTGCGCACGACCACTTCGATGGGCACGATTTCAACCTGGCGCACCAATTGTTCGCGCATGTTGAGGCGACGAATGAAATGCGTTGGAATCCCGATATGGGACAGGCGGGTAAAGACATATTCGCTGATGCGGTTGTTGATGACGCCCTTGCCATTGATAGTGCCCTTTTTCTGGGCATTGAAGGCGGTGGCATCATCCTTGAAATACTGGATCAGCGTACCCGGTTCGGGGCCTTCATAGAGGATCTTGGCCTTGCCTTCATAGATCTGGCGGCGACGGTTCATGAGAACATTTCCTTGACGAGGCGGTTGCCTGAAAGCACATCGCCCCGACCGACGACAGCCCTTGAACGAAGCAGTCGCGCCGGGCCGGGGATCTCGGTTCTCCTATAAAACATGTTAAGCTCGGGTTGCAATCAAGGACTGGTTTACCGCGCGATTCGCGCACCTTTGATGTTGTCATCAAAACGCTGACCGGCAGCGAGATTACCGTGTCGCTTGACAGGCTGGCGCAGCTGCGGATCAGCGTGTTCCGCGAATATCCCTATCTCTACGAAGGCGACATGGCATTCGAGCTGCGCTACATGCGCGAATTCGCCACCGCACCCGAAGCCGTACTGGTGGCGGCCTTCGATGGGGCGGAGCTTGCCGGCGCTGCCACCGCATCGCCGATGTGGGCGCAAAAGCCCGAAATCCGCGGGCCGTTCGAAGACCGGGGCATTGACACCTCAAGCCTGTTCTACTTTGGCGAAAGCGTGCTTCTTCCCCAATATCGCGGGCGAGGAATCGGCCACCGCTTTTTCGATCATCGTGAGGAGTGGGCGGCGCGTTGCGGTGCGCAGGCCGTCTGCTTTGCGGCGGTGATCCGCCCTGCCAATGACCCGTTGCGCCCCGCAGATTATCGCCCGCTCGATGCCTTGTGGGCAAAGCGCGGTTATGCGCCGGTTTCCGGTCTCAAATGCGCAATTTCATGGAAGGCGGTGGGCGAGCAGGAGGAGCGCGCGAAGCAGTTGCAGTGCTGGATGCGTCGCTTCTGATCGCAGCGCATGGCGATTGCGGGAGTTGTCGCGGCGGCGGCCATACGGCAAAGCAGGCCAATGAGCGATCCCTTCGCCTTGCAATCCGCTGATCTCGCCGCGCTGGCCGGGCGTGCCCGGCTGCGCAGCCTGCAAACCCGCAGGGGCGTCGATTTTGCGTCCAATGATTATGTCGCGCTGGCCAATGCCCCGCGCATGCGGGCGGCGCTGCGCGCTGCGCTGGATCGCGGCGTGGCGGTGGGCGCAGGGGGATCGCGGCTGCTGCGCGGCAATGCGCCCGAGCATGAAGCGCTGGAAGAACAGGCTGCGCGATTTTTTGGCTGCGAATCCGCGCTCTATCTCGCCAACGGCTATGGCGCGAACAGCGCCCTGCTCTCCACCGTGCCGCAAAAAGGGGATCTGATTGTCTATGACAGCCTGATTCACGCCAGCGCGCATGAAGGGATGCGGCTGTCGCGCGCCGACCGGGCAATGGCCGCGCATAATGACGTGCAGGCCTTCGCCGATGCGATTGCCCGCTGGCGCGCCAAGGGCGGCACGGGCAACGTCTGGATCGCAGTGGAATCGCTCTATTCGATGGATGGCGATCGTGCGCCGCTGGACGATCTGATCGCTCTCGCCGATGCTCACGACGGTGTGCTGATGGTGGACGAAGCGCATGCAACCGGCGTGTTCGGGCCGGACGGACGCGGGCTGGCGGCCCATCTGGACGGGCGTGCGAACGTCATTGCGCTGCGCACCTGCGGCAAGGCGCTGGGCGCGGAAGGGGCGCTGGTCTGCGGGCCGCAGGTGGTGCGCGATTATCTGGTCAATCGCGGGCGCGGGTTCATCTTTTCCACCGCGCCCAGCCCGTTGATGGCAGTGGCGGTAAGCGAGGCCTTGCGGATCTGCGTAGAGGAGCCGGAGCGGCGCGAACGGCTGATGGCACTGGTGAACAGGGCAAATGAACTGCTCGCTCCGCTTGGCGCGACCGTTTCGGGGTCGCAGATCGTACCGCTGATCCTGGGGGAGGATGCGCGCACCATGGCCGTGTCGGAGGCGGTGCAATGCGCCGGCTTTGACTTGCGCGGCATTCGTCCGCCCACCGTTCCCATCGGCACCTCGCGTCTGCGCATATCACTCACGCTCAACGCGACGGCTGACGATGTCGAACGCCTGGCGGCATGCCTGGTGGAGGTGATCGGGTGAGCGGGTTCATCGTCACGGGCACGGATACCGATGTCGGCAAGACGGTGTTTGCCGCCGCGCTTACCGCGCATCTGGACGGCTGGTACTGGAAACCGGTTCAGGCCGGGCTGGACGATGGCGGCGATGCGCAGCGCGTGGCCTGGCTGTCCGGCCTTGCGCCGGACCGTATCCTGCCCGAAGCTTACCGGCTGACCACCCCCTGCTCGCCGCATCGGGCCGCGGCGATTGACGGGGTGGAGCTGGATTTTGACCGGCTGGCCCTGCCCGAACCGCGCCCGCTGGTGGTGGAAGGCGCGGGCGGCGTGCTGGTGCCGCTGACGGACAGTGTGCTGATGGCTGATCTGTTCGCCGATTGGGCGCTTCCCGCGATCATCGTTGCGCGCACCACGCTGGGCACGATCAATCACACGCTGCTGAGTATCGAGGCACTGCGCGCGCGCGGAATCGCGATCTGGGGCGTCGCCTTTGTGGGCGAAGGCAATGCGGACAGCGAGCAGACGATCTGCCGGATCGGCAAGGTGCGCCATCTGGGGCGGCTGCCGGTGCTTGATCCGCTGGAACCGGCAACGCTGGCCCGCGCCTTCGCTGCGGGAATTTCGCTTTGAACGACAGCCCCGTCTGGCATCCTTTCACGCAGCATGGGCTGGGCGATGCGATCCCGGCCGTCTTGCGCGCCGCAGGGGCGGCGCTGGTTACCGCTGACGGGCGGCGGATTATCGATGCCATATCCAGCTGGTGGGTGACGACGCATGGCCACTGCCATCCGCGCATCATGGCGGCAATCCGTGAACAGAGCGAACGGCTCGACCAGCTGATCTTCGCGGGCTGGACGCACGAACCGGCCGAAGCGGTCGCACGCGGCCTGCGCGCCATCATGCCCGACGCGCTGACGCGCGTGTTCTTTTCAGATTCGGGTTCCACCAGTGTGGAAGTGGCGCTGAAGATGGCGCTTGGCTTCTGGGCCAATCGCGGCGAGGCGCGCCAGCGCATAGTGGTGATGGATCACAGCTATCACGGCGATACGATCGGGGCGATGTCAGTTGGCGCGCGCGGCGTGTTCAACGCGCCTTATGCGCCGCTGCTGTTCGATGTGGGCCGGGTGCCCTTTCCCGCAGGCGATCCGCAGGCCACGCTGGACGCACTTGAGGCTGAATGCGCCGGCGGCGCGGCGGCCTTTATCGTGGAGCCGCTGCTGTTGGGCGCGGGGGGTATGCTCGTCTATCCGCCGGAAGTACTGGCGCAGATGCGCGCCATTTGCGGTGCGTACGGGACGTTGTTCATCGCTGATGAAGTAATGACCGGCTGGGGCCGCACGGGCACGCTGCTGGCCTGCGAACAGGCGGATGTGGTGCCCGACCTGCTCTGCCTGTCCAAGGGGCTGACGGGCGGCGCGCTGCCGCTGGCGGTGACCATGGCCAGCGAGGCGATCTGGGACGCGCATTATTCGCAGGACCGGTCGCGCAGTTTCTTTCATTCTTCCAGCTACACCGCCAACCCCATCGCCTGCGCGGCGGCGGCGGCCAATCTGGCGATCTGGCGCGAGGAGTCTGTGCTGGACCGGGTTGCGCAGCTGGCAGCGCGGCAAACCCGGCAAATGGCGGTGCTGGCCAGCCATCCGGCCATCGCCAGCCTGCGCCAGTGCGGCACCATTGTGGCGATGGAACTGGGGGGCGGGGATGCAACATATCTGTCCGATCTCGGTCCGCGCCTGTTGCGCTACTTTCGCGAGGCGGACGTATTGCTGCGTCCGCTGGGCAATACGGTCTACGTCATGCCGCCCTATTGCGTTGACGATGCCGATCTAGGCACCATTTACGAGGTGATTGCGGCGGCGGCTGACGCGCATTCCTGATCGCCAAAGCCGGTGTGAAAAACCTGCTTGCCAAGCACTTGTTGCCTGCGCCACCTTGCGGACCGGAGCAGGGGACGGTTGTCTGAATACTGGAGTCCCGACCGCTGCGTTACCTTGCCATCCCTTGTCTGCCGCTTGCGGTGCTTGCCGCGCCTGCCCCTGCACGGGCGCAGGACGAATCGCATGTGCAGGATGAACGGGACATTATTGTCATTGCCGAACGTTATCCCGGCGCGGTGCTGGCCGCGCAGCCGCCGCTGGTTACCCTGGATCAGCAGGACATCGCCGCTTACGGTGCCGGGTCGTTGGCGGAGCTGCTTGAAGCGATCGCGCCGCAGGCAGGATCCGGCCGGGGGCGCGGGGGCGACGGGCCGGTCATTCTGGTCAATGGCCAGCGCGTGTCGAATTTCCGCGAATTGCGGCGCTATTCGCCCGAAGCCATTGCGCGCGTCGAAGTGCTGCCGGAGGAAGTGGCGCAGCGTTATGGCTATTCCGCCGATCAGCGGGTGGTCAATTTCATCCTGAAGGACAATTACGCCAGCCGCGAGATCGAACTGGAGCAGGGCCTGCCCGATGGCGGCGGCTATTCGAGCACTGACGCTGAACTGACCTGGCTCAGAATCCAGGGCGATGACCGGCTCAATCTCAATCTCGATCTCAGCCGCTCGGGCATGCTGACCGAGGCCGAACGCGGCGTGCGCCAGGCCCCGGACAGCGTGCCGCTGTCGGGCGATCCCGATCCGGCAGGGTATCGCAGTCTGATCGCTGCGAGCAAGGCCGCGGAACTGACGAGCGCGTGGACCACCGCACTGGGGAAGGAAGGCAGCGCGCTCACTCTCAACGCCTCGGCAAAGCTGGACGATAGTCGCAGCCTGTCCGGGCTCGATCTCGTGCGGTTGACGGATCCGGCCGGAAACAGCGCGCTGCGCAGTTTCAATGCGTCCGCCCCCTTGGCCCGGCGCGTTCGCACGCAGACTTACGGCGCGGGGGCCACGCTTTCCCATCCGCTGGGCAGCTGGAAGCTGACCGCCACGCTTGACACCGAACATGAGCGCAAGCGCACGCTGACGGATCGCGAGGCGGATGCAAGCGCGCTACAGGCACTGACTGCGGCGGGCCTGCTGGCGATTGACGCAGCTTTGCCGGTGATCGCGCCTGGCGGGCAGGACCGGGCGCGCAGCCGGACGAGTTCGGTCAAGTCGATGCTCAATCTCGAAGGGCGGCCAATCACCCTGCCAGCCGGTGATGTAACCGTGACGGCTTATGGCGGGTATGAGTGGTTTCGCATCGCCAGTGCGAACAGCCGCAGCGCATCACCTTCCGCGCGGCTGACGCGGGGGAACCTGCGCGGGGGGCTCAATCTGTCAGTGCCGCTGACCAGCAGGCGGGAACGCGCGCTGGGCGCGTTCGGCGACATTTCGCTGAACCTCAATGGTGCGGTGGAGGATCTGTCCGATTTCGGATCGCTCGTCACTTATACCACCGGGTTGACCTGGAAGCCGCTGAGCGGCCTGACCCTGCAAGGCAGCTATATTCACGCCGAGGCAGCGCCCGGACTGGCGCAACTGGGCGACCCGGTGGTGCAAGGCTTCAATGTGCCGGTCTATGATTTCAATCTGGGGCAGACCGCGATGGTCAGCGTTACTGCGGGCGGCAATCCGCTGCTCACGCGCGAGACGCGGCGTGACATCAAGCTGTCGGCGAGCTGGGATCCGCCCTTCCTGAAACGATCCAGCCTGACGGTGGAATATTTCCGCAATCGTTCGGATGACGTGACCGCCAGCTTTCCCCTGCTCACCCCGCAGGTGGAAGCCGCCTTCCCAGACCGGGTCGTGCGCGATGCCTCAGGCGCGCTGGTGGCGCTCGATCGCAGGGCGGTGAGGTTTGCGCGCGAAGCAGCCGCGCGGCTGCGTTACGGCATCGATCTGTCAGGCGTGCTCGGCAAAGCCGAGGCCAGCCAGGGCGGGAAAGGCGGCGCAAAATCCGATCCGATGGCGATGATGCGCGGGCGTTCAGGCGGGCAGGGGCGGTGGAGCGCTTCGCTTTATCACACCATCGAACTGGAAAACCGGGTGCGGTTTGCGCGCGGCGGCGCGGTTCTGGATCTGCTGGATGGCGATGCGATAACCCAGAGCGGCGGGGTGCCGCGCCACCGCATCAGCCTGCAGGGCGGGTTGTTTCATCGTGGCATCGGGATGCGCGTTTCGGGCGATTACGAGAGCGCAACGCGAGTGTCCGCAGGTGTGAGCCAGGCGGATGATCTGCGTTTCGGCAGTCTGACCACAGTGAATATGCGGGTTTTCATCGATCTTGGCGAGCAGGGCTGGATCGCGCGCGATCCCGCTATCACCAAGGATCTGCGGTTGATGCTGCGGGTCGATAATATGTTTGCGGCGCATCGCCGGGTGACGGACCGGAATGGGATGGTCCCGATCGCCTATCAGGGCGACCTGATCGATCCGCAGGGGCGCATTTTCGAGATCGAACTGCGCAAGCTCTTTTAGAACATGCCATTTCCCCACGGTCGATTTGACACGGGTCAATCGAACAAATCAAATCTACGCTAGGTATTATGTAGTGTACTACAAAACCGACGAATCTTCCGATTCGGAGAGATCAAGTGACAAGCGGGAGCAGGAATATGGTGGACAAGGCCGGGGCCGTTACTGGTGAAATTCTGGATGCGCTGGTGCTGGGTGGCGGCTTTGGCGGGCTGCACATGCTTTATCAGCTGCGCGAAGCGGGCTTCAGCGCGCTGGCACTGGAAGCGGGCAGCGATGTCGGCGGCGCCTGGTACTGGAACCGCTATCCCGGCGCGCGCTGCGATGTCGAAAGCCTGGTCTACTCCTATTCCTTTTCGCCGGAGATCGACCGCGAATGGAAATGGTCGGAACGCTATTCGGCCCAACCTGAAATCCGCGCCTATTTGCGCTTCGTGTCCGAACGGCTGGACCTGCGCAAGGACATCCGCTTCGATTCCCGCCTGGTCAAGGCAGTCTGGAACGAGGTGGAGCGATACTGGACCTTCACCACGGAACCGGGCGACACTTATCGCGCCCGCATGTTCATATCGTCGGCCGGACCGATTTCCGCGCCGATCTGGCCCGACATCCCCGAGCGCGCGAAGTACCAGGGCAGGCTGTATCATTCGGCGCTGTGGCCGCGCGACAAGGAACCCGATTTCACCGGGCTGCGGGTGGCCGTGATCGGCACCGGTTCGTCCGGCACACAGCTGATCCCGCTGGTGGCGCAGCAGGCAGCAAGGCTGAGCGTGATGGTCCGCACGCCGGGCCTCTACATGCCCGCCTGCAACCGCCCGCTGACGGATGAGGATTATGAGAAATGGGAGCCGATCCGTGACAACGTGCGCCAGCGCATGCGCAATTTCGAGATTGTGGGCAGCGGCGACATCTTCATGGAAGAGGAACTGATCCAGATCCGCAATCGCCCCGGCGCCGATTTCACGCCCGAAGAACGCCGCGCGATCCTTGATCGCCGCTTCAAATATGGCGGGGCCACGGTGCCGCGCGCCTTCACTGACGTGGTCACTAACAAGGAAGTGAATGACCAGATTTCCGACTATATCCGCGAGCAGGTGGGCCGGATTGTCAAGGATCGGAAGGCTGCCGCCATCCTGACGCCCAGTGAAATCGCCTATGGCCAGAAGCGAGTGACCGTCGGCACGGATTATTACGAAACCTTCAATCGCGACAATGTGGAGGCGATTGACGTCAAGGCGACCCCGATCGAGTCTTTCACGGAGAAAGGGCTGATCATTGGCGGGC
>JAURML010000111.1 GCA_030830695.1 Caenibius sp. | reverse complement strand
TGTTCCAGTTCAAGCCCGGCACTGGTGAAGATCGTTGTGTACTCGACTGCATTACGTCTCTGCAAAATGGTGCGGACCTGCTGTGGATCGAAACCGAAAAGCCGCACATCGGCCAGATCGGTGGCATGGTGAACCGCATCCGCGAAGTCATTCCCAACGCCAAGCTGGTCTATAATAACTCGCCCAGTTTCAACTGGACGCTGAACTTCCGCCAGCAGGTGTTCGACGCCTGGGAACAGGCCGGCAAGGATGTGTCGGCCTATGACCGCGCCCGGTTGATGAGCGTGGACTATGATGGCACCGAACTGGCCATCGAAGCTGATGAGCGCATCCGCACCTTCCAGCGCGATGCCGCGGCACAGGCGGGCATTTTCCACCATCTGATCACCCTGCCGACCTATCACACTGCGGCACTGTCGACGGACAATCTGGCCAAGCGTTACTTCGGTGACGATGGCATGCTGGGCTACGTTCTCAACGTCCAGCGCGAAGAAATTCGCCAGGGCATCGCCTGCGTGAAGCACCAGAACATGTCGGGCAGTGACATCGGTGACGATCACAAGGAATATTTCGCCGGCGAAGCCGCACTCAAGGCTGCAGGCGAACACAACACGATGAACCAGTTCGCGGCCGCGTAACCGGTTCTGGCAAGCTAGCCGGGGGGCGAGCTCCCTCGTCCCCAGATACGCCCGTCCCTGCCAGGGGCGGGCGTATCCCTTTTGGGCGGTTCATTATTGCCGCAATCGCGGTGCGGGATTAGAGGCTGCGCCATGGACCTTCCCGTTTCCCCGCTCGCCAGTCCCTTCCCCGCCATTCCGCCCATTGACGGCGTGACACTGCGCATCGCCCGCGCCGGATACAAGGATTGGGGCCGCTGCGACCTGACCTATGCCGAACTGGCTGAAGGCACCGCTGTCGCCGGTGTTTTCACGAACAACGTTTGCTGTTCGTCGGAAGTTGAGCTGGGCCGTGAACAGGTTCGGCAGGGCAGGGCCCGTGCGCTGATCGTCAACGCCGGCAATTCCAACGCCTTCACCGGTTATCGCGGGCGCGAAGCGGTCGAACAGATCATGGCGCAGGTTTCCCGGCATCTGGGCTGTCCGGCCGATCAGGTGTTCGTGTCTTCAACCGGCGTGATCGGCGTGCCGCTCCCCAAGGACAAGGCTCGAGCGGGCGTGGAAGCGGCGCTGGATGCACCGCCTTGCGGCTGGGAAGATGCCGCCAACACGATCGGCACGACTGACACGTTCGCCAAGGGCGCGATGGCGCAGGCGGTCGTGGACGGGCAGACCGTGACGCTGGGCGCCTTCATCAAGGGCAGCGGGATGATCGCGCCCGACATGGCGACGATGCTGGGCTATATTTTCACTGATGCAGCGGTCGAACCCGCCTTCCTGCAGCAGTTGCTGTCTGCGGCCAACCTCAAGACCTTCAGCTGCATCACCGTGGACAGCGACACTTCCACCAGTGACACGGTACTGGCATTCGCGACCGGCAAGGCCGGGAACGCACCTCTGACCGGTCTCGACTGTGCGGGCGCGGACGCATTTGCCGCCGCGCTGGAGGATGTTTGCCGTCAACTGGCCCAGCTGGTGGTCCGCGATGGCGAAGGCGCGCAAAAATTCATCACCATCGAGGTCAGCGGCGCGGTGAGCGATGACAGCGCGCGCCGGATCGGCCTGGCCATCGCCAACTCGCCCCTCATCAAGACCGCCATTGCAGGCGAAGATGCCAACTGGGGCCGCGTGGTGATGGCCGTGGGCAAGGCGGGCGAACCTGCCGACCGGGACCGGCTGTCAATCGGCTTTGGCGGGATCTGGGCGGCCCGCGAAGGTCTGCCGCTGACCGATTATGATGAAGCACCGGTCGCCGCACACCTCGGGGGCCGGGACATCTCGATCGAAGTCGATATCGGGCTGGGCGATGGCCGCGCCACCGTGTGGACCTGCGACCTGACGCACGGCTATATCTCGATCAACGCCGATTATCGGAGTTGACCGCGCGGATGAGCGCGCTGGACGAGGAAATCCACGATCTGCTGCGCTTTGCGGCTGAGCGTGCCATCCTGCCGCGTTGGCGCGCGCTTGCCGATCACGAAGTCTCGCACAAGGCGGCGGACGATCCGGTTACCATCGCCGATCACGAATGCGAGGCGTTCCTGACCGAAGCACTCATGCGGCTGGCGCCCGGCGTGCCGGTGGTGGGGGAGGAAGCGGCGCATGCCGATCCTGCCGTGCTGGATCGCCTCACGGGCGCGTGCTGGATCATTGACCCGCTCGACGGCACGCATAATTTCGCACATGGCCAGCCCCCGTTCGGGATCATCGTGGCGCTTGCTGACGGGGGCGAACCAGCGGCGGGTTGGCTGTACGATCCGCTGAGCGGGCGGTTCTGCCATGCTCAACGCGGCACGGGCGCCTTCGTGAACGGGGAACGGGTAATTGCACAAACCACAGGCGGAAGCCCGCCTGTCGCCGCCATCTCGCTGCTATTCATGGATCCGGAACGGCGCGAGAGCGTGAAGCGCCACATCGTCCCTCATTACCGGGTGGTGGACATTCCGCGCTGCGCTGCCGAACAATATCCGCGTCTCGCGCTGGGCGAGAATGATCTGTCGATCTTCGAACGCACCCTGCCCTGGGACCATGCCGCTGGCATCCTGTGGCTAAACGAAGCGGGCGGCAGGGCGGCGCGGCCCGATGGCAGCGCCTATCGGGTGGACGATCATGCCCGACCGGGGCTGATCGGCGCGGCCAGCCCGGCCCTGTGGGACGAACTCGCCGCGCGGATGGAACTGCTTTAAAGCTCGCTTTCCAGCCAGCCCTTGAGCTGGCTCTTGGGTGCAGCGCCCAGTTTTTGGGCGACCGGCTTGCCACCCTTGAACAGCACCATCAGCGGAATTGAC
>JAURML010000110.1 GCA_030830695.1 Caenibius sp. | reverse complement strand
TTTTGGGAAAGCCATTGCGCCGGCCCAGCAGCAGCGCGACAATCAGTGCGGAAACGCCCGCGGTTGTATGAACCACGATCCCGCCCGCGAAATCGAGCACGCCAAAGCGTGTGGCCAGCCAGCCGCCGCCCCATACCCAGTGTGCCACAGGAGCATAGACCACGACACCCCACAGTGCGCAGAAACCGATCACCCAGCCGAACCGCGCGCGATCGACCCACGCACCAACCATCAGCGCAGGGGTGATCGCGGCAAAAGTGAGCTGGAACAGCGCAAAAGTACTTTCCGGCAGGGTGGTGCCTTCGCGGACATTGCCCAGATTGGAGAGCATCAGCGCATTGCCGCCGCCCAGCCAGCCATTTGAGACCGCTCCGAAAGCGAGCGTGTAGCCCACCACGATCCACAGCAATGATGCAATTGCGGCGATTGCCCCGCATTGTACAAAAACGGAGAGGAAGTTTTTGGCTCGCACCAGGCCGCCATAGAACAGGCCCAGTCCGGGCAGCGTCATCAGCAGCACCAGCGCAGCCGATATCAGTATCCACGCGGTGTCGCCGCTGTCGCTTACTGCGGCAAGCGGGTCCTGAGCGATGGCAGCGACTGGTATGGTTGCGGCAAGCACCGCAGATGCGCGCAGGATGGTGCGAAGCATGATTTTCCCTCTCCCCCCGGGGCACGGATGCCCCCTGATATCGCCCGCTCTCTAGGACAGGATTGCCGCTAAGGACAAGCCCGCCGTGCGATTCAGACGAGGCCTTCCAGCACCTGGTCGGGCGGGCGGTGGCCGTCCGCCCAGAAGCGGATATTGGCGATGACTTTTTCGCCCGATGCTTCGCGCCCTTCCACCGTGGCGCTGCCGATGTGCGGTGTGGTCATGACGTTGGGGTGAGCGAGCAGGCGTGGATCGACCGAAGGTTCATCCGGGAAGACGTCAAGACCCGCACCGATCAACGCGCCTTTCTGCAGCGCCACGATCAGTGCTTCATGATCGAGCAGATCCGCCCGCGCTGTGTTGACGAGGCACGAGCCCGGTTTCATCAGCTCGATCCGCCGAGCATCGATCAGCTGGCGCGTGTCCTTCGTCAGCGGGCAGTGCAGTGTCAGAATGTCGCACCGGGCTATGAGTTTGTCCAGTTCCTGGACATATTCAGCGCCATGCATGTTTTCGACCGCGGCGGGCAGCGGGTGGCGGTTGTGGTAAATGATCTTCAGCCCGAAGGCGCGGGCCCGCTGCGCCACCGCCTGGCCGATCCGCCCCATGCCGACGATGCCCAGCACCTTGCCGCCTATCTGGCGGCCGAGCAGCGCGGAGGGCGCCCAGCCTGTCCATTCATTGCGGCGAACCAGCGCCACCCCTTCGCGCAGGCGCCGCGGCGTGCCGATGATCAGCGCCATGGTGAGGTCAGCGGTGTCATCCGTGAACACGCCCGGCGTGTTAGTGACAATGATCTTGCGGCGGCAAGCGGCGGCCAGATCGATATGTTCGGTGCCCGCTCCGAAATTGGCGATCAGGCCCAGCCGGTCACCGGCATTTGCGATCATATGCGCGTCGATCCGGTCAGTGACCGTGGGAACCAGCACGTCGCAATCCTGCATCGCAGCGATGATTTCATCCTGCGAAAGAGGGCGATCTTCGGGATTGAGCACAACGTCGAACAATTCGCTCATCCGCGCTTCGATGGAGGGCAGAAGATGCCGCGTCACCACCACCTTGGGGCGCCCATGGGGGCGGTGCGCGAACCTGCTGTCTGAGACCACGGTCATGGCTGTATCGCTTGGCGCTGGATTGGCTGGTGGTCAAGCGCGAGTTGCGCGAAAAGCCGCGAAGCCGGGTTGAAGTGCAGGGCACGCAGGCGCTATGCGCAGCCCATGTTCAAGCGCTGTGCAATCGCGATCCTAGCGACGATTTCCGGAATGGCTGCCCCGGTTGCCGCGCAGGATGCCGATGTGCCCTATTGGGCATCGATCCGGGTGGATGAACTCAACATGCGCGTCGGGCCAAGTCCCACCTATCATATTGCCTGGGTGTTTCGGCGGGCAGACCTCCCGCTCAGGGTGCTGCGGCGCAAGGAAGGCTGGCGACTGGTCGAAGACCCGGACGGGGACAGGGGCTGGGTGGTTGCGCGCTTTCTCACGCGCAGCCGTACCGCGATTGTTTCCGGCAAGGAACCTGCTCCGTTACGGGAAACCGGCGAGGAGAGCGGACGCCTGCTGTGGAAAGTGGCCCCCGGTGTGGTTGGCAAGCTGGGTCAGTGCGAATCGGGCTGGTGCCGCTTCGATGTCGGGGGACGGGTCGGTTGGGCACCGCAGGACCGCCTGTGGGGGGCCGGCAACCCCTGATTGCCGGCCCCGGCTAGCTCAGACCAGTTCGACTGCAACTGCCGTTGCTTCACCCCCGCCGATGCACAGGCTGGCGACACCGCGCTTCTTGCCCTGCTGCTTCAGCGCATTGAGCAGGGTTACGATGATTCGCGTTCCTGATGCACCGATCGGATGGCCCAGCGCGGTCGCGCCGCCGTTCACATTAATCTTTTCGTGCGGGATGCCGAGGTCTTTCATCGCAAACATGGCGACGCAGGCGAAGGCTTCGTTCACTTCGAACAGGTCGACATCGTCAATCGCCCAGCCCGCCGTTTCCAGCAGCTTGTTGACCGCACCGACCGGAGCCGTCGTGAAATCCTTGGGTTCCTGAGCATGAGCGGCCATCGCCACGATCCGCGCGACGGGAGCTAGCCCCCTGGCCTTGGCGACACTGTCGCGTGTGACGACCACTGCCGCCGCGCCATCCGAAATCGAGGAGGATGATGCAGCAGTGATGGTGCCGTCCTTGGCGAAGGCGGCGCGCAAGGTCGGAATCTTGTCAGGACGGCCCTTGCCGGGCTGTTCGTCCGTATCCACAATCGTTTCGCCAGCGCGGCTGACGACCGTAACCGGCACGATTTCGTCGGCAAAGGCCCCGCCGGCGATGGCCGCGTTGGCGCGGCGCAGCGATTCGATCGAATAATCGTCCTGCGCTTCGCGGGTCAGCTGATATTCGTTGGCCGTTTCCTGAGCGAAAGTGCCCATTGCGCGTCCGGCCTCATAGGCGTCTTCCAGCCCGTCGAGGAACATGTGGTCGTATGCCGTGTCATGGCCGATCCGTGCGCCCGAGCGATGTTTCTTGAGGATATAGGGCGCATTCGTCATGCTCTCCATGCCGCCGGCCACCACCATGTCGACCGTGCCGCTGGCGAGCGCTTCGGCACCCATGATTACCGTCTGCATGCCCGATCCGCACACCTTGTTGACCGTGGTCGCCTGGACCGACTTGGGCAGACCGGCCTTGATCGCGGCCTGACGGGCAGGGGCCTGGCCGAGCCCGGCAGGTAGGACGCAGCCCATGTAGATGCGATCGATGTCCGCACCCTCGATCCCGGCCCGCTCAACCGCCGATTTGACGGCCGTCGCGCCCAGGTCGGTTGCAGCGACGTCAGAAAACACGCCCTGCATTCCGCCCATGGGCGTGCGGGCATAGGAGAGGATCACTACGGGATCGCTGGCGGAAAAATGAGGCATCGCATCTGTCTTTCGCTGATCGATTGGGGGTGGGGGCGAGCATTCGCCCGCTGCGATTGCTCGCGTAGGCAAGACTGGCCATCAAAATCAAGTGCGCATGTTCAAAAACCGGCATCTCGTCGAAAAGCCCGCCACCCCCTTGCGCAGGCCAAGCCCCGCGACTAGGGCGGGCAAATCCTTGGAACCAACCGAGTCAAACCCTTGGTCGACCTGTCACAATATCTGCCCATTTTGATCTTCATGGGCATCGCGCTCGCCCTTTCGGCGGCTTTTATCCTTCTGCCTATGGGTGTCGCCCGGCTAACCGGTGCGCACAAGCCGGATGCGGAAAAGCTGAGCGAGTATGAATGCGGATTTCCCGCGTTTGAGGATCCGCGCAGTCAGTTCGACGTGCGTTTCTATCTGGTGGCGATCCTGTTCATCATCTTCGACCTTGAGGCGGCCTTTCTCTTCCCCTGGGCGGTGAGCCTGGATCTAACTGGCTGGGCAGGCTGGATCACCATGATGATTTTCCTGGGTGAACTGGTGATCGGTTATATTTACGCATGGAAGAAGGGGGCGCTGGAATGGGAGTGAACGAGGCGCTTCCGGCAGCTGCGCAGGGCGGCGAGCTTCGCCAGCCGGATCAGGATTTCTTCAATTCGCTGTCCACTGAAGTGCATGACAAGGGCTTCCTCGTCACCAGCACTGAGGAACTGTTCCAGTGGGCCCGCACCGGCAGCCTGTGGTGGATGACCTTTGGCCTGGCCTGCTGTGCGGTGGAGATGATTCACGTCAACATGCCGCGTTATGATCTGGAGCGGTTCGGCGTCGCCCCGCGCGCCTCCCCGCGCCAGTCGGACGTGATGATCGTGGCCGGCACGCTGTGCAACAAGATGGCCCCGGCGCTGCGCAAGGTCTATGACCAGATGAGCGAGCCGAAATACGTCATTTCCATGGGCAGCTGCGCCAATGGCGGCGGCTATTACCATTACAGCTATTCCGTGGTGCGGGGCTGTGACCGGATCGTCCCGGTGGACATCTATATCCCCGGCTGCCCGCCTACGGCAGAAGCGCTGCTTTACGGCGTGATGCAACTGCAGCGGAAAATCCGCCGCGTCGGGACGATTGAACGCTGATGGCTGCCGTGCTCCATTCCGCCCCCAAATTCGCGGTGCTTGCGGGCATTGCGCAAACTCTTGGCGAAGCGCTGGGCGCGATGTGTCTGGACGCACGCGAAGCGCATGGTGAAATTCTGCTGACCGTCAAACGCGAAGCGCTTGAAGATGCGCTGCGCCTGCTGCGTGACGAACACGAATATCAGCAGCTGATGGAAATCGCCGGAGTTGATTATCCCCAGCGGGCCGAGCGATTCGAGGTCAATTACTGCCTTCTGTCAGTCACCCGGAACCATCGCGTCATCGTGAAAGTCAGCACAGACGAGGCAACGCCGGTCCCCACTGCGACGCGGCTCTGGCCCAACGCCGGCTGGCTCGAACGCGAAGTGTTCGACATGTATGGCGTGGTGTTTGACGGCAACACGGACCTGCGCCGCATCCTCACCGATTACGGTTTCGAAGGGCACCCGTTCCGCAAGGATTTCCCACTCACCGGCTATCAGGAACTGCGTTATTCCGAGGAAGAAAAGCGCGTGGTCTATGAAGAGGTGGAGCTGGCCCAGGATTTGCGCCAGTTCGATTTCATGAGCCCGTGGGAAGGCGCGGAATATGTGCTGCCCGGCGATGAAAAGGCGGAAGGAGAGGCGAAATGAGCGGCCTCAGCCTCGAACAGTCGCCCACCACCGGCGATGAAGTCATCACCAACTACACGATCAATTTCGGCCCGCAGCATCCGGCCGCGCACGGCGTGCTGCGCATGGTCATGGAACTGGACGGCGAGATTATCGAGCGGGTCGATCCGCACGTCGGCCTGCTTCACCGCGGCACCGAAAAACTGATCGAACACAAGACCTATCTCCAGGCGCTGCCTTATTTCGACCGGCTGGATTACTGTTCGCCGCTGGCGATGGAGCATTCCTATGTGCTGGCCATCGAAAAGCTGATGAATCTCGAAGTTCCGCCGCGCGCGCAATACCTGCGCGTGTTGTTCGCGGAGCTGACCCGCATCTGCAACCACATGCTCAACCTGGGCAGTCATGTCATGGACGTGGGCGCGATGACGCCCAACCTGTGGATGTTTGAAATCCGCGAGGATTGCCTCAACTTCTTCGAGCGCGCATCGGGCGCACGTATGCACTCCGCATGGTTCCGCCCCGGCGGGGTTCATCAGGATGTGCCGCTCAAGCTGCTGACTGACATTGCCGACTGGCTGGACACGCGCCTGCCGCGCCTGTTCGACGACGCGATGAGCCTGGTTGTCGACAACCGCATCTTCAAGCAGCGGAATGTCGATATCGCGGTGGTTTCCAAGGATGATGCGCTGGCCTGGGGCTTTTCCGGCCCGATGATCCGTGGTTCCGGCATTGCGTGGGATTTGCGCAAGAGCCAGCCCTACGACGTCTATGACCGGATGGATTTCGAAATCCCGGTCGGCACCAGCGGCGATTGCTATGACCGGTTCATGGTCCGGGTGGAGGAAGTCCACCAGTCCGCCCGCATCATGAAGCAGTGTCTGGCCGAAATGCCGGAAGGGCCGATCGCCTCCACTGACCGCAAGATCGTGCCGCCCAAACGGGCCGAGATGAAAAGCTCGATGGAGGCGCTGATCCACCACTTCAAGCTCTACACCGAAGGCTTCGACGTGCCCGCGGGCGAAGTTTACGTGGCGACCGAAAGCCCCAAGGGCGAATTCGGCGTCTATCTGGTGTCGGACGGCAGCAACAAGCCATACCGCTGCAAGATCCGCCCGACCGCCTTCAGCCACCTCCAGGCGATGGACTTCATGTGCAAGGGCCACATGCTGCCGGATGCAACCGCAATCCTCGGCGCGATCGACGTGGTGTTCGGGGAGTGTGACCGGTGAGCAACCTCGCCATCGCAGAAGCCATGATTGCCGCCTACAACGCGCAGGACGTGGATTCCTACGTTTCGTACATGACCGATGACGCCTGCGAGGCGAACTATCGCGGCGATGTCGTGCGGGAAGGCAAGGAAGGCACGCGCTCGGGCCTTGCCGCAGCCTTTGCCAAATGGCCGCAGAACAAGGCGGAGATCGTCGAGCGGCAGGTCATCGGCGATTACGTGATCTTCCGCGAGCACGTGACGCGCGGCCCAGCTTCCGATGGTTCGGAACTGGTCGATCCGTTCGAGGTCATCGCCATCTACAGCTTCGAAGGCGACAATTGCTCTCGCGTGGAGTTCGTGCGGTGAAATCTCGTGCGGACCTTATGACCAATTCCGTCACCCTGAACTTGTTTCAGGGTGCATCGTGCGCCCGCGCATGGATACCGCGTGAGGAGGAATGGATGCTGAAACAAGTTCAGCATGACGATGGTGGGAATGGATTGACATAATGGCTAACCGTCATCTCGAACCTGATACGCCCGAACTGCGCGCGCGCTGGGACACTTTTGCCTTCAACTCCGCCTGGGATGCGAAGGCGAAGGCCGCCATCGCACGCTATCCCGATGGCCGACAGAAAAGCGCCGTCATGGCCTTGCTTGACTATGCCCAGCGCCAGGTGGGCGAGGAAACGAATACGCAGGGCTGGCTGCCGATCCCGGTGATGGAATATGTCGCGGCCTATCTCGACATGCCGGTGATCCGCGTGGTCGAAGTCGCCAGCTTTTATACCATGTACAACCTCGCGCCGGTGGGCCGTTTCCATGTGCAGGTTTGCGGCACCACGCCCTGCATGCTGCGCGGATCGGACGATATCATGGCCGCCTGCAAGGCGCGCGGGATGCACAAAGGTCATACGACTGAAGATGGCCTGTGGATGCTGACCGAGGTGGAATGCATGGGCAATTGCGCCAGTGCCCCGATGGTCCAGATCAACGACGACAATTTCGAGGATCTGACGGCGGATCGGCTGAACGCCGTGCTTGACGCGCTGGCGAAGGGTGAAACGCCCAAGGCCGGCACGCAGGAGCCGGGGCGGCACACGGTCGAACCGCTCGGCGGGCCGACGACGCTGAAGGACATGGTTTCGGCCAATCACGATTACCGGGGGGAGTGGTAAGCCATGGCTCTCCAGGCATTTTTTGAACGGGACGCTTGCGATGCTCGCTGATCGGGACCGTATCTTCACCAACCTCTATGGCTATCAGCCGTGGAACCTCAAGGCCGCACAGGCGCGGGGCGATTGGGACAATACGAAGGATATTCTCGCCAAGGGGCGCGATGCGATCATCGAGGAAATCAAGGCCTCTGGCCTGCGTGGCCGGGGCGGTGCGGGCTTCCCCACCGGCATGAAGTGGTCCTTCATGCCCAAGGAATCGAAGGACGGCAGGCCCAGCTTTCTGGTCATCAATGCCGACGAATCCGAGCCGGGCAGCTGCAAGGACCGCGAAATCATCCGCCACGATCCGCACAAGCTGATCGAAGGCGCGCTGGTGGCGGGGTTCGCGATGGGCGCTCGCGCGGCCTATATCTATATTCGCGGCGAATATATCCGCGAGGCGGAGGTGCTGTTTGCCGCCGTGCAGGAAGCTTATGACGCGGGGCTGATCGGCAAGAACGCCAGCGGTTCCGGCTATGACTTCGACGTCTTCGTCCATCGCGGCGCGGGCGCCTACATCTGCGGTGAAGAAACCGCGATGATCGAAAGCCTGGAAGGCAAGAAGGGCCAGCCGCGCCTGAAACCCCCGTTCCCGGCGGGCGCAGGGCTTTATGGCTGCCCGACCACGGTCAATAATGTGGAATCCATCGCGGTTGCACCCACCATCATGCGGCGCGGGGCGACGTGGTTCTCCAGCTTCGGGCGCGACAACAACAAGGGCACCAAGCTCTTCCAGATCAGCGGTCATGTCGATAAGCCCTGCGTGGTGGAAGAAGAAATGTCGATCCCCTTCAAGGAGTTGATCGAAAAGCATTGCGGCGGCATTCGCGGCGGATGGGATAATCTGCTGGCCGTGATCCCCGGCGGTTCCTCCGTACCCTTGGTGCCAGCGGCGCAGATCATGGACGCGCCGATGGATTTTGACGGG
>JAURML010000109.1 GCA_030830695.1 Caenibius sp. | reverse complement strand
TTCTCTGGCCGGATTATGCATTTGCACAGCGCCGCTGCGCTGGCCCGCGATGGCAGGATCGTCTGGTCCCATGCCGATGTGGCGCGACTGCGCGTCAGGCCGCTCAGCGATGCTTTCATCACCTGGTATCTTGAACAGGAGTGGCCCGCCGTTGCCGGCTGTGTGGGCGTGTTCCGGATCGAAGCGCTTGGCCCGCACCTGTTCGAATACATCGAAGGCGATCATTTTACCGTGCTTGGCATGCCATTGCTTCCTGTGCTGGCCGCCCTGCGCGAAGCAGGGGAGCTGGTCGCGTGACGCCCTATGCCGAAGTGATCGGCGATCCGATCGCGCAATCGAAATCACCGGTGATTCACAATTTCTGGCTGGAGAAGTTGGGGATCGATGCGGATTATCGGACCTGTCATGTGAAGCCGGAAGAACTGGCGGATTATTTTGCGCTCCGTCGACGTGATCCCGCCTGGCGTGGCTGCAATGTGACGATCCCGCACAAGGAACAAGTCGCGCCCTTCGTGGACGAGCTGGAGTCTGCGGGCGCGAAAGTGGGAGCGATCAACACCGTCTGGCCAGATGGCAAAGGCGGATTGAACGCAACGAATACGGATATCGACGGGGTGAAGGAGGCGTTGCGTGCTAGCAATCCGGCTGGACGGCCAGTTGTAATTATCGGCGCGGGCGGGGCGGCACGTGCCGTATTTGCCTATCTGGAAGGACTCGGTTGCGCCAGTGTGCGGGTGCTGGCGCGCAATCACGCGAAAGCGCGTGACACGCTGAAGGATTTTGATCTTCCTGTTACGCTCTGCCCGTTTGAACCCGGTGGGGCGGGCCTTGCCGATGCGGCGATTGTCATCAACGCGACTCAGCTGGGAATGGCTGGACAGTTGCCGATGCCGCAATTCGTTCTGGATCAACAGGCCGATACCGGGCCGGATTGCTTGGTGTTCGATATGGTCTATGCCCCGCTTGATACGCAGCTGTTGCAGCGGGCCGCTGCGTTTGGTCGGACGACCAGTCACGGGCTGACCATGCTGGTGGGCCAGGCCCGCACTGCCTTTGCCCGCTTTTTCGGTGTCGTGCCGGACCCGCGCGACGATGCAGAACTGTTCAGGAGGCTGACGACATGAGCCGCCCCTTTATCCTCGGGCTGACCGGTTCGATCGGCATGGGTAAATCGACCGTGGCCGAAATGATCATGGCCGAAGGCGTGCCCGTGTTCGATGCCGATGCGGCAGTTCACCGCCTGCAGGGGCCGGGCGGCGCGCTGTTACCGCAGATCGAGGCCGCCTTTCCGGGAACGACCGGGCCGTATGGCGTGGACCGGGCAGCGCTGGGGGCAAAGGTTTTCGGCGATCCCGATGCGCTGGCGCGGCTTGAATCCATTTTGCATCCAGCGGTTGCGCATCTGCGCGAAGCGTTCCTGCTGGAACATGCGGGGATGGATCTGGTGGTGTTTGATGTTCCGCTGCTGTTCGAAAAGGGTGGCTTCCAGAATGTCGATGCAGTGCTGGTTGTCTCTGCCCCGGCCGAGGTGCAACGCCAGCGCGTGCTGGCGCGCCCGGGCATGGATCCGGCGAAATTCAGCCGCATTCTCGACATTCAGGTGCCTGATGCCGAAAAGCGCGCGCGGGCCGATCATGTGATTGATACGGGCTGCAGCCTGGAAGAGACACGCGCGGCGGTTAAAATGCTTATCAAAAGCTTGCGCGATCGCGCTATTTAGCTTGCGTCAGCCCGCTTGCGGGTGAATATTGAATTAACGATGCGTGAGATCATCTTCGACACGGAAACCACTGGCCTCGATCCCGCAAAGGGTGACCGGATGGTGGAAATCGGATGTATCGAAATGGTCAACCGGGTGACCACCGACCGCAGCTTTCACTGCTATTTCAATCCGGATCGCTCCATGCCCGCCGAGGCGGAGGCGGTTCACGGGCTTTCTGAGATTTTTCTTGCCGACAAGCCGCGCTTTTCGCAAAAAGCGGATGAGCTTCTGGCCTTCCTGGGCGATGCGCCGCTGGTCGCGCATAATGCGGGCTTCGACTTCAGCTTTCTCAATGCGGAACTCGCCATTTGCGGGATGGAGCCGGTCTGCAAAAGCCGGATGATCGACACGGTCGCCCTCGCCCGGGTGCGCCATCCCGGTGCCAAGCTGTCACTCGATGCGCTGTGCACCCGCTATGGCATCGATCGCAGTCACCGCACGCTGCACGGGGCACTGCTTGACGCCGAATTGCTGGCGCAGGTCTATGTCGAACTGACCGGCGGGCGGCAGATCGGGCTTGAACTCGCCGAAACGGTCGAAACTCACGAAATCAGCGTTGCTCAGGCGGTGATCCGCGAGAGGGTTTTTCGGAGCCCCCGCCCGCATCAGCCGAATGAGGCGGAACGCGCCGCGCACAAGGCCTTTTTGGAAACACTCACTTCCCCGCTCTGGTCACAAAGCTAGTCCGGCCAGGGCCATAACCAGGAGAAACGTCCCATGGACATTCGCGTGTCTGGCCACCAAATCGAAACCGGCGCCGCCCTTCAGGCGCATGCATCCGATCGGCTTACCGGCATTATTGACAAATATTTCAGCCGCGCGCTCTCCTCTCACGTCACCTTCGGCAAGGCTCCGGCAGGGGCGTTCAGTTGCGACATTGTCACGCATGTGACGCATGGGCTGATCCTGAAGGGGCACGCGAATGCGCATGACGCTCATCAGGCGCTCGATCAGGCGGCAGAAAAGATCGACAAGCAGTTGCGGCGGTACAAGCGTCGGCTGAAGGATCGGCACGAGCAGGCAACCCACGCGCAGCGCGAGGAAGACGCGGCTTACCGGATTTTTGCACAGGACGAGACGGAAGAAGAGGTGCTGGTCGATGCGCCGCCGGTGATTGCCGAAACGCGCGTCGATATTCCGGAAACGACCGTCTCGGATGCCGTCATGATGCTCGACCTGCGCAATACCAACGCTCTTTTCTTCAAAAACGCTGGCACCGGGCGACATAATATGGTCTATCGCCGCCCCGATGGATCGATCGGCTGGGTCGAACCGTCCTGAATCGGGCCGTGCGGCAAGGCGCGCGGCGCAAGCAGCCCAGGTTCTGCATCATGTTCTGCGGGCAAGGGGCAGTCGCTCTGCCGCGTAATCGGCGCGGGCTGGCAGGATGATCGTGTGACGAAACCGACTGAATCATGAACAGTTTCTTTTCCCTTCGTCCAGAAGCCGTCGGTACCGCGCGGGCCGATGACAAGCACGCCATCCTGGTGCTGCTGGCAGAACGCTTCGCTTCCGTTTACGAACTCGATGCCGCCGAAATCCTGGAACGGATGGATGAACGGGAAAAGCTGGGCAGCACCGGGTTTGGCCGCGGCGTGGCGATTCCTCATGCCCGCGTTGCGGGCCTGCGTTGCCCGGTTGCCGCTTTCATTCGCCTCGAACATCCGGTCGATTTCGACGCGGCAGACGGCTTGCCGGTTGATCTTGTCTTTGGCCTGCTTTCGCCAGAAAATGCGGGCGCCATGCATTTGCGCTCGCTCGCTGCCATTTCGCGGATCGTGCGCGATGAAAACACGCATCAGGCACTGGCTGAAGCGCCGGGCGCCGACGCGATCTATGCGCTTTTGACGAATGTCTCGGACCTGGATGCCGCCTGAGGGTGCGCACAATGGTGCGGCCCTGCACTGGCGTGCACTGGAAGCGCTGTACGCCTCCGCCCCGGTCAATCGGTTGTTCCGGTCGACTCTCTCGATTACGGGTGAGGGTACTTCGCGCATCGCGTTCGATGTCGATGAAGGCTGCTTTCATGCCGCAGGTGCGGCGCATGGCACGATCTATTTCAAGATGCTTGATGATGCAGCCTTCTACGCAGCCAATACGCTGGTCAGTGATCGTTTCCTGCTCACCACCTCATTCAACCTGCATTTCACCAAACCGGCAAGGCAGGGGCGGCTGGTGGCGGAAGGCCGCTGGGTCAGCGGCCGACGGCGCGTGTTGGTGGCCGAAGCGCATCTGGTCGATGAAGAGGGCGAAGAGGTCGGGCGCGGGACCGGCACCTTCATGCGTTCGCACATTCCGCTTTCGGGATTGCCTGGCTACAAGATCCCGGTGGCCTGAGCGATGGATGATCGATTGCCCGCGCAGCTCGAAGTCGGCGGGCTGATTCGCGCAGTCGAGGCGTCTGGCGGATTCGCCACTGTTCTCGCAAAAGGTGAACGTCAGGCCGGCACGATCCTTGTCGTTTGTTGCGAACAATCGCGCCCTGCGCGCATTTTCGAACGCATGCCATCGCTTGACGGTGGCCGGGACTGGGTGCTTTCAAAAGAAGAAGATTCTGAAAATAAACAGGAATTTCGGGATTATTTGGTGCGCCGAAAAAATCAGGACGATGATCTGTGGATCGTCGAACTGGATATCGCAGATGGTGAACGCTTCATCGGGTTTCGTTGATAAATCTGTTGACTTTGCTGCACTGCAAAATAAACGCGCCGCAACTTCCAATGCGCAGGCGGCCAGGGGTGGCGTTTCGGCCCCTCAGGGTTAGCACGCAGACGGGGGGCGGCCGGCAGGCCTGTTTTCGACAACCCGCCTTGTGCGTTTGATATATTCCGGTTGTCAGCCTGCGTCTGAGCGCGTCCACCGCCCGATTTGACGGATTGAATGAGCATCAAGATCCGCGCGGCCAGCGCCATGTCCCTGGCTGCAACACTGTTGACGGTTTTCTTCGGCGCCGAAAGTTCCGGCGCCTTCGCCCAGGACGCAGTGCCGGGCATGATGACAGAGGCCGGTTTGGCCGAAGTCCGGGTTGATGGCTCGCTTGATGTCGAAGCTGTCGAATCCGGTGAAACAATCTCTTACAGTTCCGATGCCGCGGTCCAGCCGCTTCCCCAGGAACCGGCTGCACCTGCCAATCCGGCAAGCCTTGCCGAACTGGTCGCCGCCACCTCGATTGACGAACCCATGTCGAAGGACATGCATTGTCTGGCCGGCGCGATCTATTTCGAATCCAAGGGAGAGCCGCTGGAAGGCCAGCTGGCGGTCGGCCGCGTGATCGTCAATCGCGCGCTTTCGGGCCGTTTCCCCTCGACCTATTGCGGCGTTGTGTATCAGCGTTCGCAATTCAGTTTCGTGCGTGGCGGACGCATGCCTGCGATCAATACCGGCTCTGCGGCATGGCAAAAAGCGCAGGCCATCGCCCGGATCGCCGATGAAGGAAGCTG
>JAURML010000108.1 GCA_030830695.1 Caenibius sp. | reverse complement strand
TAACGGTTGAAACCGTCGCGCATGGTTAAAGGGGCAGGGCGGTGGAGTCGCACGACGAGTCGTTGGCTTGCGTCTCATCCCGGGACAGATGGATGGACCCGCCTGCGACAAACGCCGGGCGCACCATCACCAGTTGGCGAATCGCCCCCTGACAAGCGCGGCGCAGGGTGCTAACCGCATGCGCCATGTCAGATGAACGCACGATTGATCCGAATGTCGAACCCCGCCAGCTCGTTGCGGTGCTGGCGCGCGCCGGCCGCCTTGCGCAACGCGAACTCGCCCGCATGCCGAGTGCCGCCAAGGCTGCCGCGCTGCATCACGCGGCCAGCGCGCTGCGCGATGCGGAAGGGGAAATTCTTGCCGCCAACGCGCAGGATATCGCCGCTGCTGAAGCCAACGGGCTGACGCCGGCGATGATTGACCGGCTGCGGCTGGACCCGGCGCGACTTGCCGGCATTGCCGATGCGGTGGACGCGGTGGCGGAACTGCCTGATCCGGTTGGCGAGGTGATCGATCGCAGCACCCGCCCCAACGGGATGGAGCTGCGCCGGGTGCGGGTGCCGATCGGGATGATCGGGATCATTTATGAAAGCCGCCCCAATGTGACGGCCGATGCGGCGGCGCTGTGCGTGCGGGCGGGCAATGCCGCGCTGCTGCGCGGGGGCAGCGAAGCGGTCCATTCCAATCATGCGATTCATGCCGCCATGGTGCGCGGGCTTGTGGCGGGCGGCGTTCCTGCCGCCGCCGTGCAGCTGGTGCCGACGCAGGATCGCGCGGCGGTGGGGGCGATGCTGGCCGCGGCGGGCGAGATCGACATGATCGTGCCGCGCGGGGGCAAGGGGCTGGTCGCGCGGGTCCAGGCCGATGCGCGCGTGCCCGTGCTCGCTCATCTCGACGGCATCTGCCACACCTATGTTCATGCCGCCGCCGATCCCGACATGGCCATTGCGGTCGCGCATAATGCCAAGTTGCGGCGCACCGGCATTTGCGGGGCGATGGAAACGCTGCTGATCGACGCGGCCTTTCCGGCGGCGCAGCGGCTGGTCGCTGATCTGCTGGATGCGGGCTGTGAGTTGCGCGGCGATGCGCGCGCGCAGGCGCTGGATGCGCGGATCGGAGCAGCCAGCGCAGAAGACTGGGATACCGAATATCTCGACGCCATTCTTTCGGTTGCGGTGGTCGATGGCCTTGATTGCGCGCTGGAACATATCGCCCGGCACAGCTCGGCGCACACTGATGCGATCGTGACTAGCGACGAGGCGGTGGCGGAACGGTTTCTGGATGAGGTCGACAGCGCCATCGTCATGGTCAATGCCTCCAGCCAGTTCGCCGATGGCGGCGAATTCGGGCTGGGTGCGGAAATCGGCATTGCCACGGGACGGCTGCATGCGCGCGGCCCGGTGGCACTGGAAGGGCTCACCACTTACAAGTGGCAGGTGCGCGGTTCGGGCCAGACCCGGCCGTGAGGCGCGGCGGGCTGCGGGTCGGCCTGCTGGGCGGCAGCTTCAATCCGGCTCATGGCGGACACCGGCGCGTCTCGCTGTTCACGCTTGCCGCGCTTGGCCTTGACGAGATGTGGTGGCTGGTTTCGCCCGGCAATCCGCTTAAACCGGCGAACGGCATGGCTCCGCTGCCCGCGCGTTTCCGATCCGCGGCGGCGATGGCGCGCCGCGCGCCGATCCGCGTGTCGGCGATCGAGCGCGAATTCGGCTCTGCCTATACGGTCGATACGTTGCGCGCCCTTGCCCGGCGCTGGCCCCGGCACCGCTTCGTGTGGGTCATGGGGTCAGACAATCTCGCGCAATTCCATCGCTGGAAGGACTGGCGCCGGATCGCCCGCACGATGCCGATTGCGGTGATCGGCCGGCCCGGCTATGATGCGCATGCTATTGCGAACCCCGCGATGGCCTGGCTGCGGCGATACCGTGTCAAAGCCGCCAGTTTTCGTAACCGGGACAATTGGAGCGCACCGGCTCTGATCGCATTGCGTTTTGACCCCGATCCGCGTTCGGCAACAGGCATTCGCCGCGCGGATCCCCACTGGGCCTCCCGCCTCGAGGGTGCGGCCTGCCGGGATCAATTGACGCATCATCGCATTGATAGCCATCCCTGGGCGGAGCGCGCATGAGGCGCCATCTGTCCCTGGCGCCTTCCATTCCCGCTAACAGGAGCGAAACTTGCTGCGATGAATCAGCCGCAGATACAGTCGGCCGTGGCCGGCAACACCGCTGGAGAGGCCATGCCCATGTCCGGCCCTGATCCCGACGCAGGATCACTTTACAGCCTGGTGATGTCCTCGCTTGAGGAGGATCAGGCGCAGGATATCGTCGCGATCCCGTTGCAGGGCAAATCCAGCGTGGCCGATTACATGGTCATCGCGTCGGGCCGTTCGACCCGGCAGGTGGCGGCCATCGCCCAGAAGCTGGCGGAACGGATCAAGCAGGCCGGGCACGGCCCGGTCCGGCTGGAAGGGCTGCCGGCGGCGGACTGGGTGCTGATCGACGCGGGCGATGTGGTCGTGCATCTGTTCCGTCCCGAAGTGCGCAGTTTCTACAATCTCGAACGGATGTGGGGCTTTGGCGATCTTGCCCCGGTCCCCGCGGCCGGTCAGGCTTAGACAAGCGGGGCCAATCGGGGCATAGGGCGGTGCATGCGCCTGCATGTGATCGCCCGCGGCAAGATTGGCCGCTCGCCCGAAGCCGAACTGGCTGACCGCTATGCCCGGCGCATTGCCTGGCCGCTGGTCACGACCGAATTGCCCGAACGTGGCGGCCGCTTTCCCGAACCGCTCACCCCGCACCGCCAGGTGGTGCTGGACGAGCGCGGCAAACAGCTTTCATCAGAGGATTTCGCCGCGCTGCTGGGGCGCTGGCGCGATGATGGCGTGCGCGAGACGCGCTTCCTGCTGGGCGCAGCGGACGGGCACGATCAGGCCGAACGCGACGGGGCCGATCTGCTGCTGGCCTTTGGCGCGGCGACCTGGCCGCATCTGCTGGCCCGGGCCATGCTGATGGAGCAATTGTTCCGGGCGACCAGCATTCTCGCTGGTCACCCCTACCATCGCGGCGGATGATCGGGCAGGGTGGGGCCATGATACGCGGTTTTATCGGCTGGCCCCTGCTTGTGCCGCTGGCCCTGCTGGCGGGATCGGGTGCGGCCCAGTCCGGCC
>JAURML010000107.1 GCA_030830695.1 Caenibius sp. | reverse complement strand
TGCTGTTCAGGGCGTTGAGCGCCTGCGGGCGGTTAAGCGTGATGAGCGTCACTGCGCCGCGCTGTTCGACCAGGATCGTTTCGTAGCTCATGTAGTTCCTCTCCTTGGGAAATTCAGATGTCCGGCAATTCGATCGGCTTCCAGGCCTGCTGCTTGGGCAGCGGTTCGAAGATGCGATTGACCAGTTCGTCAGTGACCTCCGGCGGCGTCGCCGGGCTCCACTGCGGGTCATTGTCCTTGTCAATCAGCAGGGCGCGCACGCCTTCCACGAAATCGGGCTGGCGGAACAGGCGGTGCACAATACCGAATTCCAGCCGCATCTCGTCAGCAAAATCGCCGAAATGCGGGCTGACGACCAGCAGGCGCAGCGTGACCTTGCAGGACAGCGGCGACTTGCTTTCCAGGATCTTGAGCTGCTTTTGCGCCCATTCATCCGGCTCAGCCTCCAGCGCGGCCAGCACATCTTCCAGGCGGTCGGATGCGAACAGGCGGTTGATCGCTTCCATATGATCGAGAATGCCGGCATGCGGCGGCTTTTCCGATGCGCGGTCCAGAATCACCGCTGCCCCTTCGGGGTGCAGGCAGATCTGTTCCTTCACTTCTTCCAGCCGGTCCGACGGGATGTAATGCGTGGCGATGCCTACTTCGAGGCATTCGGCGCCGTCCAGCCGGCCCCCGGTGAGGCCCAGATATTGCGCAAGGCGGCCCGGCAGTCGGGAGAGATAGCGCCCGCCACCGACATCGGGAAACAGGCCGATGCCGGTTTCCGGCATGGCGAACACCGTACGTTCGGTGGCGATGCGATAACGGCAGGGCAGCGTAATGCCCACCCCGCCGCCCATGGTGATGCCATCCATGAAGACGATGCCCGGCTTCATGTAAGTGTACATCAGATGGTTCAGGCGATATTCCTGATAAAAGAACGCATCGCCCGCCGCGCCGTGGCCCGTCGCGCTCTTGGCGATCGAAACCACGTCGCCTCCGGCGCAGAAGCCGCGCCCCTCGGCATGGTCCAGCATCACCAGCTGCACATCGTGATCCATGCGCCATTGCAGCAGCGCATCCGTCATCGCCTTGACCATGTTGAGATTGAGCGCGTTGATCGCCTTCGGTCGGTTGAGCCGCATGCGCCCGACATTGCCATCAACGAAAGTCAGCGCGTCAGCGAGGTCTCTTGTCACGTCTGCAGTTCCAATCGTCTTATTGTTCGATGCCAGACAGCACATAGGTGCCGGGCGCGGGTTCGATCGGCTTAAGCTTGCCACAGCCGGGTTCACGGGCCGCTACGGGCTCGCCCTTGTCCTGTTTCGCCAGCCATTCGTTCCAGAACGGCCACCAGGATCCTTCGTGTTTGGTGGCGCCTGCCAGCCATTCATCCGCAGTGGCCGGCAATTCCTTGTTCAGCCAGTAGCCGTGCTTGTTGCGGTGCGGCGGGTTGATGACCCCGGCATTATGGCCCGAACCGCCCAGCACGAAGGTGATCGGGCCACCGAAATAGTGATGGCCCTGATAAACGCTGGTCCAGGCGGAGACGTGATCGTCCTTAAGCCCGATGATGGTGATGGGCGCGGTCACCCTGGTCAGATCCAGCTTTTCATCCAGCAGGGTGACCTGCCCGGGCACGCGCAGGTGGTTCTTGACCAGAAGATCGCGATTGTAGCTGGTCAGGAAGGCCTGCGGGATGTGCGAACCATGTTCGAACCAGAACAGCAGGTCCGATGGCGGGGCTTCCTTGTCGAGCAGGTAATGATTGACCCAGGACAACCAGATCAGGTCATTCGCCCGCATCATGGAGAAAAGCTGCTGCAGCTCGTCCTTGTCGATATAACCTTTCTCGCCGACATGGACGTCAAGCGCTTCGACCTGCGCTTCGCTCACAAAGGCTGACCATTCCATCATGTCGGTGAAGTCGATCAATGCGCCGATCAGCGTGATGGAGCCGATCTTTGCGTTTTCATCCCGCGCGGCCAGCACCGCAGCAGCCATGGAAATCAGCGTGCCGCCCATGCAGAAGCCGAACAGATCGACCGATTTTTCACCGGTCGCCTTCATGACCTGATCCATCGCCTCGATCACGCCGCGGCCGACATAATCCGCCACTTCGCAATGGGCGTGGCCTTCATCGGGATCGACCCAGGACACGACGAAAACGGTGTTGCCCTGGTCGACCAGCCATTTGATGAGGCTGGAATTGGGTTGCAAATCAATCATGTAATATTTGTTCACCAGCGGCGGAACATAGAGCATAGGCCGCTTGCGTACCTTGTCCGTCGCCGGGCTGTACTGGATCAGCTGCATCAGGTCGTTCTGGTAAACGACCATGCCGGGGGTGGCGGCGATGTTTTCGCCCAGCCTGAAGGCGCCCTTGTCAGTGCGGCGGCGCACGATGCCGCGCCCTTCCGACATGTCTGCGAGGAGATTGGCGAAGCCGGCCACCAGATTGGCGCCGTTGGTTTCCAGCGTGCGGTTGATCACCACAGGGTTGGTGAAAGCGAAATTGGTGGGGGCCACGGCATTGAGATATTGTTCGACCAGCAGTTCGGCCAGCGCCCGCTTGGACTTATCCGGTTCCGTCGAGCTTTGTACCAGTTCGCGCAATTGCTTGCCCGCCAGCAGATAGCCTTGCTTCATCTGGCGGAAACACGCGCTGCTTTCCCATTTTTCGTCCGCAAAGCGACGGTCGCCACGTTCCGGCAGGACAACCGGCTCCGCCTCGTCCTGCGGTTTCCACATGTTGGCCCACAGCCGCGACCAGCTGTCCATGGCGTTCATCTGGGTCTGGATAAGCTTTTCAGGCTGCGTGAAGACGCCTTTCATTACGTCCGACCATGCGGACAGAACGGCCATCTGGTCATATTTGCGCGATGGCTTGGGCAGGGTCGGCGAACGCAGGAAGTCCCCCAGCGCCTCGTTGAAGCGAGCGACGGATTCGGCCCAGTAATCCCTGGTCGCTTCGCTCTTTTCAGTGGTTTCAGCCGACTTGGCCATTCATGTCTCCTACGGGCATTGCATGTTGCGTTGCAGCATATCGGGACTCGCAACCCTATACAATCGCCTTGTCGGGGCCGGGCGAAAATGCTGCCCGGAATTCAGCTTTACTGGCTGAGCAGATCGCGCCCCACAATCATCCGCATCACCTGATTTGTGCCCTCCAGAATCGAATGCACGCGCAGATCGCGCCAGAAGCGTTCGATCGGGTAATCGCGCAGATAGCCATAGCCACCGTGCAGCTGCAGTGCGCGATCGACCACGCTTTGCCCGTTTTCGGTCGCGATCGTCTTGGCCATGGCGGCAAAGCGAGTCTTGTCGGGCGCGCCTTCGGTCACCTTGACGGCGGCAAGATAAAGCAGCGCGCGCGCCGCTTCCAGGTCAGTCGCCATATCCGCCAGCATGAACTGAGTGTTCTGGAATTCGGCAATCGGCTGATCGAACTGCCTGCGATCCTTGGTATACTGGATTGCCTCGTCAAGGCAGCGTTGCGCGCCACCCAGCGAACAGGCCCCGATATTGAGGCGGCCGCCGTCCAGCCCCATCATCGCGAACCGGAAACCGTGGCCTTCTTCGCCCACGCGGTTCGCCACCGGGACGCGTGCATCCTCGAAAATCACCTGCGCGGTCGGCGATGCGTTCCAGCCGAGCTTCTTTTCCGGAGCGCCGAAGCTGACGCCGGGCGTGTCCTTGTCCACGACCAGGCAGGTGATGCCCTTGCTCTTGTGTTCGTCGGTGCGGACCATGCAGACATAGACATCGTTGACGCCCGCGCCCGAGGTGAACTGCTTGGTCCCGTTCAGCACATAGTGATCGCCGTCCAGCCGCGCCGTCGCCTTCAGGCCGGCCGCGTCCGAGCCGGAGCCAGGTTCGGTCAGCGAATAGCTGGCCAGTTTTTCCATCGTCACCAGTTCGGGCAGATACCGATCCTTCAGCTCCTGACTGGCGAAGCTGGCAATCATCCAGGCGGCCATGTTGTGAATGGAGATAAAGGCGCTGGTCGCCGGGCAGCCATAGGCCATGGCTTCCATGATGATCGCGGATTCAAGCCGGCCCAGCCCGATCCCGCCATCTTCTTCGCTGATATAGATCGCGCCGAAACCCAGTTCGCCGGTCTGCTGGATGACATCGCGCGGGAAGTGATGAGCTTCGTCCCATTCGCCGGCAAAAGGCGTGATATTGTCAGCAGTGAAACGCTGCGCCATTTCCTGAATGGCCAGCTGATCATCGGTAAGCTGAAATTGTCCGGTCATCCCCGTTCCTTTTTCCTGTTTTACCCGCTCCGGCCTGGTCAGCCGCAGGCGATGCGCGTGATCGCCATATTGTCATCATAGCTGACCGTCAGCCGGTCCGGCCGGTAATCCATGGTCATCGCACTGCGCGGCAGTGCCCAGCGCAGCTGCCGTGCCCCGGTAATCCGCAGCAACACCGCGCCTGCTTCAGCCGAAGCGATATGGCCAAGATGTTCCTGCGCCGGGGCGGCATCGCACGCCCCCTCTGGCGCAGTGGCTGGCGCGCTCTCCACAGTGCCTTCATTCGCCTGGCAGGCAGTGACCAGTGGCAGCGCGGCGGCCATTGCGCCAAGTCGCATTGCGATCCCTGCCATCGTCACTCCTCTTCCCGGCCCGTGCGGCTCGTCGGCGGCGGGGCAGCCTGCCCCCCCCGCGCCAGCGTGCGTCGTCAGCTGATCTTTTCGATGATATCCTTACCGAACAGTTCCTCGTCGCTTGGCAGGACCTTGGGGGTGGCCAGCGGCTTGGACACCCATGTTTCATTGATCAGGTCGCGCCACGAGATATTGCTGTTAGTCCCGTTGCCGCCCCAGCTGCCGCAGCCCAGCGAGAAGGTCTGGCGCATCCCGTTCCACAGGTTGCGCGAGTTGGAAGGCGCCTGCGGCTGGTTGACCATTACGCGGCTAGTCTTGGTGCCGAAGGCCAGCTTCATGATGTTCTCATCGGAATTGGAATAGATGCCGCAGCTGTGGCCCTGGCCCTGATAGGCCTGGATGGCGTTGGTCAGCGCGATTGCCTCGTCAATGTCCTTCGCCCGGTAAAGCGCCATGGTGACGGTCATCTTTTCGCCGGAAAAAGGATAGTCAGGACCGGCGCCGGTTTCGGGCACGATGAAGAACTTCACCTCTTCGGGCACGGAAAAGCCCGCGAAATCCGCGATGAACTGGGCCGGCTGGGCCACGACGTTGGCGTTGATGTGCCCGTCTTCCCAGATCGCCCCCTGCAGCTTCGCCTTTTCTTCGGCGTTGACGACATAGCCGCCCTGCGCCTTCAGCTTGTCCAGCATCTGGTCGTAGATCGCATCGAGCAGAATGACCGAGTTGTCGGACGAACAGGACGCCGCATTGTCGAGCGTCTTGGAAATGCGGATCTTTTCCGCCGCTTCGTCGAGATTGGCGGTGTCGTCCACGGTGATCACCGCATTGCCGACGCCCACGCCCAGTGCGGGCGTGCCGCTGGAATAGGCGGCCTTGACCATCGGCGAACCGCCGGTGGCCAGCACGCGGTCGCACTGCCGCATCAGCTCGTTGGTCTTTTCCACTGAGGGCGACTCAATCGCGATCACCAGATCGGCGGGGGCGCCCATCTTGACGATCGCGGCGCGCATCAGGTCGACGATCTTCTTGTTGGTGAGCTTTGAGCGCGGGTGCGGGGCGATGATGATCGAATTGCGGCCCTTGACCGCATGAATCGACTTGATCACCGGGGTCGCTTCCGGGTTGGTGGAAGGCGACAGCGCGCCGATCACGCCCATCGGCTTGGCGATCTTGACGATGTTGCGTTCGGGCAGTTCCTCGATCACGCCCACCGACTTGTCATCGATGATGTCGTACAGGGCGGCGCGCGTCTTGCGATCGATCTTGAGGAACTTGCCTTCGTAATTGCCGAGCTGCGTCTCATCCACGGTGAACTGCGCGATTTCCTGGCTCATGCCTGGCTTGCAGACGGACCAGACCATGGCGCGGATCAGCGCATCGACCTGTTCCTGCGTGTAATTGGCGATCTGTTCCTGTGCCTTGCGCGAACGTGCGATCAGTTCGGCCACTTCGGCGGCAACGTCAGTCTGGTCCATTTCGAGGGCGGTAGCCATGATGATTTCCTCGTTAAAGCGATCGGGTGCGGCAATCGAGCCAGTCCTGACCCGCGTTTTCTGCCGGTCAGGGACTCAGTTGGCCTTGATTTGCACATGGCCCCGGGCGGCGGCGTGATCAAGCGCTAGATTCGCCGTAACAACCTGCATATATGCAGGCCATGGACTGGGGTGACCTGCCATTTTTCCTTGCCGTGGCGCGCCATGGCACGCTGGCGCGTGCGGCCAAGGCGCTCAGGACCGATCCGACCACGGCCGGGCGCCGGGTGCAGAAACTGGAACGGGCGCTGGGCGCGCGACTGTTCGAACATTCGCCCGGCGGCCATGTACTGACGGCGGCGGGCGAAAGGCTGCTGGCCAAGGCCCGGGCCATGGACCGGCTGGCGGCAGAAGCGCAGGCGGCAGGCGGCGCGGGGGCCGGGGCCTCGCCATTGACCGGCACGGTGCGGCTGAGCGTGGCTGAAGGGCTGGGCAGCTGGTTCGTCGCACGCCGGATCGGGGCCTTTTCCGATGCGCATCCGGCGGTCACGGTCGATCTGGTGGCGAACAGCGGCTTCCTCAATCCGACCCGGCGCGAAACGGATCTTGCGGTGCTGCTGGCGCGCCCGCGCAAGGGGCCGCTGGTGACCGTGCGGCTGACCGATTATTCGCTCGGCCTTTATGCTGCGCGCGCATATCTGGAGCGGTTGGGCGAGGTGCGCCGGGCAGAAGAACTGACCCGTCATCGTCTGGTCGGCTATGTGCCGGACATCGTTTATGCCCCTGAATTGCGCTATCTTGACGAAATTCCTCATGCTGGCACGGCGGCGCTGCGTTCCTCAAGCATCAACGCCCAGCACCAGATGATTGCGGCCGGGGCGGGGATCGGGGTGTTGCCGCATTTCATCGCCGGGATGGACCGCGCGCTGGTGGCGGTGTTGCCGAAAATTCGCATCCTGCGCAGCTTCTGGCTGGTGACGCACCGCGAAACCGCCGCCTTCCCGCAAGTGCGCGCAATGATGGACTGGCTGAAACAGGCGGTTGCCGCAGAACGGGATCTGTTCCTGCCGGGGGCTGGCTGAACCCGGAATCGGTGCGGGACGCACTCGACCCGATTGACGCGGCAGGCCTTGCGTGGCAGTGGGCCGCAGCCGGTTGTCCGGCCACCCGAGGCGGGTGTAGCTCAATGGCAGAGCAGAAGCTTCCCAAGCTTACGACGAGGGTTCGATTCCCTTCACCCGCTCCAGCGCCGCCTTCCCAAAACATCCCGGAAACGCTATAAAACCCATGGAAATCCGAGGGGTTCTGGCGTGTTACTGTCCTGCATTTGCCCGGCTAGTCTCGCCAGACCTCTCGAGACTGGGGGCCTTTTTGGGGGCCATGCAGGTTTTCGCCAATTCGAGAGGCCCCCAAGCTGGGGGCTTTTTCTGGGTAAGGGTCTGAAATTATGGCGCTAACTGACGTTATAATTCGCAAGGCCAAGGCTGGTCCGAAAGCCTACAAAATGAGCGACTCGGCGTGGCTCTTCCTTCTGGTGGAGCGAACCGGCGGAAAACTGTGGCGAATGAAGTATCGCATCAAGCCAGGGTGACAATGCTTACGCCGCATATGACGCGGTCACCGCGGAATATCTCGGGCGGTTCCGTATCGCAGATGGTGCCATTGACGGAACCAGCGAGACGGACGGCATCGACGTGATCGCCGACGATTTCGGCGCGATCTATCCGGGCGGGCTGTTCGTGGCGCAGGACGGTGACAATGGCAACGGCACCCAGAATTTCAAGTTGGTTGACTGGGCAACGATAGAAGCCGCGCTCGGCTTATGATTGCGAACTGGGAGGAGCGTATCGTCACGGCATTTTCCTTCTGAAGCATCGAACCCAAGAGTGCTGCCATTCCAACGCGGACCTCAATTACGCAATTACGGTGCAATTACGGTGACACGTCTGTAGACCCCTAAATATCCTTCGGCCTGGGCCCCCTTTGCCTGAAAGCAACGAGTTTCCAGTCTGCTCTACCATGGCCTCAAGTCAGGCACGCGAACCGATTGGGCGGCCCAGCCCTTCAGCCTTTCGCAGTGCCGCATAGGTGAAGGCTTCATCGAAATCCTCGCTTAGGAATCTGCGGAAATCTTCGGTGCGTTCCAATGCTGATCCCACCGTTACGACATGATTGTCCTCTCCGGCAAAAAGCGCCCGCGCGTTTGACCACTTCCAGTCCTGCGCGCGCGTCACCAGCCGTTCCCGGACCGGGATAGGCCTCTCAACTTCGCTGGTGATTTCAACATGGAACAACGCTCGTTCAGGATACGGGCCTTGCCGGAGGCTGATGGTTCAGTAGCTGGCAAGGGTACGCTTCGCGAGACTCTCGCGCAGAGCACTTCGCGGTGTCATTTCCCCAGCCATCAAGCGATTGACGCCGCGTGGAGATGCTTGCCAAGCGCGGCTGGCTGGGCAAGACCGGGCCATGCCTTCCTTTTTCCTTGCATTGCTTGCCACAGCCCTCGCCGCATTCGGCGGGCGCGACCAGTTGCTGCTGGTGCGGCTGGCTGAGCGGCACGGCCAGTCAGGCGCCCTGCTCGCGATTGCCTGGCTCGCCAGCGCCATCACCGCCGCATTCGCCGCCTGGGCAGGATTCGCGCTGGCCGCGCTGCTGCCGCCTGCGGCCAAATCCATGCTCGCCGCGATCGCTCTGGTGCTGGCTGGCGCAGAAATGGCGGCCCCCTGGCGCTGGCGGCGGATGGAAGAACCGACCCGGTCCACCGCCGCGACGCTGATCGTGCTGGTTGCCGCGCAGTTGGGCGATGGCGCGCGTTTCCTGATTCTGGCCATCGCGGTCGCCACCGGCAATCCGGTGCTGGCGGCGCTGGGCGGGGCGGTTGGCGGCGGGGCCGCGCTGACGCTGGGCTGGATGCAGGCCGGGGCGCTGGCCGGCGCGGGGTGGCCGCGCGCTCTGCGGCTCGGAATCGGTGCGGCGCTGTTCCTGACCGGGCTTGTAATCGGACTTTCCGCGCGTGGAATCATCGGCTGATCGCCTGTCTCGATCAATGTGACGCGAATTCCGCGTGAGGCAATACAGACTGCGGCACCTATATCCCTTCCAAGAAACACACATCCGAAGGGGAAATGACATGACCGGAACCGGCGACAATGCGAAGAAAGCCCTGATCGATGCGCTGAACGGCGTACTGGCCGATCATCTGGCGCTTTATGTAAAGACCAAGAACTTCCACTGGCATGTGGCGGGGCCGCGCTTTCGCGATCTGCACCTGATGTTCGACGAACAGGCCACCGCCATTCTGGGGGTGACGGATCTGATTGCCGAACGAGTACGCAAGAACGGCGGGGGCACGCTGACCTCCATCGGCGCGATCGGGGCGAAGAGCCGGATCGCCGATCAGGACGCAATGGACCTGCCCGCCGAAACGATGGTGCGCGAATTGCACGATGACAACCAGACGCTGGTCAGCGGTCTGAGAGCGTTGAAGCAGGCGGCGGCCGATGCGGGTGACAATGCTACCGAAGGGGCGCTGGACGACTGGACTGACCAGGCGGAGCAGCGGGTGTGGTTCCTTGCCCAGACTCTCAAGGGCTGACCACGGCCCGGAGCCCGGCCACCTGGAACAACGCCGCCTAGAACAGGGCGAGCTGGGGTGAGGCGGGGGGCGGTGGCTGTTCTTCGCCTTCGCCCTCCAGCGAACCGAGCGTCAACCCCATCAGCCGGATCGGCTGGGGCAGGGGCAGCATGTCTTCCAGCAAAGCGTGGCCGATGGCTGAAAACTGCGCCTTGTCGGTCACAGCGGCGGGCACGGACCGCGCGCGGGTGACCAGGCTGAAATCGGCATAACGCATCTTCAGCGTCACCGTGCGCCCGCGTGCTTGCGCCCGCTCGATCCGCGCCCAGACGATCTCGACAATGTGATCCAGCACCTCGCGCAGGGCCGGACCGCTAGAAATATCGTGCTGAAAAGTGCGCTCGCCCCCCACGGACTTGCGTTTGCGATCAGGGCGGACGGGGCGCAGGTCGATCCCCCGCGCGGCGCGATAGAGATAGTCGGCCTGGCTGCCGAAATGGCGGCGCAGCAGCTCGATCGGCTGGGCTGCCAGATCGCCGCCCGTCTCGATCCCCAGGCTTGCCATTTTTTCCGCGCCGCGCGGGCCGACGCCATGAAAGCGGCGGATCGGCAGGTCGCGCACGAAGGCGCCGCCTTCGCCGGGGCGGATCACGCACAGCCCGTCAGGCTTGTTCTGGTCGCTCGCCAGCTTGGCCAGGAATTTGTTGTAGGACACGCCCGCGCTGGCGGTAAGCTGCAATTCGTCGCGGATGCGCTGGCGGATCAGCTCTGCAATCCGGGTGGCCGAACCGATGCCGCGCAGATCGGCCGTCACGTCGAGATAGGCCTCGTCAAGGCTGAGCGGTTCGACCAGCGGCGTGTAATCCAGAAAAATCTGCCTGATCTGGCCCGATACCGCGCGATAGACGTCAAAGCGCGGCATGCGGAAGACAAGGTCCGGGCACAGCCGCGCCGCGCGCGTCGAGGGCATGGCGGACCGCACCCCGAACTTTCGCGCCTCGTAGCTCGCGGCGGCGACCACGCTGCGTGCGCTGGCGCCGCCCACCGCCACCGGCAGGCCGCGCAGCGCGGGATCGTCGCGCTGTTCGACACTGGCGAAGAAGGCGTCCATGTCAATGTGAATGACCTTGCGCAGGCCATGCGCTTCGGCATCCGCATCGCCACCAGTGTCCGCGTGCTCATCCATGATCGCCAGACTAGCCGCGCCGCCGTTCGCCGCAAGGCCCATGCACGGGGGCTGGCGCACCGCGCGCTGAGAGGGCATGGAGCGGCGATGATCGATCCCGCCCTCACACACACGCGCAAGGACATGAAGCTCGGCGAACTGATCGTGCTGCTCGCTATGCTGATGGCGCTGCAGGCGGCGGCGATTGACGCGATGTTACCTGCGTTGCCCGCACTGGCGGCTGATCTGGGGGTGGAGGAAGCAAATCGCCGCCAGCTGGTGGTGGGACTGTTTCTGGTCGCCAGCGGGTTGGGCAGCCTGATCCCCGGCGCGCTGGCGGACCGGTTCGGGCGGCGACCGGTGCTGCTGACCGGGTTGGCGGGCTATACGCTGTTCGCGCTCGGTTGCGCGCTGGCGAGCGATTTCGGCCAGTTGCTGGTGATGCGGGTGCTGCAGGGGCTGTGTTCCTCCGCCGTGATCGTTGTGCCCACATCGATCATCCGCGACCGCTATGAAGGCGACCGGATGGCGCGGCTGATGTCCACCATCTTCGCGGTGTTCATCACCGTGCCGATCATCGCCCCCTCGCTCGGGCTGGCGATCCTGACTGCGGCGGGCTGGCGTGCGATATTCCTGGTATTGGCCGGCTGGGGCGGGGTGGTCGGCCTGTGGTTCTTCCTGCGCATGCCCGAAACCCTGCCTGCACAGCGCCGCCAACCGCTGGCCCCCGGCACCTATCTGGCCAATATGCGCCGCGCTCTCTGCCTGCGGGCCTCTGTGGGATATGTGTTCGCCGGTTCGCTGGTGACAGCGGGCATCTTCGGCTACGTTAATTCGGCGGAACAGCTGGTCGGCGAACATTTCGGCGCGGGGCACCATTTTGCGCTCATCTTCGGGGCGACTGCGGCCACGATGATTATCTCCAACCTCACCAATGCGCGGATCGTCGAACGGTTTGGCGCCCGCCGGGTTTCGCACATGGGTCTAATCATCTTCATTCTGCTCAGCGCGGCGCAGATCTGGTTCGCGCTTGGCGAGTGGCAAAGCCTTGCCTGGTTCGTGCCGCTGCTGGCCGCGAATATGGCGGTGATCGGTTTCCTGACCGCCAATTTCAGTTCGATCGCGATGCAGCCGTTCGGGGAGATTGCGGGTGCGGCATCATCAGCGCACACATTCGTGCGCATGTTCGGTGCAGGGGTCATGGGGATCATCATCGGTCAGGCATATGACGGGACTTCGCGCCCGCTGGCCTATGCGCTGCTGATTATCGGCCTGCTGGCGCTGGCGCTGGTGCTGTTCAGCGAACAGGGCCGCCTCTTCCAGCGGCGCAATCCACCCCGGCCCCCGGCCAGCCTGCCATGAACGGGCCTTTCGATATCGCCATCGTCGGCGGCGGGGTGAACGGCGCGTCAATCGCACGTGATGCGGCCGGGCGCGGCGCACGCGTGCTGTTGCTGGAGGCGCGCGACCTGGCCAGCGGCACCTCGTCAGCATCGACCAAGCTGGTGCATGGCGGGCTGCGCTATCTCGAATATCACGAATTCGCCCTGGTCCGACAAGCGCTGCGCGAACGCGAGGTGCTGTGGCGCATCGCCCCGCATATCATTCGTCCGATGCGTTTCGTCCTGCCCCATACGCCGGGCCTGCGCCCGCCCTGAAGCGGCAACGCGCGGTTATCGCATCTCGCTGAGCAGCGCGGCACAAGGCGCGCCGCTGATGGGCATCTGGGGCGGCAAGATCACTTCCTCGCGCCATGTCGCGCAAGAGGCGGTTGACCGGCTGGCGGAACGGCTGCCGCAACTGCACGGCCCGCACTGGACCGCAAATGCGCCGCTGCCCGGCGGGGACTTTGCGGTGGATTGCCTTGATGATCTG
>JAURML010000106.1 GCA_030830695.1 Caenibius sp. | reverse complement strand
GCCAACCGCAGCGAGAAGCCCATGTTCTGGGCTACCGTCATGTGCGGATATAGGGCGTAGTTCTGGAACACCATCGCGATGTCGCGGTTCTTGGGTTCGACATCGTTGATGACCTTGCCGTCCATCCGGATCACACCGCCGCTGATATCCTCCAGCCCGGCGATCATTCTCAGCAATGTAGATTTTCCGCAGCCCGACGGGCCCACGAGCACGACGAAAGCGCCGTCTGGCACATCGATGCTAACACCATGAATCGTTTGCACCGCGCCATATGTTTTCGTGACGTCGACGATTTCAACTCCGGCCATCGTGTCCTCTTTCGCTGATCGATGCGGCCACGTGCTGCGCGGCCAGCAGGCTGAGCCCGGTGTGATAGCCAGGGTCAAGGTCTGGGGTAGCGGGTACATAATCGACCGGGCCCTGTGCATTCCGTGTCTGGATGGCGACAGGCGGATCGCCCAGCCAATAGTGGCGGAAGAAGGCATGATCCGCTGCCTTCCAGATCGCGAGCGCAGCGTCTGAACGGGTGCGTGCCCACAAAAGCGCAGCCGCACGCACCGTTTCGGGCAACGACCACCACGGCCGATAAGGCGATAGCGCACGGCCCGTGCCGATCGAGATCCGCAAGGCAATTCCCTGCCCCATGAACCCCGCCCTGAACGATGCCGAAAGGATCCGACCCAGCGTTGCCACAAGGCCCGTATCGGCATCGGGCGGCAGATGAGCCAGTGCAAATCCCACGAATTCGATCGCGTGGCCGGGGTTGCACGCGTCTTCGCCCGCAAGGTCGCGCAGCAGGCCTGTGGGTGCATCGAAATGACGGGACAGGACATGGTCGATGAACCGGTCAGCATATGCGGGGTCTGACGCCAGATGCGCCGCACCGAGAAGGATCATGCGCGGGCCGTAATCATCGGGCTGGGCGGCAACCGTTCCGGCGCTGATAGGCGCGAATTCGTCGATCTGGAAGCGCCTGTCTTCCACTGCGCAGATCACATCTGACAGATAGGCCTGCCAGTCCGGCAGGCGCGGGTCGCGGAGCCAGCACGCAGCGGCAACGAGCCCCTTGGCGGCGAAAGCATCGGAATAGGTGTGGATGCCGGGCTCTGCGTGCTGGCGCCTGACCGGTTCATCCGGCATGCACAAAAGCGGCAGCAACGCCGCGTCATAGCGAAAGAAAACTCGCCCCATGGGATCGCGCAGCGCCGCAAGCGCGTCATGCAACTGGTTCGCGGCATCGCGGCAGCGCGCGGAAAGCGCAGCGTCTTCGCGTTCCAGCGCCTGGCCTTGTTCCGCAAGCGCCTCGAGCCCGCGCCCCTGGATCCAGCCGTGCAGGTATTGCGGCCCGCGATACCCGTCGACATGCGTATAGTCGCGCCGTTCCAGCGCGTTGAAACAGGTGTCCAGAAATCCGCGTCGGCGCGGCCGGTCGAGCATCCAGCGCAACGCAGCCGCGTTCGCATTCGCGTAACGTTTCGCGCAGATTTCGGGAAATCCTGTCATTCTTTCAACCCGGTGCCCGCGACACCCTGCACGAAGTTGCGCCGAAGGATCACGAACAGCGTCACTGAGGGGATCAGCACTATGGTGGAAGCCGCGCTCAGCCGCCCCAGATCCACGGTGAATCCCGTCTGGAACAACGCGAGCCCCACCTCGATCGTATAACTGTCGCGGGTGGTTGCCACGATCAGCGGCCATGCAAAAGCTGTCCAGGCCTGAAAGAACGCCAGCACCGACAGCGCACCCAGTGCGCTGCGCAAGAGCGGCAAGACGATGTGCCAGAAAATCCATATCTCGCCCGCGCCGTCGATCCGCGCGGCCTCGAGCAATTCGTCGGGAATGGAATGGATCACGTTCTGCCGGATCAGGAAGATGCCGAAGCTCATCACCAGGTATCCGATCAGCAGGCCCCAGATCGAATTCAGCAGGCCCAGCGACTGCACCTGAAAATAGAGCGGGATCATATACACCTCGAACGGTACGATTGCTGTCGCCAGGATGACAAGAAACATCAAGTTCAGCGACCGGAAGCGGAACTTGCCGAAGACATAGCCTGCGATCGCCGAGGTGATCACGATGGCCACCGTCGACATCGTGGCGAACAGAAAGGAATTCAGCATCCACCGCATCAGTGGCGTATCGCCCAGGACGGCGCGGAAATTAGCGAAGGTAGGGTCGTTCGGCACCAGCGTCGGGGGCCATGCAACCATTTCCTGCGGGGTCTTGAAGGCATTCCCGATCAGCAACAGCAAGGGCAGGACCATCAGGAAACCGAACACCATCAGGAAGGCATCGATCGAAAGCGTCGTCCGGCGGCGTTTGCGTTGGCGCAGGGCACGCGCGGCAAGGTCATCGGCTGTCAGCAGCGCATCGGCGCGGTGTGTCGTCGTCATCTCCGCCCCCCCTTTTCGCGCAAGAGCGTGAACTGGATCAGCGTCAGCGCAAGCACGATTACTAACAGCACCACCGCCTCGGATGCCGCATAGCCGATCCGATAGTTCCGAAAGGCATTCTCGAGCATATCGAGCACGAGCACCCGCACCTGGCGGCCCGGCGCGCCCTGTGCATCAGACGCCAGCACGAACACCTGCGCATAGACGTTGAAGGCCGAGACAAGCGTTACCACCGAGACGTAAAGCGTGATCGGCTTGAGCAGGGGCACCGACACGAAGCGGAAAGCCTGGAACGGCGTCGCGCCATCCAGTTTCGCGGCCTCGTAAAGAGAATGCGGCAGGTTTTTGAACCCGACTAGATAAATGATGACGGCATATCCCAGCGCCTGCCAGGAGCACAGCACGATGATCGCCACGACCGACAGAACCGGGTCGAACAGCCAGGCCTTGGGTTCGACACCGAAGACGCCCAGCAATGCATTCAGCGGGCCGAGGCGCGCGTCGAAGATCCATTTCCAAGCCATCGCGGCGGGCACGAGCGAGGCCACGTGCGGGATGAAGACCGATGTTTCGTAGAACCAGGCAAAGCGCGCATGCGTACGATGATAGATCAGTGCGGCCAGGCACATCGCCATCGGGATCGTCACGAGAAGTACGCCAAAGGCGATGATGGCGGTGTTCACAAGCGCCGTCTGAAACAGCGTATCTTGAAAAAGCTCGCGGAAATTGTCGAGCCCGATGAACGGCTTGTTGCGCGACAGCAAGTCCCATTTGTGCAGGCTCAGGCGCAGGATTTCGCCAATTGGAAAGATTCTGACCCAGCCGTAGACCAGCAGCACCGGCAAAAGTGCCAGGATCGCGAATATCCAGCGCTTGCGTCGCAGCATCCTTGCCCCAAAAAGCTTGTCGCGCGTTAGGCGTGCTCGTTCGGAAAAGAGGCCCGCGCAAACCTTGCGGAAGCGCGGGCCAGGAGGAGCGTAGCTTGGCCGTGTTACTGTGCCAAGAGGCCCTCGCGGGCGAGGATCGCGTTCGCCTCGTCCTCGGCGGCCTGAAGGAAGGCTTCGATCGCGGCTGCATCACCTGCCAGTGCCGGGTTGGCGAAGGCTTCTACAAGACGGTTTGCAATGCGCGTCAGTAATTCCTCGATCGGGGCAAGTGCCGGCAGAGTGAAGAACTCATAATCCGCTGGGTAATCAAGGAAGCCTCCGAATTGCGGAACGGCATCCGTGACGGGCGAATAATCGACATTGCCGCGGTTTGGCAGCCAGCCCACATTCTCGAGCAACCAAAGCAGGTTCTCGGGTTCGTTCGTGGCCATCGCAAAGGCCCAGGCCGCGTCCGCGCCATCATCTTCTGCGCTGACGTATAGGTTCGCGGGAAGGCCGATCGCGCCGTAGGGCAGCGGTGCCGTTGCGTAATTCAGATCGGGCGCCTTGGCGGCGGTGTCGCCGATGACCCAGCTTTCACGGATGAACATCGCCGTCTGGCCACGCTGGAACGCCTCGGCATCGGCGGGCGCCTCGACGGTGACGGTACGCAGGGTGTGCACGTTGTCAAGATACTGGCTCAAGGCCGCGCGTCCGGCTTCGGTGTTCAGGTTCACGCGCCACTGGCCAGGCCCGACCTCTTCGATCATCAGGCCGCCGTCATACTGGAACATGTTGATCCAGAATTTTTCGGCGATGCCCTGACCACCGCCCGACAGGCGCAGCGACCAGCCCGTGACCGTGGGGTTGCCGTTCGCGTCACGCTGCGTGAGCTTTTCCGCATATTCGGTGAATTCCGCCATCGTCTGGGGAACGCCGGTCAGGCCCGCCGCTTCGAACATGTCGGTGTTGTAGAACAGCGCTGACTGGCCGCGGAACAGCGGCACCCCGTAGAGCGTGCCGCCGAAGCTTGCGGCATCGACAAAGAACGGACCGAAGTTTTCCGGGTTCGACACGAACTCAATCACGTCGGCGGGCGCTTCGTTCAGCAAGTCGTTCACGATGTAGCGATTGGCAGTCGATCCGGGAAGTTCGATCACGACATTGCCCGCCGAACCCGACCCGATCCCAAGTGCCACCCGACGCTCGTGTTCGCGCAGCGGGATCGCCTGAACATCGACGGTGATGTCGGGGTGCGTTGCCTTCATGCCTTCCGCGACATGCTCGTAAAAGGGCGCGAGTTCGGGATAGCCCGACCAGACCGTGACGGTCTGTGCCTGGGCAGCCATTCCGGCGAGAAGACTCGCGCCGAGGGCTGTCGCCCAGAGGCCGTGCTGGCCGGTATGTCTGAAGATGGTAGTCATGTCGGTCTCTCCTTTCCTGGTGATCGGGTTGTCTTCCGGATTGTGCCTGCCGGTATGAGGTAAGCGTGCCATGCAACCGGTTGCGCGTCAAGAATTTGAATCGGCATCGCGGGGCATTCCGGGCATCATGGCCTGGGTGCGAGACGGGCAATGGCGCGCCGTGCCGCGGCCTCCAGCGTTTCGGCGGCGCCGAGAGCAAAGGCCGCCGGCATGCCGTAGTAGCGGTGCGCTTCTTCAACCTCGTACCCGCCCGCGGCGAAGGCGCTTGTGGGGTTGATGTAGCCCGGGTTGTCTTCCGCATAGGACAGGATGAAGGCCCGGTCGCCCAAGGTTTTGCGGAGCCTGAGGGCCGTTTGCGCATAGATTTCACCCGGCATCGCCACAAGCGTGACGTCGCCCCATCGCATGGCGCTGACCCGTGCGGGCACCGCATCGATTGCCGCATCGGCTGTTTGGCACGCTGTTGCTTCTGCCCAGTCCAGCCAGATCCGAAGGATGGCCGCGCGCACCGGGTCCGCGCCGTCGAGCGCTTCGCGCCAGCGGGCCGCTGCGGCCGCATTGTCTGCCGAATCGCACACCTGAAGCGGCAGCGCACGAACCTCGTCGGCGCAGGCGATTCCGGTTTCCGCGACGGGTGCCGATTCCGCGTTCAGCATCGCCCCGGCTATCACCGTGCCCAGCCGCCCCGCCTGCGCGAAGCTGCGCAGATCGGTCGCAGCCAAGGATATCGAGGCCTGCGCCGAATGGCCGTGATTCACGTCGCCGCAGCAGCCTGTCGCCGCGATCACAATGGCGCCAGGAAATGCCGCCTGAACGCCTGCGCGCAGGTACTGCACGTAATCCGCCGTCCAGCGCCTGTTGTCCGCTCCGAGAACGACAGGATGACATGCACAGCTTGCCAGCACGGCGATCCATGCCCCGTCGTCCCCGCGCACGGAAAGGCAGGGCAGCACGCGGTCGACCGGCCCGTCGGGGATGCGGCGGTTGCGCGCAAGGCCGGGGTCGCGGCCTGCGGCGAAATGCAATGTCGCGGGGCGCGATGCCGCCAACGCATCGTCAAGCACCGCGACGCATGCGGCCTCGAACGTATCGAGCCAGCGCGCGTCGTGGGGCACCCTGATGCGCCGCCGCATCGAAGAAGGGCCTCCATGGGTATGGGTTGCTGCGATCACCACCTGCGCGTCGGCAAGCGCGCAGCGCGCGCGGATTCGCGCCGACATGTCAGCCTCGATCCCGATGACATCGGCGACGAGGATCGCCGTGCCATCAATCACCAGCGCACGCACCGTCAGCGGATCATGGGCGCCTGTCGCGGGTTCCGTCCGAGCGCCGAAACCCGCCATCAGCAGGCCTGCGGGCGGTGTCACATCGCGCAGGGCAGCGCCCGCTCTCACCTTCATCCGACAACCCTTTCGCCTGCAAGCCAGACTTCGCGCAAGGCAAGGCGTGCGTCGCCGGGTGCATGATCAAACCGGATCACATCCGCCCGCGCACCCGGCTCCAGAACGCCGCCGCCGCCCGCGAAGCGCGCGGGGTTTCGTGTGGCCAGTGTCAGCGCCTCGGCCAATGTTAGGCCGGCCATGCGCATCGCCAGCGCCACGTTCTCGGAAAGGCTGCGGGCCGCGCCCGCCAGATAGGGCGTGCCCCGCATCGACAGGCGACCATCGGCCGAAAGCTCGGTTTCGGCGCCGATC
>JAURML010000105.1 GCA_030830695.1 Caenibius sp. | reverse complement strand
GCTTCGGGGACGCAGCGGTTGATGATCTTGAAATAGCCGCCGCCCGCCAGGGTCTTGAACTTGACCAGGGCGAAGTCCGGCTCGACGCCGGTGGTGTCGCAATCCATCACCAGCCCGATGGTGCCGGTGGGGGCGATGACGGTGGCCTGCGCGTTGCGGAAGCCATGTTCCTTGCCCAGGCTCAGGGCATCGTCCCAGGCACGCTTGGCCGCATGGGCCAATTCGCCGTCGGCAATCGCTTTCAGGTCCAGCGGTACGGGCAGGGTGGACAGCTTCTCGTAGCCCTTGTCCTCGCCATGGGCGGCGCGGCGATGATTGCGGATCACCCGCAGCATGGCGTCCTTGTTGGCGGCATATTCCGGGAAGGCGCCCAGCTCGCCCGCCATCTCGGCGCTGGTGGCATAGGAGACGCCCGTCATCAGCGCCGAAATGGCGCCGGCGATGGCGCGGCCTTCACGGCTGTCATACGGGACACCAGCAGACATCAAGAGCCCGCCGATATTGGCGAAACCCAGGCCCAGGGTGCGATAGTCATAGGACAGCTGCGCGATTTCCTTGGAGGGGAACTGTGCCATCAGCACCGAGATTTCCAGCACCATGGTCCAAAGCCGCACGGCATGCTCGAAGCCTTCGACGTCGAAGGTCTTGATGCCTTCACCTTTGCGGAACTGCGTCAGGTTCAGGGAAGCGAGGTTGCAGGCGGTATCGTCCAGGAACATGTATTCGCTGCACGGATTGGAGGCGCGGATTTCGCCGCCCGCCGGGCAGGTGTGCCAGTCATTGATGCTGGTGTGGAACTGAACGCCCGGATCGGCGCAGGCCCAGGCGGCGTAAGACACCTTGTCCCACAGATCGCGGGCCCGCACGGTCTTGGCAATCTTGCCGCTGCCGCGGTTGGTCAGGTGCCAGTCGTCGTCTTCCAGAACCGCCTTGAGAAAGCTGTCAGTGACGCGCACCGTGTTGTTCGAATTCTGTCCCGCCACCGAGGTATAGGCTTCGCTGTCCCAGTCGGTGTCGTAGGTGCGGAAGTCGATGTCCTTGAAGCCCTGACGCGCGAAGCTGATTACGCGCTCGATCAGATTGTCGGGGATCATGCTCTTGCGCGCGGCCTTGATCTCGCGGCGGAGCGCCGGGTTCTTCAGCGGGTCGTAGCAGTCGCCGCCCGAGCCTTCGCAATTGACGCAGGCCTTCAGCACCGCCTTCAGGTGCTTTTCCGCCAGCTTGGAACCAGCCACCAGCGCGGCGACCTTCTGTTCCTCGATCACTTTCCAGTCGATGAAGTCTTCGATGTCGGGATGATCGATATCCACGATCACCATCTTGGCGGCGCGGCGGGTGGTGCCGCCCGACTTGATGGCGCCGGCGGCGCGGTCGCCGATCTTCAGGAAGCTCATCAGGCCGGAGGACTTGCCGCCGCCCGACAGTTTTTCGTCGGCGCCGCGCAGGGGTGAGAAGTTGGTGCCGGTGCCCGAGCCGTACTTGAACAGGCGCGCTTCGCGCGTCCACAAATCCATGATGCCGCCTTCATTGACCAGGTCGTCCTTGACGCTCTGGATGAAGCAGGCGTGGGGCTGCGGGTGTTCGTAAGCCGAAGTGGACTTGGTAAGCCGTCCGCTCTTGTGGTCGACATAGTAATGACCCTGGCCAGGACCATCGATCCCGTAAGCCCAGTGCAGGCCGCTGTTGAACCATTGCGGGCTGTTGGGGGCGCACTTCTGCGATGCCAGCATGTGGCAGAGTTCGTCATAGAAAGCGCGCGCGTCGCTCTCGCCGTCGAAATAGCCACCCTTCCAGCCCCAATAGGCCCAGGTGCCGGCCATGCGGTCGAAAACCTGCTTGGCCGATTTTTCGCCGGTGGTTTCCTTGGCGTCCTTGGGCGCCTGCTTGCGCCACAGAAACTCCGGCATGCCTTCTTCGGCTACCGGCTTCAGGGTCTTGGGAACGCCCGCCTTGCGGAAATACTTCTGGGCCAGCACGTCGCTGGCCACCTGGCTCCAGCCTTCGGGAACCTCGATGTCGCTATGGCTGAAGACGATCGAGCCGTCGGGATTGCGGATTTCGCTGGCGGCGTTGCGGAAGGCGATGCCTTCGTACGGCGAATGACCCTCAACCGTGAAATGACGGCGAATGCGCATGGCGTGACCCCGGGAAAAAAGATGTTTTGACTGGCCCCAGCCCCGGTCGCCCTGCCGTTTCGGGGACAATTTCCCGCCCGCAAACCGCGCTTTGGGCGGGTTTTCGCGGCGGGCAGCGTCGCCAGATATGGTGGTCACGAGCGGTGACTGGCCCAAAGTATGGACACGGGCGAAAGGTCGGCGCAAGCCAATAGTGGGTCAGGTGTCACTGGTAACAACATCTTGTGGTGGGGAATTCGGCCAAAAAGCCGCGAGTCAAGCGGGGCTTCAATCCAGTCGCCGAAATATTTTTCGCAGCTTTTGACCACAGGTCAGGGCAGGGCTTGGGGCGGTTTGGGGATAAGCCAAAAAGCGAGGTTTTGGAGCAATGCAACATTGGCGCAAAATGGCCGCGGCCCCTATAGTCCGGGCGAATCCGCACGAGCCCCTTATGTCGCGCTTCAAGATGATCTTTTCCTGGTGGAACTCGGCGACCTGGGGGACGCTGCTGACCACTTGGCTGTCCGGCAGCCCGGTCGGCACCGACGATTTCGGCAACCGCTACTACCAGAACAAGGACGGCTCGCGTCGCTGGGTCATCTACAACGGCACGGTCGAGGCCAGCCGCGTGCCGCCCGACTGGCATGGCTGGTTGCATCACACCTATGCCGAACCGCCGACCTGCGCGCCGCTCAAGGCCCGCGCTTTTGAAAAAGCGCACCAGCCCAACCTGACCGGCACCGAAGGCGCCTATAAACCCAGCGGCAGCCTGTCGCGCGGCGGGGCACGTCCGTCCGCCACCGGCGATTACCAGGCCTGGAAGCCGGACTGATCAGATGAGTACCCGCGTCATGCAGCAGAACAACATCGCCGAAACGATCATCGGCGCCATCGTCGTCGCCGTCGCTGTCGGCTTCCTGGTTTTCACCTACAACCGAACCGGCAGCGGCAGCCTGTCTGGCTATGAAGTCAATGCGCGCCTGCCCAAGGTCGATGGCCTGAGCATCGGCACCGATGTGCGCCTGGCCGGGATCAAGATCGGCAGCGTCAGCGACATGACGCTGGACCCCAAGACCTATCTGGTCACCGTGCACATGAATGTGCGCGAGGACATCAAGATTCCGGCCGACTCGTCGGTGATGGTGACCTCGTCGGGTTTTCTGGGCAGCCAGTATCTGTCGATCACGCCTGGCGGCGACGACCGGAAGATGGCGGCTGGCGAATTTTTTGAAAGCGCGCAGGGCTCGATCGACGTGATGGGCCTGGTCAACCGCTTCGCAACCGGCGCCGGCAGCTCAGGCGGCCAGCAGCCGGCTGCGCCCAAGCCGTTGGCGCCCCCGGCGCTGGGCGACGGTCCGTGAAGCATTTCGTTGCTGCGGCGCTGATGGTGACAGCCGCCGGCGCGGCAGTGGCCCAGACGCCGGCCGCACCCGCCATTCCCAATCCGCCGCCGATGAACATGGCGCCCGGCGAAGGACCGGCCACGCCGCCGCCCGCGCCGCAGGGTGGCACCGTGCTGGCGATGCTGGGGCTGGACAAGATCACCGGGCGTCCCACCTCGATCAATGCGCCGATCGGCAAGCAGGTGCGGTTCGCCACGCTGACCATCACCGCGCGGTTCTGCTATTCGACGCCGGCCAGCGAGACCCCGGAAACCGCCGCCTTCGTGCAGATTGAGGACCGCCGCCCCGATCAGCCCGCGCGCAAGATTTTCTCCGGCTGGATGTACGGTTCGAGCCCCGGCCTGAACGCGGTGGAGCATCCGCTCTATGACGTGTGGGCGATCAGTTGCAACAACAACGAAGCCAAGGTCGCGGCCACCAATTCCACAGCGCCGGTGAAGGTACAGGCGCCGGACTCGTCTGACCGCGAACAGGTTCAGAAGCTTCCGGAAGGCGCCGGCCAGTAATCCGTAATCTGTTCTGGAGGCGTCGCGCTTGGCCGCGCGCCGCTGCGTTCGGCCGGGCGGAGGTCCACTGGACCTTTCGCTAACCCGGCCTCACCCAGATGGCCTCGCGGTTCAGGGCCTGATTGAGCAATCCCAGATATTGCGCGCGCGGTATTTCCACCGCGCCGAATTGCGCCAGATGCGCGGTGATGAACTGGGTATCCAGCAGGGTGAAGCCACCACGCCGGAGCGTATCCACCAGATGCACCAGCGCCACCTTGCTGGCGTCGCGTTGCTTCGAAAACATGCTTTCGCCGAAAAAGGCCCCGCCCAGTCGCACGCCATACAGCCCGCCCACCAGCTCCTCGCCATGCCAGCATTCGATGGAATGGGCATGGCCGCCGACATGCAGCGCCGTGTAGAGCCGCAGGATTTCCCCGTTGATCCAGCTTTCCTCGCGCCCCGGCGCGGGCGCGGCGCAGGCCCGCATGACGTCAGCAAAGGCCTGGTCGCTGGTGACTGTGAACCGCCCCGAGCGCACGGTGCGGGCCAGCCGGTGCGGCACATGGAATTCGTCCAGCGGAAGAATGCCGCGCTTGTCGGGGGAGACCCAGTACAGCGTGGGATCGTCCCGTTTCTCCGCCATCGGAAACAGGCCTTCGGCATAGGCGCGCAGCAGGATTTCGGGCGTGAGCCGGGGACCGTGCATTCCAAAAGAATAGCGCGCGGGATGCTCTCCCGCGCGCTTTTTCTTGAAGCCGAATGTCTTACTTCTTGTTGATCGCAAACGCGCCGGGACCGGCCGCGGCGATGTAGAGGAACAGGAAGCAGAACAGGATGGCCGCATCGCCCCGGTTCAGCAGCGGATAGAAGTTCTGCGGCGCATGGGCGATGAAATAGGCGAAGGCCATGGTGCCGGACGACAGGAAGGCTGCCGGGCGGCTGTAGAAACCCACGATGATCAGGGCGCCGGCGAAGACTTCGATGGCGCCCGCCACGCCGCTCAGGCTCATGATGTTGTAGCCGTCCCAGCCGTCACGGGCCGGGAAATTGAACATCTTGGCGGTGCCATGCGCCAGGAACAGAAGACCCGCCATGATGCGGGTGATGCCCAAAATCTGGGATGCGTATTTGTCGAGAAAACCCATGACCTAACTCCCTCCCATTGGTGTGTAAGGGAACTCTAGCCGAGAAAATCCCGCTCACCTAGAGGCAGGGAACCCCTGACGCGAAATCAGTGGCCCTCGCTGGCGAGCCATTTCTCAAGCCAGTGGATCGAGTAATCGCCATTGATGATGTCAGGTTCGCGCACCAGCTTCTGGAACAGCGGGATGGTGGTCTCGATGCCGCCCACCACCAGTTCGTCCAGCGCCCGGCGCAGACGCAGCAGGCACTCGTTGCGATTGCGGGCATGCACGATCAGCTTGCCAACCAGGCTGTCATAATAGGGCGGAATTTTGTAGCCGGAATAGATCGCCGAATCGAAGCGCACGCCCAGACCGCCGGGTGTGTGGAATTGGGAGATGGTGCCGGGCGAGGGGCGGAAGGTGAAGGGATTTTCCGCATTGATGCGGCACTCGATGGCATGGCCTTCGAAGATGACGTCCTTCTGGGCAATGCCCAGCGGCGCGCCGGCGGCGACGCGGATCTGCTCGCGCACGATGTCGATGCCGGTGATGGCTTCGGTCACCGGATGCTCGACCTGCAGGCGGGTGTTCATCTCGATGAAATAGAAGCGGCCGTCTTCGTACAGGAATTCGATGGTGCCTGCGCCCAGATAGCCCAGCTTGGTCAGCGCCTTGGTGACAATGCCGCCGATATCATCGCGTTCCTGCGCGTTCAGGGCCGGGCTGCCGGCTTCTTCCCACACCTTCTGGTGGCGGCGCTGCAGCGAGCAGTCGCGCTCGCCCAGATGCACGACATGGCCGTGGCTGTCGGCCAGGATCTGGATTTCGATGTGGCGCGGTCTCTGGAGATACTTCTCCATATAGACCATGTCGTTGCCGAACGCGGCCTTGGCCTCGGTGCGGGCCTGCGACAGCGCGAAGGACAGTTCGCCGGCATTCTTGGCGACCTTCATGCCGCGGCCGCCGCCGCCGGCGGTGGCCTTGATCAGCACCGGATAGCCGATCTCCTCGGCGATGCGGGCGGCGTCGGAATCCAGCACTTCGCCATCCGAACCCGGCACGGTGGGAATGCCCAGCTCCTTCACCGTCTGCTTGGCGGTGATCTTGTCGCCCATCATGCGGATAT
>JAURML010000012.1 GCA_030830695.1 Caenibius sp. | reverse complement strand
TTGAAACTATCAACGGGATCGAACGCGTCAAAGCCGTGGGTGATGACGCAAAGTTGATGATGGGCAAGACACCCGATACGATCAAGGCAGTCCGCCCGCTTCGCGATGGTTTGATCGCTGATATCGAGGTGGCAGAAAAGATGATCGAGCACTTCATCCGAAAAGTGCACGGCAAGCGTACGCTGTTCCGCTATCCCGAAATCACGATCTGTGTGCCATCTGGCGCAACTTCGGTCGAGAAACGTGCGATCCGCGATGCCGCCTCAAATGCTGGTGCCTCGGAGGTTTATTTGATCCTTGAACCGATGGCCGCTGCGATTGGAGCGGATATGCCAGTAACCGAACCGGTTGGTTCAATGGTGGTTGATATCGGTGGCGGCACGACAGAAGTCGCCGTGCTTTCGCTTCGTGGTCTGGCCTACACTACTTCTGTGCGGACTGGTGGCGACAAGATGGACGAAGCCATTGTCTCCTACGTTCGCAGACATCACAATCTCCTTATCGGCGAAACCACGTCGGAGCGGATCAAGAAAGATTATGGCATCGCAATCGTTCCCGAGGACGGTGTAGGCGAGACCTTCACTCTCAAAGGGCGTGATTTGGTCAATGGCGTCCCCAAGGAAATCACGATCAATCAGGCACACATTGCGGAGGCATTATCCGAGCCGATCGGGGCCATCGTTGAGGGCGTCCGTATCGCGCTTGAGAACACCGCGCCTGAACTGGCGGCTGACATTGTCGACCAAGGCATTGTGTTGACCGGCGGTGGTGCGCTTATTCGCAACCTTGACGAGCATCTTCGGGAAGAAACCGGTCTGCCGGTTAGCATTGCGGAAAACCCGCTCACTTGCGTAGCGATCGGGACAGGCCGTGCGATGGAGGACCCAATCTATCGCGGCGTTCTGCACACGGCGTAGCTCATGGCGCCGCCGTCGTCCCGGGCCTCTGGCCACTCGCGCAAAGCGCAATACTCACGTTTTACGAGTTATCTGATTGCCGCCGTCGGGGCGGCCATCGGTCTAGTTCTTCTCGGCATTTCGCTTTGGCAACCAGCGACATTCAGCTCGCTGCGCGGCGTCGCAGGTGATGTCGGTGAACCCGCCGGACAGGCGGTTGCCCGATCACGCGACAGAAGCGGAACTGTGCTCGATCGCATTGCCGGATTTTGGAATGCCGGCAATCAAAACGCCGGCCTGCGCGAAGAACTTCAGCTCGCGAGAATTCGACTGAAGGAGCTGGAGGCGACCGAACAGGAGAATGCGCGGCTCAAAGCACTGCTCGATTTGACCGAGGAAAGTGGAGCGCCCGTCGCTATCAGCCGCATAGTCGGGTCCAGCGTGGTCAGCGCGCGCAGGTTTGCCTATATCGGAGCAGGTTCCAGGGATGGAGTGCAGGCCGGAATGCCCGTTCGTTCCGAACGAGGAATTCTGGGCCGCGTTTTCGAAACAGCATCGTCAACCGCACGCGTTCTTTTGCTATCCGACAGTGAGAGTGTTGTCCCAGTGCGGCGGGCTCAGGATGATCTGATTGCTTTTGCCGAGGGGCGAGGTGACGGCCTGGTCCGAATTCGCTTGATCAATCTTGGCATCAATCCTGTCGAGGAGGGTGATGTCTTTGTGACGAGTGGCGCCGGCGGCTATTTCAAGCCAGGCCTCGCCGTCGCGGTGATTCATGAAGTAACCGATGACGGAGGTCTGGCTCGCATGATTGCAGATCCTGCGGGGACTGACTTTGTCCGTGTCGAGGCATATTGGGAACCGGAGGCGGTCGAAGCCGCCCAACAGTCGCCTGATCAGATGCTGCAAGGCACGAACGCGCCACAATGATCAACAGCGATCTTCAGATGGGCCCGCGTCCAAAGTACTCTCGGCGCCAGATCAATCGAGAGCCTTCGCCCTTACTTGCCGCCTCGGTACTCTATGGATCCATCATTCTCGCGTCTTGGGTCCCAACATTCCTGGTGACTACCAGCATGCCGTTGGTTCCGCCGATGGGGTTTCTCTTGCTAGTCGGCTGGCGCCTGATGCGGCCGGGAACCCTGCCTGCCTGGATCGGCTTTCCACTTGGTGCGATCGACGATCTGGTTAGCGGTCAGCCCTTCGGCAGTGCCATCTTGCTCTGGTCTGTCACTCTGCTTGCCTTTGAGTGGTTTGAGAGCCGGTTTCCATGGCGCGGCTTCTTTCAGGATTGGTTTGCAAGCGCAATTGCTTGTGGTTCTTACGTCGTTTTGGCAGTGCTGGTATCAGGAGCGGTGCTTAGCCTGCCGATTCTTGCAGCAATTACGCCTCAACTCTTGCTGTCGATGGCGCTCTATCCCATGATCGCCGCCATGGTCGCCACGCTTGATCGCATCCGTCTCATACGCATCAGGGAAATTCGCTGATGGCGCTGCTCGGTGCGCGTTCGACACTTAATCCTACTAAGCTGAAGAGTGCCTTCGATCGCCGGAGCTTTGTAGTCAGCACGGCGATGGGCGGGATTGGTGTACTGCTGGCCGTGCGGATGGCCTATCTCTCCATCGGAGAGAATAAAAAATACCGGACGGAAGCGGAAAGTAACCGCGTCAATCTGACTCTAATTCCGCCGCGCCGGGGCTGGATTCTGGATCGCAATGGTGCGCCATTGGCATCGAACCGTGCGGATTTTCGGGTGGACATCATTCCGGAACGAATGAACGACCCCAATGCTACAATTGAGCAATTGGGCGATCTTCTTGGTCTTCAGGCAGACCGGATCAACGACATCAAATCCAAAGTTGAGGGCTCGCATGGTTTTCGGCCCATCGAAGTTGTCAGCGGTCTCGATTATCAAGACTTTGCTGCGGTTAGCGTCCGTCTGCCAGATTTACAGGGTGTCGTCCCGCAAAGAGGCTTCTCAAGGTACTATCCAACCGGTCCTACAGTCGGTCACTTGATCGGCTATGTCGGCCCGGCATCGGCTGAAGAATACGAGCTGGATCGCAACCCCCTTCTCATCACGCCTGGTTACAAGATTGGCAAAGACGGGATGGAGAAGCAGTTCGAACAGACATTGCGCGGGGTACCCGGGGCCCGCCGTGTCGAGGTTACGGCATCAGGCCGTATTGTGCGCGATCTCGAAACACGTGATGATATTCAGGGCAATGCTGTCAAACTGACTATTGACGGGCCATTGCAAGACTATGCCGCGCGGCGGATCGGACTGGAAAGCGGGTCCGTAGTCGTAATGGATTGCAGGACCGGCGATTTGCTCTGCATGGCGTCCATGCCCAGTTTTGATCCCAACAGCTTTTCTGCCGGCATTGGCAGTATCGAGTATTCGATGCTGCGCGAAGACGAACGGGTTCCCCTTCGTAACAAGGTCCTGAAGGGACTTTATCCGCCGGGCTCCACCGTCAAGCCAATGGTTTCCATGGCCTTCCTCAAGGAAGGTATCGATCCTGAGGAAACCGTGTTTTGCGGCGGGGGATTGCGGGTTGGCAATCGTGTGTTCCGCTGCTGGAACCGGCGCGGGCATGGCCAAGTCAACATGGCCAAGGGCATCTACCAGAGCTGCGATGTCTATTTCTACCATCTGGCCCAACGCATCGGAATGGACCCGATTGCGGAAATGAACCGCCGTTGCGGCCTGGGCGAAGAATTTCCCTTGCCGGTCACAAGCCAGTTTTTCGGCACCGTCCCTGATCCGGAATGGAAGCTCAGCAAGTTCGGCCGGGAATGGCAGGCTTTCGACACCGTCAATGCTACCATTGGTCAGGGTTATATGCTAGCCAGTCCACTTCAATTGGCGGTCAGCGCCGCTCGGGTCGCGACAGGCAGGCATGTCATGCCGCGCCTGACAATGGATACGGCCCCCAAGGGCTTCGATCAGGTAGACTTTCCACCCGAGCATGTGGCGTATGTGAGTCAAGCCATGAGCGATGTCGTCAATGGCCCGGGAACCGCAGGGCGTGGCCGCCTGCCGTTCGATGATATATTGATGGCAGGCAAGACGGGCACTGCACAAGTCGTCTCGCTAAATGTTTCTGACGGCAAAAGCGGGCCGTGGAAGTACCGCGACCACGGTCTGTTCACTTTCTTCGCACCGTTTGACAATCCGCGCTACGCAGGTGCGGTTGTGATCGAGCATGGCGGTGGATCGGGCGCCGCTTACCCGATCGCTCGCGATGTAATGACTTTCCTGTTCGACCCGCAGCAGGGGCTGGAAAAACTCCGCGCCCTGGAAACCCAATGGGGAGGCAATGCGCAAGACCGGCTGTCCGCAAAATACGCGGCATATGCCGAAGCAAGGGGCGAGGTGGTCAGCCCTCCGCCTCGGCGCGACGAGGACATATTTGCAAGGGTCGAAGCCGAAGCACGAAGTGCCGCCGCGCAATCTGAAGCGATTGCCGATCAGGCTGTTGCGCCGCGGCCAGAGGCTGCACCGACTGGCGAACCCCGGCCCAGTCCGATCGAATTGATCCGGAACGAGGCGCAACCATGAGCAGATTCGGCGAGCCCGCCAATACATCGCTCATTCCTGCGCCCATCGCTCGGCAGCCTTGGGGCATGCTGATCCCTCTGTTCCTGCTCGTAATGTTCGGCGCAGCCGTGCTCTATTCGGCGGCTGGGGGTGCAATGCAGCCATTTGCCTCCTCGCATCTCATCCGTTTTGCCGTGTTTATGGTGATGGCTGCCATCATCGCTTCATTGCCACAACCATTCGTGAAGTTCATGACGTATCCGGCATACATCGTCGTCCTGCTATTGCTGCTGGCTGTAGAGATTGTCGGCGCTATCGGCGGGGGAAGCCAGCGCTGGCTCGATCTCGGCTTCATGCGCTTGCAACCATCAGAAATCATAAAACCGATAGTTGTTCTGGCCCTGGCGCGGTTCTTTTCATTCCTTCCTCCAGGCATGGTCAGTAGTTGGCAGGCTCTGGCGCTCCCCAGCGTACTGATTGGATTCCCGATGGCGCTTGTCTTGATGCAGCCAGACCTTGGAACCTCGCTTGCGTTGGCATTTGGCGGCGCTGTGGTAATGCTGCTTGCAGGCCTTCCGATCAGATGGTTCGCAGCCGGTGGCGCAGTCGCAGCGGTAGCCGCGCCGATCGCGTTCTTCTTCGGACTGCAGGGTTACCAACAGCGGCGCGTCACAACTTTCCTTGATCCGGAAAGTGACCCACTCGGCGCCGGATATCACATTACCCAGTCAAAAATTGCGATCGGATCCGGCGGTATTACGGGAAAGGGATTCAATCAGGGATCGCAGAGCCACCTCAACTACCTCCCCGAGCCGCATACCGACTTCGTCTTTTCAACGATGGCAGAGGAATGGGGCCTGATCGGCGGTCTTTTCGTCATGGCTATGTTCGCGCTTATCCTGCGTTGGGGTTGGCGTGTTGCCGCTGCATCAAACGATCGATTTTCCATGCTCCTCGCAGGAGGGGCGACAGCCACCATTTTCTTCTACATTGCGATCAATCTGATGATGGTGATGGGCTTGACGCCGGTTGTCGGCATCCCGTTGCCGTGG
>JAURML010000011.1 GCA_030830695.1 Caenibius sp. | reverse complement strand
GCCGCCACGCCCAGCATGTAGCGACCTTTGAGAATCTGGCTGAGCCAGGCCGTCTGGATCGCAAGCGTCGACGGGTGGTGATAGGGCAACAGATGCGCCAACGGCCCGAACTTGATGTTCCTGGTCAGGCGCGCGGCCCCCGCGATCACCAGTTCGGGACAGGGAATGCCTTCCCAGTCCAGCGTCAGATGTTCGCCCACCCAGCATTCGGTGAAGCCCACCTCATCCGCAACGATCGCCTGCCTGATTGCCCAGTCGAACACCGTGGTCGCGTCCCGCTCCGGCCGGTTGAACGGGGTCTGGAAGATTCCAACTTTCATCTGCTTTTCCTTTATCGTGGCGGGCGAGGCGTTGCCTCAGCCGAAATCCTTCCATTCAACGATCAGACCATCGTCATTGAACCGCAGGATGCTGCACAGTTTGAGCGTGAAGCGTTCGCCCGCATTCCCGAAGCCGGGCAGATCCACCTTGCCGATGCCCGTATAGTCCGCCACGCGCACCACCGTGTTGCCATCGACCAGCAGCTTTTCGGGCGGGCCAAAGCCGCGCTCCACGAAATACTGTCCGGCGAAGGTGCGCAGGGTTTCCAGCAGCTGGTCGCGGCTGTTCATCGGAAAGTCGCGATTGAAATGATTGAAATCGAGCTGTTCGGCCAGCATCGCGGCCATGGTGTCGAAATCCTGATCATTGTAGGCAGCAAAGAAGCGGTCGGATAATTGCGCAAGATCGGCCATGCATTCTCTCCAGATTTACCGGCGTTCCGGCTTGTTCAGACGTCCCATTCCAGCTCGAAGGGATTGACTGTGGCGACAATCCCGCTGGTGTAGCTGAGGCTGGTTCCGGGCTTCAGGCGGAAGGAAGGAATGCGCCCGAACCACTCGGTCAGCACGATCTTCAGTTCCAGACGTGCCAGATGCATGCCGGGGCAGGTATGCGCGCCGCGCCCGAACACCGAATGGCGCCGCACTTTCCGGTCAAGCCTGAAATCCAGCGCATCGGGATTGCTGGCCTCACTCATCGCGATGGGGAGGGTGGAGGCCATGATCATGTCGTTGCGCAGGATCGTCACCCCGTCCAGTTCGATGTCCATCCGCGCCTCGCGCGAATCCGACACCACCGGGAAACGGCGCAGGAATTCGGTCATCGCATCCTCGATCTTCGCCGGATCGCTGGCCAGCATGGCCTGAAGCTCGGGATTGATCGCGAGATAGGAAAAGACAAAGGACAGCAGGTTGACCACTGTATCAAGCCCGCCCACCAGCGCCTGGATTGTCAGGTTTTCCGCCTCTGCATCCGTCAGCGGGCGGTCGTTCACTTCGGCGTTGGCGATATTGGTGATCAAGTCCTGCCCCGACGCGCCGCGCCGCTCGCGCAGGATCGGGCCGATATAGTCGCGAAAGCCCCTCTCCACTTCGGGGAAGGTGATGGTTCCGTCCGGGCGGGTGAACTGGTCCGCCAGATATTTGAGGCGGGGCAAATCCTCTTCCGGCAGATCGACCAGGCTCATGAAGATGCGCACCGGCAGCTGTTCCGCGAGTTCTTCCTTGAACTCGCAATGGCCCCGCCGCGCGAAGGCATCGATCAGATCGTTGGTGAGCTTGCGGATCGAATCCGCGACAGCATTGACCTGACGCGGCCCGAGATTGTCGTTCAGCACCTTGCGGAAGGGGCCGTGTACCGGCGGATCGAGCGAGAGCGGAATGAAATTGGAATAGGTTTCGCCGATCGGGTCGCGCGGCACGATCACGACCCGGCTGGAAAACCGGTCTGAATCCGCAAGGATCGTTTCGCACAGACCAGGTTCGGGCGCCAGCCAGTGCCCGCCATTATGCGGGGTCCACATTACGTCATGCGTGGCCGAGGCCAGCAGGTCGTGCCAGAATTCATGAACCGATTGCCCGCCCGGGACGGGCTGGTGCAGGTTGAAGTCGATCACCCGGTCAGCGGGCACATGCGGGGGCCGGGGCGCGAGAGCGGACTGGAACCCCTCGCCTTCGATCGTCGCGCCGTCCATTCAAACACCTTCCCAGTGACAATAATGTCATGCGACTCGATAAGAAGTCGCCGCTTTTTTAAATCAGCCAGCCAACATCTATCGCAGGCACCCCGCTTTGCAACCGCGAATCTCGACGAAATATCGATTTTTTTAAATCACTCGTTCGATAATGGTTGGCGACGCGCAAATTCACCTTATCACTGAGCGTGACGAACAAGTGACTGGGAGATTCGCATGGCGCGGCTTGAAGGCAAGGTTGCAATTATCACTGGCGCGGCCCAGGGCATGGGCGCTGCGCATGCCCGCAACTTGGTGGCCGAGGGCGCCCGGGTGATGCTGGCCGACATTGACGAGGCAGGCGCAGCGGCGCTCGCCACCGAACTCGGCGAAGCGGCCATCGCGCGCAGGCTCGACGTTGCCAGCGAAGCGGACTGGCAGGCGCTGGTCGCCACCAGTGAAGCAGCGTTCGGCCCTGTCACCACGCTGGTCAACAATGCCGGGATCATCGGCCCGGTGGCTGCCTGCGCTGACCTCGACGAGGCTGATTTTGCCAGGGTCTGCGCGGTCAACCTGACCGGCGTTTTTCTGGGCAGCAAATGCGTCATACCGTCCATGCTCAGGGCAGGTGGCGGATCGATCATCAACGTCTCATCCATTTCGGGCATCGTCGCCATTTATGGCACGCCCAATGTGGCTTATGCCGCCAGCAAGTTCGGCGTGCGCGGGATCACCAAGCAGGTCGCCATCGAATATGGCAAGCAGGGCATCCGGGCCAATTCGATTCATCCCGGCTACATCCGCACCCGGATGATGACTGACGCGCTCGATGAGGAGGGGATCGCCATCGCCAACGGCTCGGTTCCGATCGGTCGGGTGGGTGAGGCGGACGACGTCGCGCTGCTGGCAGTCTATCTTGCCTCCGACGAATCCGGTTTCATCACCGGCACGGAACATGTCATCGATGGCGGGCTGACGGCGCAGTAAAGCGCGCACTGTTAGTCGCTGGAGAAATTCCATGGCGGCACGGTCATGCTGGCCGCCATCATCTCCAGCAGCGTCTCGAATAGCGAGGGGTAATGCACCGCTGCATGCATCACCGGTTCCAGCGGGCGGGCCGCGTGCTGCATCAGCGCGCCCAGAAACATGGAACCGGTCGCCTCCAGCCGCATGGTGAACTGTTGGAGATTGAGAAAGTTCAGCTTCTTCTGCAGCCGCGCGACGACTTCTCGCAGGTATTTTGAGGACGGGCAATCATAGTCCACCGGGTGCAGCACGCCGCGCGGCCGCAGATTGGCAAGATACTGGAAATGCAGCCGGATGTAGGGCAACCCGCTGCGTTCCGTATAATGCCGGAAATAGGGATAATACAGCGCGCGCAGCAGCCAGCGAATGTCGCCCAGCTGGTCGAATTCGCGACCCCGGGCGACAATTTCAGCCCGCATCGCGTCAAACTGACCCTCGCGATATTCGAAGATGGCCTTGAGCAGCCCGGTCCGGTCCCCGAAGTGATATTGCACACTCGCGGTATTGCGCTGCTTCGCCTCGATCGAGATGGCGCGCATCGCCACCGCCTGGATCCCCTGTTCCCCGAACAGGCGTTCGCCCGCCTCCATGATCTTGATCCGCGTTTCCTCGGTCGAAGGTCGGAACTTGGGCGGGGCGGATTTCGGCATTCGGCAGCCTTAGATCAGTTGCTGCGCCTTTGCATATCCTCAAAGATCAGCGTCGGTGCGGCCAGGGGCCTTCAAGCCGCTATCATCCCGCTCAACCTATTGGCGATGATCGCTTCGGCATCGCTGACAATCCGGTTAATCAGTTCACGGCAGGTCGGGATATCGTGAATCAGCCCCTGTACTTGCCCTGCCCAGACCAGCCCCGCGTCGATATTGCCGGTGGTCAGCGCCTCGCGCCCCTTTGCGCCCGAAACGAGCGGGCGAATATCTTCGAACACGCTGTCAGGCAGGGCGGATATTTCCACGACCTTGTCCGACACCGGCGTTTTTGCAACCCGACCGGTATTCTTGAACTTGCGGAAGATCAGGTTGGTCGCGCGTTCATCATTGTCGACGATCAGCTGCTTGATATGGTCATGGATCGGCGCCTCCACCGTGGCGCAAAACCGCGTACCCATGTTGATGCCATCCGCGCCCAGCGCAAGCGCCGCCGCCAGCCCGCGCCCGTCCCCGAACCCGCCCGATGCGATCATCGGGATGGTCACCTTGTCCGCCGCCGCCGGGATCAGGATCAGGCCGGGAATGTCATCTTCCCCCGGATGCCCCGCGCATTCGAACCCGTCGATGGAAATCGCATCGACACCCATCCGCTCTGCTGACAGCGCGTGGCGCACCGCTGTGCATTTGTGAATGACCTTGATCCCGTGCGCCTTCAGATCATCGACATGTTCCTGCGGCTTGTGGCCTGCGGTTTCGACGATAGTCACGCCGCTGTCGATGATCGCCCTGCGGTATTCGGCGTAAGGCGGCGGGCTGACCGAAGGCAGGATGGTGATGTTCACCCCGAACGGCCGGTCGGTCAGCGTGCGGCAACGGTCGATTTCGCGGCGCAGATCATCGGGTGTGAGTTGCGTGAGCGCGGTGATGATGCCCAGCCCGCCCGCATTGGACACGGCGGCGGCCAGTTCGGCATAGCCCACCCACATCATGCCGCCCTGGACGATGGGGTGCTGGATCCCGAACAGCTCGGTAAAGCGAGTCCTGATTGTCACTTGAAACCTCTTTCAATCGCTATTGTTGTCTTGCCACTGGCGTCATTGCCCCCGGTCAGCCGATGGCCGAATTTCCGTCAACGGCAGCGATCCATCGCCTCGCGCGCCAGCCGCGCCAGGACCGGAAAACTTTTTGCGCGTTCAAGCGCATGAGCCGACGAGGCGGTGCCGCGTACAGCCCGCCCCTTGATGCCATGAAAGATGGCGGCCAGCCGGAAGAAGTTGAAGGCGACGTAAAAATCCCAGTTGGCGATCCCGGCCCGGCCCGTCCGCTCGCAATAGGCCGCGACATAGTCCGCTTCGCCCGGGATGTTGAGCGCGGCCAGATCGGCCCCGGCCAGCCCGGCGACGATATCGGGCGGCATCTGGTACATCATCGCGTGATAGGCGAAATCGGCCAGCGGATGGCCAAGCGTCGAAAGCTCCCAGTCCAGCACGGCCAGAACCTTCGGTTCGGTCGGATGAAAGATCATGTTGTCGCAGCGAAAATCGCCATGAACAATGGAGGTTTCGTCACCGGCAGGAATATTGCCCGGCAACCACGCGACCAGCGCATCCATCGCCTCGTCGCGCCCGGCATCCACATCCTCCTGATACTGGCGGGACCAGCGGCTGATCTGGCGCGCAAAATAATTGCCCGGCCTGCCGTAATCCTCCAGCCCCAGCGCCACATGATCGAGACAGTGCAGCCCGGCAATGGCGGCATTCATCGCATCGAAATAGGCGGGCCGGTCCGCGCGGTCGACACCCGGAAAGGTTGCGTCCCAGAAGATCCGCCCTTCGACCATTTCCATGACATAGAACCAGCTGCCGATGACGCTGTCATCCGTGCAGAGCCCGTGGACATGCGCAACCGGATAACCGGCGCTGCCCAGCGCAGTCAGCACCTGCGCCTCGCGCTCCACCGCATGCGCGCCCTTCAGTATCTTGCCGGGCGGCTTGCGCCGCAACACATAGGAACGTGCGGGCGTAACCAGCTTGTAAGTGGGGTTCGATTGCCCGCCCTTGAACTGTTCCACCGTCAGCGGGCCCGCATAGCCGGACACATTGGCCTTCAGCCAAAGTTCGAGCGCAGCCTCGTCAAAGCGGTGGGCTGCGCGGACCGCAGTCGTCCCGGCGTTGGCATCCTGATCAAGCGCACTCATGCAAGCTGCGCTTTCCAGTCGCGGCGGATCTTCTTCGCCAGGCTCCATTTATGGACTTCGGTGGGACCATCGTAGATCCGGAACGCGCGAATCTCGCGGAAGACCTGTTCCACAATCGTATTGTCAGTCACCCCGGTGCCGCCCATCACCTGAACGCAGCGATCCGCCACCCGCATCAGCGCCTCGCTGACCGCAACCTTGGCCATGGAACTTTCCGCCACACCCAGGTCGCCCGTATCAAGCACATCCGCGCACCAGTTGATCATCAGTTCCGCCTGTCTGAGGTCGATCATGTTGTCCGCCAGCATGAAGCCCACGCCTTCGTGATCGATCAGCTTCTGGCGAAACGCCTCCCTGCGGCAGGCATAGTCCACTGCAATCTCGTTGGCGCGGATGCACGCGCCCAGCCAGCGCATGCAGTGCGAGAGCCGCGCCGGGGAAAGCCGGACCTGCGCATATTTGAAGCCTTCGCCCGCTTCGCCCAGCATCTGGCCGGCCGGGACGCGCAGATTCTTGATCGTCAGCACCGGATGCCCGCCAGGCATGGAATTGTCGATCGTGTTCGGGACATGGTCGATGGCGATCGCCGGGTCCGGCAGGTCGATAAGGAACATGCAGGCGCCCGCTTCCGCTTTGGCCATGACGATGCCGACCTGCGCGCCGGTGGCGCCGGTGATGAAAGCCTTGCGCCCGTTCACAACCCAGTGATTGCCATCCTGATGGCAGGTGGTCTGCATCATCGAAGGATCGGAACCGGCACCACCTTCGCTCCATGGTTCGGTCATGAAGAAGGCAGATGCCTTCTCGCCCGATACCATGGGGGCCAGGAACCGTTCCTTCAGCGCCGGGCTGCCGACCTTGCCCAGCAGATACATGTTGCCTTCATCCGGCGCGGCGGTGTTGCAGGCCAGCGGGCCGAGCGGAGAGAGGCCAGTGCGGATCAGCACGGCCGCAGTTTCGCGCTGCGACAGGTGGCGGCCGTCGGGCAGGATATGCGGGGTCATGACCCCGGCGTCTCGGGCCTTGTCCTTCAGTTCGGCAACCAGCTCGTCAGTCGGGGCATGATGGCTGTCGCGCCTGGGATCCTTCTCATAAGGGACGACTTCCTCGCGCACGAACCGTTCGACCCGGTCCGCGATTTCCAGCGCGGCATCCATTCCAATCCCCACCATCAAGCCTTCATCCCCGTTTGTTGAACCTGCGTATGCCGGGCATGATGTGACCCGATGGACGAGCTTCTAGATTTACTGATAGTGCCACTGCTGCATGAACGCCAGCAAATCAAGATTGCCCGACGATTTTGTCGGATAATTTTGGATGAATGCTCGCTCGATCCTTGAACCGACCGCGCCCTTTGACATCGCGATCACTGCCATGACAGGGGCAAGATGGCTCAATCCGGATGCGCGGCTGCCAGCACGTCACGCAGATCGTCACGCAGCGCGCGCATCCTGCCTTCCTCGAACCTTGCAACGTCGCCGCCAATCTCGGCGGCGGCCGCGCCGAGGAAGGTCAGCAGCGCCGGGCGCAACGGATTGTCAGGGGCGATGCCCCGGCGCAGCGCCAGGATCAGCCCGGCCGCGCGGGTCAGCGCATCGGCGCGCCCGGCGATATCCCGTCGCCGATCAGCCGCGATCGCTTTTTCCAGCGTCATTACCGCCTGTTCCAGGCAGAACCGGCCCAGCTCGCCACCGTCGCTCCCCTCGACCTGTGCGTCGAGTTCGATGCGGCGATAGGCGAACCAGAGCCAGCAGAACGTCCTCTCCCTGCTGCGCTGATCGTCCCGCCCTCGGGGACGTGAACTGGCCCGGTGCTTCCCCGAAGCGCCGGGCCTTTTTGCGTGCTGGAACTGACGTCAACGTCAGATTGCGTACATCAGCTTCTCGTGAAGGCGGATCGTATCCTTCGCAGCCGGATTGAGCCTGGCGAACAATTCCGCGTTCCTAGCCATGTATTGATCCAGATTGCGATCATGCACCCGCATCGCTTCCAGCAATGCTCGCGCGCCGTCCTCCGCATCGAAGTCCTTGTAATAATAGCCATAGTCAGCAAGAAACTCGGAATTGTGGATCAGCGGATAATTTCCGTAAAGCACCTCGTAATAGAGGTAATTCAGCCCGTTTTCCCAATGATGAGTCACGATCGCCTGCACATGTTTGGCGAGGAAATCGAACAGCATGAAGCGTTGCTCCACGCTCATCACGCCTTTGACCGCCGCAGACAGCGCTTCCATGAAACTGATGAAATGGGCATCCTGCATGAATTGCAAGGAATTTGTGATGTAGATCTTCTCAAAAGCCGCCGGCCGCTTGCGATAGGCCGCTTCGCAGACCAGCGCGGGCATATGCACCGTCTTCATCACGGTGATGTTGGGATCGGTCACCCCGATCTTCCACTTTTCTCCCCGCTTCTTCTTCTTGTAGCCATAGCTGCCACGGGTCATCTCGTCCTGCAGTTCCAGCAGGCTGGAATCCCAGACCTGCGGCACTTCATGAACCGGAATGCGGTAGATCGTCTTCGCCCAGCCCGCATAGCTGCGCATGTGCTGCGGCGTCATCCAGATCGTGTCGTACAGATCCCGGTCGAAATAGCGTTCGCCATATTTGTCGATGTCCGGGTCCGCGACGCCTTCCATGGACAGGATCGCGCTGTTTCCGCCCTTGTAGAAGATGATCTTGCACCCCCGGGTGCGCAGATATTTCAGCTGATCGGGGCCAGGCCGGGTGCCAACCACCAGCAGGTAGTCCAGCTCATCCTTGATGGCATCGAACCGGACGATCGCATCTGGTTCGATCCCCAGCACGCCATCCTCGAACTTGTATTCGTGAGTGCCCGAATTGAGGATCCACACCTTGTTGCAATTGGCCGAAGCCCGAAACATGCGGTAAAGGAAAATATTGTTCTGGCGCAGACCATTAGTGAAGATGCCCCCGAAGGCACCTTCCATGAAATCCATCGAAATCGCGACGTTATAGCGTTTCATCTGATCATCCCTCGCGATTGTTCAGCCCATGACCTGCAACAGCAGTTCGGCATAGCGATCCTGCAACTGCGGATTGTCCACGCTCACGCTCCACAGTGCTTCGCGCACCGCATCGCGTTGCTTGATCCGATTGCTGGCATGGCCCGCCAGCGCATCGGCAAGAACCTGGCCACCATGCTGGGGATTGAAATCCTCGAAGAAATAGCCGGCCTCGCCCAGTGCGGGCACGTTGTGGATCAGCGGCCAGCCCATGTAGAGGATTTCGTAATAGAGATAGTTACGATTGTTTTCCCATTGATGCGTCACGATCGCATGGACGTTCGAGCCGATGACATGAACCAGCGAGTGCCGGTCTTCCAGCGAAACACGCCCATCCGCGCCAATATCCGTGGCCAGGATCATTTCGGTGACGTGCTGGCTTTCCTTCAGGCGCAGCGATCCGAACAGCAGTAGCCGGTCAATCCGTGACTTGTCGATGCGATAGGCTTCTTCGCTGACCAGCAGCGGCAAGTGGAACGTCTTGAGCACGTTCACATTGGGGTCGAAGCAACCCAAGGTGTATTTTCCGCCCTCGGGTTCGCGCCAGAAGATGTTCTTTTTGAATATTCCGGCAGTCTGGTTGAGGAAGATCGGGTCCCACAGGACAGGAATCTCATGGACATTGGGCGAACTGGTGATCGCGCAATAGGAACGGCACATGTGCCAGTGCTGCGGCAGCAGCCACACGGCATCGAAACCATGCTTGACCAGGTTCTCGCCCGAATGCTTGCCATGGGCCAGCGCCTCGAAGTTGAAGGCCATGACATTGCCCGCAACAAAGCTGACCAGCTTGCCACCGCGCTTGCGCAGCCGCTGCACATGTTCGCTGTGAAAGCTGCGCGATCCAAGCTCGATCACGACATCGCAATGATTGACCGCTTCTTCGACTGACCAGACCGGCAGGCCATAAGTGTCAGCCACCGCATGCGGTTTCACATCGCAGATCAGGCCGATTTCGGAAACGACGGTCACCCGCCGCATCATCAGCGCAAGATAGACGATATTCTGGCTGAGCCCATTGGCCCGACGAACCATGCCCGAGACAGGAAAGTGCATTTCATGAAGCCCGCCATTCTTCGCCTGCTTGCCCTGCCCCTTGCCCTTGCCGCATCGTTTGCCGCTGGCCTGCCCGTGCGGGCGGCGGGCTTTGTCAACACCAAGGATGGCTGGATGGCGCTGTCCCCCGAATCCAAGGCCGCTTACGTCCAGGGGCTGAATGACAGCCTCAACTATATTTTCGTGGACGATACGCTGGTCAATGCGCTGGCCAAGAAGGGCCGGACCGAATGCCTGATCGCGCAGCAGACCAATTCCTCGCTGCTGGCTGACCGGATCACCACGGCCTATCAGGACAACCGCTTCGCCGGGGCCGCGCCCACCGCGATCTACATCATCAAGATGGGCGAAATGTGCCGCGCCTATATCAACAAGGAACGCGCCGGCTTCGGCCTCGGCCCGATGTAAGCGGCCGCTGGCCCCGCGCTCAGGGCAGGGGCCGGGTCCAGATCCAGCTCCCCGCAATCAGCCCCACGCCCAGCGCCAGCAGCGGCCAGGGCCAGGGGGTGAGCGCTAGGGCGAGCAGAAAGGATGTGGCAAAGGCCACGCTGGCGCCCAATTTGCCGTTACGCCCGATTGCGCCCTTCTCCCGCCATGCCCTGATCGCCGCGCCGAATTGCGGATGATCGAGCAGGCGCTGTTCAAAGCGGGGGCTGGATTTGCCGAAGCACCAGGCGGCGAGGATGAGGAAGGGTACCGTGGGCAGGATCGGCAGGAAAATGCCGATCGCGCCCAGCGCGACGCTGAACAGGCCAAGGACGAGGTAAAGCCTGCGCATGGCCGCTTATGCGGGCGGCGAAGGCTGGCGCGGCGGTCTGGCGGTCACTATGTCGCGCCTAGCCCCGCCCGCGATAGCGTGCGACCCCCTGATCGGGCACCCACAGGCCGGCAGGCGCCTCACCCGATTGCCAGAACACGTCGATCGGGATGCCGCCGCGCGGATACCAGTATCCGCCAATCCTGAGCCAGCGCGGCTGCATTTCCGCGAACAGGCGCTGGCCGATCCCCACCGTCACCGCTTCATGAAAGCCGTGATGATTGCGAAAGCTGCCCAGAAACAGTTTCAGCGATTTGGATTCGACGATCGATTCGCCGGGCGCATAATCGATCACCAG
>JAURML010000104.1 GCA_030830695.1 Caenibius sp. | reverse complement strand
AATCGGCGGGCGTTCCGCTGGTGCCCGGCACCGGCGAGATCGCCAGTGCGGCGGAAGCGGTCAGGGCCGCGGAGGAGCTTGGCTACCCCGTTCTGCTGAAGGCTTCGGCCGGTGGCGGCGGACGCGGCATGGTGATCGCGCATGACGCCCGCGAGGTCGAGGCCGGGCTCGCCAAGGCCAGCGCCGAAGCGCTCGCCGCGTTCAACGACGGCACGCTGTTCATGGAACGCTTCGTGCCCGAGGCACGCCATGTTGAAGTCCAGCTGATGGGCGACGGGCAAGGCAACGTCATCCACTTTGGCGAACGCGACTGTTCCGTTCAGCGGCGTTATCAAAAGCTGGTGGAGGAAGCGCCCTGCGCCGCCATGTCGCCGGATTTGCGGACAAAGCTGCACGAAGCGGCGGTGGCTCTGGCCGCCAGCGTCAATTACCGCAATGCCGGTACGGCCGAGTTCCTCTACGACGTGGCCCGGCAGGAAGTCTATTTCATCGAGGTCAATGCCCGGATCCAGGTGGAGCATCCGGTGAGCGAGATGATCTCCGGTTTCGATCTGGTGCAGGAACAGCTGCGGATCGCAACGGGCGCCCCGCTGAGCCTGACGCAGGATGAGGTCGTCCTTGCCGGCCACGCCATCGAATGCCGCATCAATGCGGAAGATTGGACCCGGGATTTCATGCCGGTTCCGGGCACGGTCACCCGATGGGATGTGCCGCAGGGCGAAGGTGTCCGGCTGGACAGCCACATTACCGCGGGCGCAACCATTCCGCCCTTCTATGACAGCATGGTCGGCAAGCTGATCGTGCATGGCACCAGCCGCGAGGATGCGGTGGCGAAGCTCGGCGCGGCGATTGGCGGTTTTGCGGTGGAGGGCGTGCCAACCACGCTGCCGCTGCATGCCAAAATCGTCAGCCACCCCGATTTCATGGCCAACCGCATCCACACGCGCTGGCTGGAGAAGACTGTCCTTGCAGGGGCGATGGAGTAGACACATCCTTGCAGGGGCGATGGAGTAGACACATGGCTCATATCAAGTTTCTGGACGAAACCATGCGCGACGGGCAGCAAAGCCTGTGGGGCATGCAGATGCAGGCGGGCATGGCCCTCCCCGTCACGCCGATCATCGATGAAACCGGCTATGAAATCATCAGCCTTGGCGGTTCCTCGCTGTTCGAGGTGCTGATCAAGCGCCGCCGCGAAGACCCGTGGGCCGGGATGGACCTGCTGGTGGAATCCATGCCCAAAACCCCGCTGCGCGCCGGTTGCCGTTCCAATGGCTCGGTCACTTTCGGGTTCACGCCCGACGCCCTGATGGACCTTTGGGTGGAACGGCTTTGCGTGCACGGAATGCGCAGCTTCTGGCTCTATGACGTGCTCTTCAACATCGAGAAGATGCACCGCCTGGCGAAAGTGGCGAAGCGCCACAACTGCCAGATCGCCGGGACGATGCTGTTCACACTTTCCCCGGTCCATACCGATGAATATTACGCCGACAAGGCGGACAAGCTTTCTGCCCTGCCCGAAGTGGACAGCCTGCTGCTGTACGATACCGGCGGCGTGCTGGACCGGGAACGGATCTCCACCCTGGTTCCCGCCATCGTCGCCAAGGCGCGTGGCAAGCCGATTGAAATGCATGCCAACAACATGCTGGGGCAATCCGCAAAGAGCTATATGGACGCCATCGAATTCGGCGTCACCGTCCTGCACACGGCAGTCCGCTCGATGGCCAATGGCCCGTCGATTCCATCGATCGAGATCATGACCAAGAACGTCGAGATGATGGGGCATACCCACAACATCGACACAAGCAAGCTGCAGGCCGTTTCGGACCATTTCGAGCGGGTAGGCAAGGCTGCCGGCTTCCTGGTCAACCAGCATTTCGAATACGACGTCACCGCGCTGCGCCACCAGATTCCGGGCGGAATGATGGGCACGCTGCGTTCGCAGCTGGCGGATCAGAAGATGTCCGACAGGCTTCCGCAGGTGCTGGAGGAAGTGGCCACCGTCCGCCGCGAGCTGGGCTATCCCGGAATGGCGACGCCTTTCGCGCAGATCGTGGGAACGATGGCGGTGCTGAACATTGTCACCGGCAAGCGTTACTCCGTCGTGCCGGACGAGGTCATCCAGTATGCGGCCGGGTTCTACGGCGATCCGGTGGCGCCGATCGATGGCGATGTCATGGACCGGATCATGGCCACGCCGCGGGCGAAGGAGATTCTCGCCAGCCCGCCGGAACAGCCCGATGCTGACGAACTTCGCCGCCGCCACGGCACGGGCGACGATGATGACGAACTGATCCTGCGCGCGTTGGTGCCCGCTTCCGAAATCGATGCCATGCGCCGCGCCGGACCGGTCGCGCGCGATTACCCGACCCTGTCATCGCCAGAGCTGGCGCAGGTCAGCCGTTTGATGAAGGTCGCCAATACGCCATTTGTGCAGATCCGTTCGGCTGACTTCGAAATGACCATGCGACGCTGAGAGAGGGCTGCGTGATGCGGATGATCGATTTCTTCGATCGCGGCTTGCGTATCGCGGCGCGGCGTCCCTGTCTGGTGACGGACAGCCAGACCAAATCCTATGCCAAAGTGGCCGAAGCATCGCGCCGTATCGCCAACATGCTGATTGCGGACGGCTTCGCGCCGGGTGCCCATGCGGCGGTGCTGAGCGGCAACGCAGCAGTCGCGTTCGAGGCGATTTTGGGCATCCTGCGGGCCGATGGCGTGTGGGCAATGGCCAATCATCGCGCGGGCGTGATGGAAAATGCATACCTGTTCGACCTGCTGGACATTGATACGCTGTTCGTCGCGCAGGAAGTCGCCGACCGGGTGCCCATTCTGCGCAAGGAATGTACGCGCATCCGCAGGTTCATAGCGCTCGATGGCCCGATTGCGGATTGCGATTTCGAACTTTCCGAACGCGCCGTGGACCCGGCACCCGTGCCGCAGCGGCGGAACGGGGCAGCGGAGGAACTGGCGTTCCTCGCCAACACGGGGGGCACGACCGGCAGGTCCAAGGGCGTGATGCTCTCGAACGGCAACTGGCAGGCTCTGGTGTCCAGCCTCGTTGCCTCGATGCCCATGAAAACCCCGCCAGTGAACTGCGTGGCCGCACCGATGACGCACGCCGCAGGGCCGCTCGCACTGGCCAGCATGGCATTGGGCGGAACGGTGGTGGTATT
>JAURML010000010.1 GCA_030830695.1 Caenibius sp. | reverse complement strand
TCTCGCGACCGCATCGCGAAAATGCTGGTCCGCCAGCCAATGCGCTGACCAGGTCCGCACCGGCTCGTAACCGCGGGCCAGCTTGTGCCCGCCCTGCGCGCCAGCCTCGACCCGTTTGAGGCCCCGTGCGATTGCCGCGTCAATCGCCTGATAATAACACAGCTCGAAATGCAGAAAGGGCTTGTCCTCGACGCAGCCCCAGTAGCGCCCGTAGAGCGCACTTCCCCCGACAAAATTGAGCGCACCGGCAATCGGCGCGCCATCGCGATAGGCCATGACAAGCAGGATCTGGTCCTTCATGCGTTCGCCAAACAGCGTGAATGCCGCGCGCGTCAGATAGGGCTGACCCCACTTGCGCGCGCCGGTGTCCTGATAGAATATCCAGAATGCATCCCAGTCGCGCGCCGCAATATCCGCACCGGACAGCTGGCGGATTTCCACCCCCTCCTGCGCGGCGGCGCGCTCCTTGCGGATCGCCCTGCGCTTGCGCGAAGCGAGCGCCGCCAGGAAATCATCAAACGAACCATAGCCCCGGTTTTCCCAGTGGAACTGGATGTCATTGCGCAGCAGCCAGCCGGCCTGCTCGAACAATGCGGTCTGGGCGGTTTCGATGAAAGTCGCATGAGCCGAGGAGAACCCCTGTTCACGGCACAGCGTTTCGGCTGCGCGCAGCAAGGGCCCGGCCAGTGCCGGATCGCGCAGCAACAGACGCGGCCCCGTGGCCGGGGTGAAGGGCACGGCGATCTGCAACTTGGGGTAATAGCGTCCGCCCGCGCGATGCCACGCATCCGCCCAGCCATGGTCGAAAACATATTCACCCTGGCTGTGCGATTTCAGATAGGATGGCATTGCCGCCAGCAGCGCCCCATCCGCCGCTTTGATCACGATCGGGGCGGGCGACCAGCCGGTACCCCGGCCAACGCTGCCCGAATCCTCAAGCGCGGTCAGAAAGGCATGGCTGACAAACGGATTGTCGGTTCCGGCCAGCGCATCCCATTGCGCCGCATCCAGCGCGCTGACTGAGTCGCAGATGCGCGCGGCCAGAGGGTCCACCTCGCTCAAGGCAGGCCTGCACCCTCGGCAATCGGTGCGTCCGCATGCTGTGCCGCGCGTTCGCGCAGTTCGGTATTGCGCACCGTCCAGGTCAGCACCGGCAGCCCGCGCCTCCGTTGGGCGCTGGCAAAGCGGCTGGGCAGATCGCGTACATCATAGGCCAGAAAATCGGGCCGGGCATGCCATAATGCGCCGTGGCGGCGCAGATGCCCCCCCAGCGTTCGCGCCCCTTCCTCGCTTACGACCAGCCCGCGCACCGTTTCGGGCGATTGAAGGGCGAACCAGCGCGACACGCGCGGATCGAAGCTCATCACTGCGTGATGTCCGCGATAGCCTTCGAGATCGCGCCGCACCGCCAGGCACAGCGCAGCAATGCGCGTATCCCGCCTTGATTTGACCTCGATCAGCAGCGGCACCTTGCCTGCGACCAGGGCCAGCAGATCGCGCAAGGTAGGGATGCAATCGTCGGCGCCTGACAGGCGTACTTGCTGCAATTGAGCCGTATTACGTGTCGCCACCCGGCCGCTTTCGCCGGTCAGCCGGTCAAGCTCCCAGTCGTGGAAGACAATGGCCTGGCCATCGCCGCTGCGCTGAACGTCGCATTCGATGCCGAGCCCCCGCTCGATGGCGGCGGAAAAGGCCGAAGGCGAATTCTCGATCCGTCCGTTTCCGTGCAAGCCGCGATGTGCATAGATCGACTGGCCCAGCCACCCGACCCGGTCTGCGGCAGGCGCGGGCGCGCGCCAGCGATCAAGCGCCGCGAACAGCAAGAATTGCGTCCACCTCGACCGCCACGCCCAGCGGCAAGCTGGGCACACCCACGGCGCTGCGGGCGTGTTTGCCAGCCTCGCCGAAGACTTCGACCATCAATTCCGATGCACCGTTGATGACCCGGGGCTGGTCCGTGAAATCCGCGGTGCAATTGACGAACCCGCCAAGCTTGACGACCCGCTCCACCCGATCAAGCGAGCCGAGCGCGGCCCGCGCCTGGGCCAGGATCATCAAACCGCAGGCGCGCGCGGCGGCAGCGCCTTGCTCCGCGCTCATTCCTTCACCAAGCCGACCGAGCACCAGCGCACCCTCGACAAAGGGAATCTGGCCGGAGATATGCGCCAGCCCGCCATGGATAACGACCGGAACATAAGCAGCGACCGGGGCTGCAGGTGCGGGCAGCGTTATTCCCAGTTCAGCAAGTTTCTGTTCAATGCTCATCGTTGTGCCTCATGCAATCTTTCGTGCAGCCACGGCAAGGCCTCTGCCCAATTGTCAATCCTCGCGTGCGCATGACCCTGCTCCAGCGCGCAGGGAATGAAGTCGGCGATGCTCGGCTCGCCGACCAGATGCAGGCGCGTTATCTCAGGCACTTCCCCGGCTGCGGATTCGTGATGCTGTGCCAGATCGTCGATGAAGATGGCCCGGCTGGGCCGGTATTCGGCAATGATCTGACGAATCGCCGGACCCTTGGGGCCAAGATTGGTAAAGACCCGCGCCTCGATCCCGTGGCTCGCAAGCTGGCGAACCCGGTCATCGCGGCGGTGATCCGAAAGATTGGTCAACACCACCACATCGGCCTGTTCGCCCAGCGTTGCCACAGCTTCCACCGCGCCCGGAATTGGCGTTTGCCGGTGCATCTCATCGTCAAAAAAACCGTCAAGCAGGGTCCAGATTTCAGCCTGTTCCAGCGGCGTTTCGCTTCCGCGCCTGCGCATCGCGTTGGCAAAGGTGCGCCCCGCGAGGTTCAGTTCGATATCATGCGCTTCATCGAGCCAGTCGCGGAAATGCATGACCATGTGCAGCAGCACTTCGTCGCAATCGGTGATGACCAGCGGACGGCTCATGCGCCAAGCCTGCGCGCAGCAGCAGCAAGCACCGCCGGTTCGACATCGAGCGCACCTGCCGCCTCGATCAGATCAGGCTCGTGCGCGCACAGGAAATCAAGCACCGCGCCCAGTACCGCAGGGTCATCCAGCCCGGCTTTCAGCCGATCGGGCGTCAAACCGGTCAGGTCGAGCAGGCGCGCAGCCCGCTGTTCATCGGACAAGGTCCAGCCCAGCGCCGACAAGGCGAGCGTGCGGGCATCTGGGGCCGTGGATGGTTGATTGCCAAGAATTGTATCTGTCCCGCCAAACTCATAAACACATTGTGTAACCGGATCGAGGACCAAGTGGCAAAACGCATACTCGTTGTCGAGGATAACGACCTCAACCGCAAATTGTTCTGCGATGTGCTGGTCGCCAATGGCTTCGCTGTCCAGCCGGTGGCTGACGGGCTGGACGCGCTGGACCAGGCCCGGTCCTTCATCCCCAACCTGATCATCATGGACATCCAGCTGCCCAATATTTCCGGCCTTGACCTGATCGGCCAGATCAAACGGGATTCCAGCCTGCGCGCGATCCCCGTGCTGGCCGTGACCGCCTATGCCGGCAAGGGCGATGAAGAACGCATCCGCGAAGCTGGCGCCGAGGGTTACCTCGCCAAACCTGTCTCCATCGGCCCCTTCATGGCCGCCGTGAAGAGCCTGGTCTGAGCGACGCGATGGCGCTTTGTCCCCTGCCCGAGCTTGACATTCACGCCGCATCGCCGCTTTTGCGCCGCAATCCCGTGTGAGGAACGCCAAATGACCCGTGACGAAACTGACAGCCGCATCCGTGCCCTGATCGAACCCTTCAACAAGAAAGGCGCGCGCGTGGACGACGCGACGAGCTTTGCCGGAGATCTGGAGTTCGACAGCCTGACGGTGATGGATTTCGTCGCCGCGATCGAGGACGAGTTCGACATCATCATCAGCATGAACCAGCAGGCCGAGATCGAGAATTACGGCCAGCTGGTCGACGCAGTATGCAAGCTGCAGGGCTGACACCGGGCATGAACGATCTCTTCTCGAAATTCGACGCGCTGATTCAGCAGCGCGAAACCTTGCTGGCAGGCGGGGTGGAAGACCCGTTCAACCTCGTGATGGAGCGGGTTCTCTCGCCCACGCAGGCGGTGTGCAACGGGCGCGACACGATTCTGCTGGGAACCTATAATTACATGGGGATGACCTTCGATCCCGACGTGATCGCGGCAGGCAAGAAGGCGCTGGACGATTTCGGATCGGGCACCACCGGCAGCCGTGTTCTCAACGGGACCTATCAGGGCCATCGCGAGGTCGAGGCGGCACTGTGCGAATTCTACGCCATGGATCACGCAATGGTCTTCTCGACCGGCTATCAGGCGAACCTCGGAATCATTTCCACCATCGCCGGCAAGGGCGATTACATCATCCTCGACATCGACAGCCATGCCTCAATCTGGGATGCCTGCAAGATGGGCGATGCCGAAGTTGTGCCCTTCAAGCATAATGATCTCGAGGCGATGGAAAGACGCCTGAAGCGTGTGCCCGAAGGCGCGGGCATACTGGTGGTGCTGGAAGGCGTCTATTCCATGCTCGGCGATGTCGCCCCGCTGGCCGAAATGGTGGCCATCGCGAAGAAGCATGGCGCGATGGTGCTGGTCGATGAAGCGCATTCGATGGGCTTCATCGGCGAACATGGGCGCGGGGTGGCCGAAGACCAGGGTGTCCTTGACCAGGTCGATTTCGTGATCGGCACTTTTTCCAAGAGCGTTGGCACGGTCGGCGGTTTCTGCGTCTCCAATCACCCGAAGTTCGAGATCATGCGGCTGGTGTGCCGGCCCTATGTGTTCACCGCCAGCCTGCCGCCCAGCGTGGTGGCAACCGCCGCCACCTCGATCCGCAAGCTGATGCACGGATCGAACAAGCGCGCGCATCTGTGGGAAAATTCGCGGCGCCTGCACGGCGGTCTGCAGGCGCTGGGCTTCCAGCTCGGCACGCAGGAACCGCAGAGCGCGATTGTCGCCGTCATCATGCCCAATCTGGAACGGGGCGCGGCGATGTGGGAGGCGCTGCTGAAGGAAGGGCTTTACGTCAATCTGGCCCGCCCGCCCGCAACGCCCGCGAACATGACGCTGCTGCGCTGCTCGCTCTGCGCCGAACACAGCGCCGAGCAGGTGGAGGAAATTCTGGGCATGTTTGAACGCGCCGGCAAGGCCGTGGGGATTATCTGACCCCGGCCTGTGCCGCATTGGCACAGCGTTGCTGCGAGGCAGCATCGCCCCCGCCCAGATAGGACGCGGCGATGAAGCCTGCGACCACCACCACCACGAAACCGGCGGTGGCCAGCCCCAGATATTTGTCAATGAAGGCCTTGATCGGGCGGCCGAACAGGCGGAACAGCACGCCCACGATCAGGAAGCTGATCGAACGGGAAACGAGGCTGGCAAGGACGAAACTGACCAGGTTCATGTGAATGAAGCCTGCGGTGATCGTCAGCAGCTTGAAGGGGATCGGCGTCGCCCCCTTGATCATGATGATTTCGGCCCCGTATTCGCGCAGGTGGCAGGCGGCGACCGGGAAACTCTCGCTCATTCCCAGCCAGCCTAGCAGCTGCACCCCGATCGTGTCATACAGCCCCCAGCCGATCGCATAGCCGAGCAATCCGCCCGCGACCGAGGCCAGCGTCGCCACCAGCGCGAAACGGACCGCCTTCTTCGGTTCGGCAAGGCACATCAGCCCCAGCAGCGGATGCGGCGGGACGGGGAAGAAACTGGCTTCGACGAAGCTGAACAGTGCCAGCCAGGCGACCGCGTGCGGATGCGCCGCCTTGGCCATGGTCCAGTCATAAAGGCCGCGCAGCATGGCCG
>JAURML010000103.1 GCA_030830695.1 Caenibius sp. | reverse complement strand
GGTGTTGCCCTGTTCGTCCAGTTCCACCAGGGTTCCGCCAATCCAGAATAGGGTTTCGGAACCACCCTCCATGCCGATCAGTGTATGAATATCGCCAGGCGGTTCCATAAGATAGTCGCCCGCTTTCGCAATCCAGTCCCGTTCCGCATAATGCCACTGACCCGATAGGACATAGGCGTGTACCTGGCAGGGGTGAGCATGACGGCTGATAAAGCCTTCGCGTTCCAGGCGGGTTACGTTAACCCATGCCCCTGAGACCGTATCGAACAGCAACGGCCGCATCCACACACCTTCCATGGCGGCGGGGACCCATTCGCGTTCGTCATCGCTGCGTGCCTTCGCCATGAGTTCAGGCGGGCTAAACGGGCTCACGTCTAAAGTTGGCATTATTATTTCTCCTCCGGTAAAGAATAAGCTCTGAATGTCCGCCCTAGCGGCATCGATTGCGAGGTGACATGCCCGCTGGCGGCAATCACGACGAACTGCCGTCCGGTTTTCGGCCCGACATAGGTCATCGGGTTGGCATTGCCGGATGCAGGCATGCGGTCCGACCACAGCACCTTGCCGGTCGCGGTATCGAAGGCACGGAAAGTCCGTTCCTTCTGGGCACCGAAGAAGATCAGGCCGCTGCGGGTCATCATGGAGCCGCCAAAGCCGGGCATGCCCATGCGGATCGGCAGGCTGACCTCAAGACCCAGTGGTCCGCTGTCGCGGGTCGTGCCCACGGGCCGATCCCACAGCAGTTTCTGCGTATCCATGTCGATCGCGGAAATCTTGCCATAGGGCGGGGCATGGCAAAGCGTGCCCAGCGGCGAGGTGAAACCCCGCACCTTGGCCCCATAGGGTGTGCCGCTCATCGGCAACGGGGCGGCGGCAAGCGCAATATCGTGGCTGGTGCCGGCTTTCGCCGAAGCGGCGATCTGGCGGTCCGCTTCTGCGCGCGGGATCAGTTTGACAAGGCTGGCGTAATAAAGCGAATTGACAATCATGATCCGACGCTCGGGATCGTAGGCGACGCCGCCCCAGTTCATCCCGCCACCAATACTCGGATAGATGATGGCTTCATCGAGGCCTGGCGGTGTGGCTGGGCCGTCATAGCGCAGTTTGCGAAACCAGATCCGGCAATAGAGCTGATCGATCGGTGTGATGCCCCACATGTCCTTCTCGGCCAGCACATCGCCCGCAAAGCTGGGCATGCCGGTGGAGAAGGGCTGGGTCGGGGAGAGCCGTTCTTCCGGTGCCTTGCCGCGTTGCGGCACTGCTTTTTCGGTGACTTTGGTCAGCGGCTTGCCGGTTCTCCGGTCAAGCACGAACAGTTCACCCCGCTTGGTCGGCTGGGCCAGCGCCGGGACCGGGCCTGACTTGCCAGGGAAGTCGAACAGGGTCGGCTGGGAAGCGACGTCATAATCCCATAAATCATGATGCGCGGTCTGGAAGTTCCAGCGCAGCGCGCCGGTTTGCGCATCAAGCGCGATCACCGAGCTGCCGAATTTTTCGCTGGCGGGCGAACGCAAACCACCGAAGTAATCGGGCGCGGGGTTTCCGGTTGGAACATAGACCATGCCCAGTTCCTCATCCCCGCTCATCGGCGCCCAGCTGTTGGGGGTCGAGCGGGTGTACCATTTGCCTGCTGGTGCGCCCTTGCTGTTGGCCGGATTGCCAGCGTCCCAGGCCCAGCGCAGCTTGCCGTTCTCGGCGTCGAAACCGCGAATGACGCCCGAAGGCTCATCAGCGCTGACATTATCCATGACCCAACCGCCCAGAACGACGGTGCCGCGTACGATGGTGGGAGCCGAACTGGTGTAATAGAAGCCGGGGAGGACTTCGCCCATGCCTTCCTTGAGATCGACAATGCCGCCATTGCCGAACCCGGCACAAGGCGCGCCGGTTCTGCTATCCAGTGCGATCAGCTGAGCATTGAAGGTTCCCGTGATGATCCGGCGCGCGCAGGCTTCGCCGACCTTTGCGACCGCACTCTCGTAATAGGCAACGCCGCGACAGGTGCGCACCGCAGTCCCACTGGCCGGGTCCACTCTGGGATCATAGCGCCACAACTCCTTGCCGGTGTCGGGATCGAGCGCCACCACGACATTCGTCTGCGTGCACAGGAACAATCTGTCATCGACCATCAGCGGTGTCGCCTGCAGCGGGCTGGGCGCCGCGTCGCTCATCGGGTCGTAGCCGGTGTCATATTCCCAGGCGGGTTTGAGCTTACTGACATTGGCAGGCGTGATCTGTTCGAGCGGCGAAAATCTGGTGCCTGCCTTGTCCCGCCCCCAGACCGGCCATTCGCCGGGATTTCCGGCCAACGCCGTCGGGCGTTGTTTGGGCGCGGCGGATGCCGCTACATCCATCGGTGATTGCAGAGATGCGCCGAAGACGAGCAGAAAACCAGCGAGCGCCGCGCCACTGGCCCCCCAGCCGCCGTTGCCAATGACCCTGCGCATTGCAGGCAGGGCGAAAAGCAGGCCGAACACCGCGGGCCCGATGATCCGCGCGGTCAGTTGCCAGCCATCAAGTCCGACTTCCCACAATGCCCACAGGATAGTTAGCGCGAGGAATGCGGCGTAAAGCCAGCCGGCCCACGGCCTTCCGCGCCACAGCCCCAGGCCGCTTGCCGCAACCGCGATGCCCCCGGGCAAATAATAAGCTGAGCCGCCCAATGAAATCAGGATAATGCCGCCAATGCCGACTGCGAGCCCGATGGCCATGAGCACCAGAGCAAGCGTACGCCTAACAATTGTTGCCATATCACATCCCTTCCAGCAGTGGATTATGTCAGCCGTTGGGGCGGGTCAAACAGATTCGATCATTCTTCGGCTTCCCTTGTTCGGGCAAACGCGATAGCCTGAAAGCCGCATGGATTTGTCGATCGCCCGCAAATGCACCCAGGTGGATGGCGGAGAACCGAAAGAAAGGACAGCGCGTGGAAAGTTTCGGTTCCCTGGTGCTTGAACGGCATGAAAACGGGGTCGGGGTTGCCACGCTTGACCGGCCGCCGGTAAACGCCGTTTCGCTCTCCGTTTATGAAGATATTGGCGCGCTGAGCGAGCGAGTGGAGAGCGGAACTGACATAAGGGTGCTGGTGCTGGCTGCTCGCGATGATGCGCGTGCCTGGTGCGGGGGTGCCGACCTCAACGATTTTGTCGGAATGGACACCGCTCGCCGTAAGGAGCGTTATCGTTTCATCAATGAGAAGCTGCCCAGCTTCTATAAGCTCACTCGTCCGGTGATCGCGGCAGTAAATGGTTCGGCGATCGGGATCGGGATGATCCTGGCCGGGTTGTGCGATATGCGGGTTGCAGCAGAAGATGCCAAATTCGCCTGTCCCGAAATTGATTATGGGCTGGTGTGCGGCGGCGGTGGGCTCTTCGCCATGCTAAAGATGCCCGAGGCGAAAATGCGCGAAATCCTGTTCACGGGCCGCAAGTTCACCGCCCGCGAACTCGAACCCACAGGTTTTCTCAATTACGTCGTTCCGCGCGACGAGGTGATGCCGAAGGCGCTCGAACTGGCAGGGCAGATCGCGGCGAAAAGTTTGCCGTCCATTCAGGCGCGCAAGATTGCTTCCACCCGGCTGGAAGGTAAAAGCTGGATGGAAGCTTATCTTGATGCACAGGCGCTCTCGGCGGACCTTGTGGCAACCAGAGACAGTCAGGAAGGGGTGCAGGCGTTCTTGCAGGGGCGACCGGCGCAATTTGATGACCGATGAGCGGATCAATCCCCTGATGCGGATTATTCGCAAGAGGCCAGACGGGGAGTGGCATTGAGAGGGCAAATTGGAAAAGCCAGCACAGATGTTTCAGTGCCCTCCAAAAGCCGAGTTTTTTTCGATAATCCGGTTGACTCTGTCTCAGCTCAAACTTATCGAGATCGAGTCGCAGCACATCGGCAGTAATGCCCTTGTCGGCTGTTCGCGCCGCTTGATGTCTGGGTGGCGCTGTTTGGGAAAGGTGGCCATGATCAGATTGCAATTGGCGCTGAGGGGGAGGTTCGCATGAGCATGCCCCGCGTAGGCATTGTTTCCACTTCGATGACCCAGCTCCGACCGGCCTGGGATAGCGCGCAGCACATCGACCTGATTTCTGCGGTCGTGCTCGACGTGTTCAAGGGTACTGGCCTGACTTTGGACGATGTCGATTTCATCATCGATTCCGGCAGTGACGTGCTGGACGGTCGATCGATTTCCAACTGTGGTTTCCTTGGCGCGCTTGGTGCGCATCACAAGGAAGAAGCCCGGGTCGAGGAAGATGGACTGTGGGCTGCGCTTTATGGCGTCAACAAGATTCGGGCCGGTTCGTCTTCGGTTGGATTGATCGTCGCGTACAGCAAGCCTTCTGAATCGCGGGATATTGATCTCTATTGGGGCTCAATGGTCGAACCATTTTATCAGCGCCCGGTCGGTTTCGGCCAGAAGGCTGCGCTGGGGATGCAGGCGCAACGCTACTTCGCCGCTCACGGCATCAAGGACACGGATGCTGCGGCGCTGGTCGCTCGTCGTTGGGCCGCCGCTGCGGAAGGTGGACAGGTGGCCATTGATGCCGTGCCTGATGCAGACACGGTTCTGGCTTCTGCAGAAGCAGCCGCGCCGCTTACGGATTTGATGATCTCGCGCCCTGTCGACGGTGCCGTTGCGATGCTGCTGAGCACAGAAGACATCGCCGTGCGTCTCGGTCGCGCACCCGCGATCATCACCGGCATAGGCACCTCCATGGAAACTCATGCATTCTCTGCCCGCAGCGCCAACCAGCTTGAATCAGTGGCCAAGGCCGCCGCGATGGCTGGAGCCAAGGCTGGCTGGAAGCCGTCGGAAGCTGATGTCGCCGAAGTGAGCGCCAGCTCCGCAGTCGGCGAATTGCTGGTGCTTGAGGGGCTGGGCCTGGCAGATGCGGGCAAGGGGCTGGATGCAGCCATGTCCGACAAGGTCAATCGTTCGGGCGGTGCGCTTCCGGCCGATCCGCTGATGGCCACCGGGCTGGTTCGTCTCGCCGAGGCATACAGGCAGCTTTCGCAACCGCATCCCGGTGCAGACGCGCCGCGTCGTGCGGTCGTCCATGGCACGGGCGGTGTCGCTATGCAGACCAACTGCGTCTTTACACTCGAGGTTTGATCATGGGCCGTGAAGTAGGAATTGTCGGCGTCGGACAGACGCATCACTCTCGGCGCCGGACTGATGTCAGCCAGGCCGGCCTGGTCCGCGAAGCGGTCAACCGCGCGCTCGCCGATGCGAAGCTCTCGATGGACGAGATCGATACCGTGGTCGTTGCCACCGGCCCGGTCCTGTTCGCGGCAGTGAATCAGCCGGAAAAATGGGTTGTCGATGCAATCGGCGCCCAGGGCAAATCTGTCGTTCGGGTTACCAGTGGTGGCGGCGCAGGTTTTGCCGGCGCGCTGGCGGGCTATTACCAGGTGGCTGGCGGCTATTCGGAGCGCACCCTTGTGGTGGCTTACGACAAGCTGTCGGAAGGGCAGCTCCAATATTCCATCTCCACCCTCTACGATCCCTTCTGGGGCCGTGAATTCGCGGTTGGCATCATGGGCTTTTCGGCTGCCTACTGGCGAGCGCGCATGGATGTGTTGGGCCATACGGAAGAAGCGGCGGCAATGGTTTCGGTTAAGAATCGCAAAAACTCTATCGCCAACCCCTATGCGCATGTGAAGAAGGAAGTGACTGTCGAGGACGTGCTCAATTCCAAGCCCCTTTGCTGGCCGATCAAGCTGCTGGACGTCCCGCCGATTTCCGACGGCGCGGCGGCTATCGTCCTTGCCAATGATAAGGTGGCGCATCATTCCACCACCAGGCCGGCCTGGATCCGCGGGATCGCCTATTGCTGCGAAGCGGATAACGCACCGGAACGGTCGCTGATGCTGTCCGAGCCGCTCGCCATTGCTGCCAAGAGGGTCTATCGCGCCGCGGGCATCACCAATCCGCGCCGCCAGTTCGATGTGGTCGAGTTGCAGGAGCCATACAGCTGTTTCGAACTCAACTACTATGAAAGCCTGGGCCTGTGTCCGCCGGGCGAAGCGGCCGAACTGGTCGCTTCGGGTGCGACGCAGCTTGACGGCGATATTCCGGTCAACCCCTCGGGCGGCTGCATGGGGGCGAACCCGATCGGCGCGGTGGGCGTTATCCGTCTGATCGAAGGCGCCACCCAGGTCATGGGACGCAATGAAAGCCATCAGATCAAGGGCGCCAAGACCGCGCTCGTCCAGTCTGGCGGCGGCTGGGCCAATTTGCGCGGCTGCGCCGTGCTGAGCGCCTGAGGAGACAAGCAGATGTTTGCAGCACCTGAAACATACAAGCACGACCTGCCGACCTTCCACAGCCAGATCAGCATGCCTTACACGCTGACCCCTGGCCGGGCGGCGGGCACCTTTCTGGCTGAAATGCCCAATCGCCGTATTGTCGGTTCGCGCTTTCCCGGCGGGATGGTCATCGCGCCGGCCCAGGATTTCTCGCCGGTGGACGGAGAAGAGCCCGAAGCTCTGGTGCAGGTGCCGGAATCCGGTGTTCTGACCGCGTTCACCCGCGTTGGCGGCGTTGTCATCGGGCTTATTCGCCTGGATGGTTGCGCCAATGAATTTCCGCACAGGATCCTGGCAGATCTGGACGTGCTTTCAGTCGGCCAGCGCGTTGCCGCGCAATGGAGCGACGGGGATGAAGGCACTTCGATCACCGCGATCAAGGGTTTTGTGCTTGCCCCCGAGGCCCCCGAAGGCAAGGTGACGGATCTTGCCGATCCGGCTGAGCCGCTCGGGGTTATCGATTACTCGATGAGCCTGGATTTTGAGCACGCATACGGTCCGTATTATGGTCGCATGTTCGACGAAATCCGCGAACATGGCCGGATCATTGGCATTCGTACCTCCAACGGCGAAGACGCGCTCCTGCCGCCGCGCGAAGTGGACGATATCACGCACAAGCGCACCGGCACATGGAAGGCCTGCGGGAACACCGGCACCATCCGTGGCTGCTCCATCATCAATATGGAAATCCTCGGTCAGTCGCGCAAACCGCCCTATGTGTATGCGGAAATCGTGCTCGACGGCGCTTCCACCCGTATGATCCACGTGATCGAGATCGATGATCTTGAAAGCGCCAAGGAAAAGATCAGGCCGGGCACCCGCGTGCGCGCGATCTGGACGGATGGCGAACGTCAGGGTCGCGTTTCGGACATTGATCGTTTCGAGGTAATCGAGGATTGACGCAGCACATGCGAGGCGGCTGCGCATCCGGTGCGGCCGCCTTGCAAGAACAGAACAGAGGTTCGGGATGTTTGAAATCCATTCGCTCCGCATTGGCGAGCTCTATATCCCCCAGGGCGGCAAGCTGCACCGCGATCCGGTGCATGTCTGGCTAGTGACCGACGGGGAAAACCACATCCTCGTCGACAGCGGGATGGCGGACATCAAGCGGATCGAGGAAATGCTCAAGGTCACCGGATGGGGCGGTGGGCACGATGCGCTGCGCGCCAAGCTGGCCGAGCATGGGCTAGCCGCCGACGATATCAGCCATGTCGTGCTGACGCATATGCATTTCGACCACGCGGACAATACTGACCTGTTCCCCAATGCGACGGTGGTGGTCCAGAAAAGCGAACTGTTCCACGCGATTGACCCGACGCCCAGCCATCGTCCCTATTTCAAGGGGCACATCATGGCCGAACTGCTCAGCCGCAAACGGCCCAAGGGCTTGCAGCTGGAGGATGGCGATTTCGAACTGTTGGACGGCTTCCGCGTCCTGCATGTGCCTTCGCATACGCCGGGCATGCAGGTGCCGGTGGTAACGACCGCCAGGGGCCGTGCCGCGCTTGTTTCGGATCTTGGCGATCATTACAAATACTGGTTTCCCGCCGATGCGCGCGCCACGGACAAGCCGACGCGCTATCTTGGCGATACATTCATGGCTGGGCCGATCCGCTCGGAAAGCGAGCGGGACTGGATCGCGGCGATGCAGCGCGTGGTGGACAACAGCGACATCGTCGTTCCGGCGCATGATTTCCGCATACCCATGCACATGCCCACCGATTGGTGGGCCATTCCCGATTCGACGGAGGGCGACCTGTGTTTCACTGAACCGCAGCCGTCCGACCCAGTGTCATTCTGATTTTCGCCAGAGGAGTTTGGCCTTGGAATTCGAAACCATCAAATACGACCTGACGAACAAGGTCGCGACGATCACGCTGAACCGACCCGACGCGTTGAACAGCACCAACGATCAGATGTACAAGGAACTGAACTTCCTGATCGGCGAGATCGCCGCCAACGACGAAGCGCGCTGCGTCATCCTGACGGGTGAAGGGCGCGGTTTCTGCGCCGGCGCCGATGTGCGCGGCATGGACCCGAACATGAAGCTGCTGGCCCGCCGTGCGCGCCACCGCGGCATCCTGCGCAATGTCCTGCGCCCGCTGTTCGATCTGGAAAAGCCGGTGATCGCTGCGGTCAACGGTGTTGCCGTGGGCGCGGGCTTCAATATCGCGCTGGCCTGCGATTTCATCATTTCCAGCGACAAGGCGATGTATAGCCAGATTTTCACCAAGATGGGCCTCGTCCCCGATCTCGGCGGCCTCTATTTCCTCACCCGCGTCGTCGGCGTGAACAGGGCCAAGGAACTGTGCTTCACCGCCAAGAAGATCAGCGCGGCCGAAGCTTTCGATCTGGGCATCGTCAACCACGTTGTCCCGCATGACGACCTGATGGCCGAAGCACGCAAGATCGCGGAAGACATCGCCGCCGGTCCGCCGGTCGCGCTGGCGATGATCAAGACTCTGCTCAATAAGTCGGCTGACGCCACGCTGGAGCAGATGCTCGAGTACGAAGGCTATGCCCAGACGCTGGCCTACACCACGCCGGATCACGCCGAAGGCGTCGCCGCCTTCCGCGAAAAGCGTTCACCGGAATTTGGGAAGCAGTAAACGATGGACTTCAACGACTCCAAAGAGGAACAAGCCTTTCGCGACGAAGTGCGCGCATGGCTGGCCAGCGCCCTGCCGCAGGGCTGGGGCAAGACCGTGTTCGAGCCCGAAGACGAGGACGAGCGCGCGCATTTTCGCATCGATTGGGAGCGCAAGCTCTTCGAAGGCGGTTGGAGCGGGATAAGCTGGCCCACCAAATATGGCGGGCGCGGCGCGACGCTGGTCGAACAGGGTATTTTCGCGGAAGAATGCGCCCGTGCGCAGGCACCGGAAGGGATCAATGTGATCGGTCGCAACCTGACGGCGACCACGCTGATACATCACGGTAATGAAGCGCAACGCGAACGCTATCTGCCCAAGATCCTCGCGGCGCAGGAAATGTGGTGCCAGGGCTTTTCGGAACCCAACGCCGGGTCTGACCTCGCTTCCGCCCGCTGCCGCGCGGAACCCGACGGCGATGATTTCATAGTCAACGGACAGAAGATCTGGACCAGCTTTGCCCAATATTCGCAGTGGTGCATCCTGCTGGCCCGTACGGATCAGCACGCGCCGAAGCACAAGGGGCTGAGCTTCTTTCTGGTCGACATGAAGAGCCCGGGCATCACCATCCGCCCGCTGACCCAGATTTCTGGTGAGAAGGAATTCAACGAAACCTTCTTCGAAGACGTGCGGGTTCCCAAGGAAAACCTGGTCGGTGAATTGAACGATGGCTGGCGTATCGCCATGACCACGCTTGCCTATGAACGGGGTGCGGAAGATGCGCTGGCCCGCCAGATCCGCTTCAAGCAGGAACTCGATTTGCTGATCGAGAAAGCGCAGGAAGTGGAACTGGGCGCAAGGCGGGCAATCGACGATCCGGCGATCCGCCAGAGGCTGGCGCAATCTATCGTCGACCTGGAACTGATGCGAATGAACTGCCTCCGCGAATTTTCCAAGGCCATCAAGGGCGAGACGCCCGGCCCCGAAAGTTCGCTCATGAAGCTGTACTGGAGCCATGTCGCGCAGGACATGGCCGATATGGCGATGGAAGTGCTGGGCCCCGAAACGCTGCTGATGCAAGAGGATCCGGACACGATCGCGCGTGGCCGCTTCCCCATGGCCTTCATGCAAAGCCGCGCTTTCACCATCTATTCCGGCACTTCGGAAATCCAGCGCAACATAATCGCCGAGCGTGTGCTTGGCCTGCCGAAATAAGGCTTTAGCGATGAATTTTGACTTCAACGACGAACAATACATGTTCCGCGATACGGTGCGGGACACCCTGGCGGCGCAATTCCCGATCGACCTGTTCCGCGACAGTGGAGAGCCCGTGGCGCTGGAGGGCCCGCTTTGGGCGCAGCTCGCCGAGCTGGGCCTGTTTGGGCTCATGGTGCCTGAAGATCAGGGCGGTTTGGGCCTTGGCATGGTCGATTTCGCCTTGATCGCAGAAGAGTTTGGCGCTGCTCTGGTCCCGCTCACCGTGACGGATACGATTGCCGCCAGCCTGATCCTTGCCAAATATGCGGCGGCTGCTCGGGCGGAAAATCTCGAAAAGCTGGCGTCGGGCGAATTGCGCGTTGCCTTTGCGGCATATGAAAAAAACGGCGGATACGATCCCTCGCAGTTTTCGACTTCGCTTGGCGCTGACGGTTCGCTGAGCGGCCGCAAGCTTCTGGTTGCAGGCGCAGACCGCGCCGATATGTTGCTGGTAGTTGCAAATGATGCTGCAGGCGAACCGGGCCTTTACGCTGTGGATGCGAAAGGCGCAGGCGTGGTTGCAACGCGTGAAGCAACGCTCGACATCACGGGCGATTATCACGCAGTCAGTTTCGCTAATGCTGCGGCCGAACGGATCGGCGGCCCGGATGCGGGGGAATTCTCGCTCGACCTATTGGCGACGATTGCCGCGCTTGGCTTGGCTGGCATCGGCGGGCGTATGCTGGACACCACGGTCGCTTATGTGAAAGAGCGCAGTCAGTTCGGGCAGCCGATCGGTGCATTTCAGGCGATCAAGCATCGCTGCGCGGACATGGCTGTTGATGTGAACACGGCGCGGTCGGGCGGCTATTTCGCGGCCTGGGCCATGGCTTCGGCGGATCGCGCCGAACGGCAATGGGCCGTCTCGATGGGCAAGGCCAAGGCCAACCGCATGGCGGTGCATGTCATGCGTGAATCGCTGCAGCTTCACGGTGGCATGGGCTATACGTGGGAAATGGCGCTGCATTTCCCCTATCGCCGCGGCCGTCATCTGGAAATCCTGTATGGCACCACCGAATATCATAATGAGCGTGTCCTTCAGGGGACGATGGCGCAACTGGCAGCAGGCTGATGAAGGCGATGCGCCTTGCCGCCTTTGGCGGGCCGGACACGCTGGAAACGACCGAGGTGCCGATGCCGCAGCCCCAGCCCGACCAGATGCTGGTGCGGGTGGCGGGTTGCGGCGTGTGTGGGCATGATTTGCTGAACCGGGCCGGGCATTTCCCGAGCACTCCGCTGCCCTGCGTCATGGGCCACGAAGTGGCGGGCGAAGTGGTTGAGGTCGGTTCTCTCATCACGAAGTTCCGCGTGGGTGACCGGGTGGCGATGATCCAGCGGATCGGCTGCGGCACCTGCATAACCTGTCGCAACGGGCAGGAAAACATCTGCACCAGCGGGCCGGGTTTCTACGGGGAGCAGCTTTCCGGCGGTTATGGCGAATATGTGGTCGCCTCGGAAATGAACACGCTGCCCTTGCCCGACGAGATCCCGATGGACGTCGCTCCGGTGCTGAGCTGCGCGATCGGCACAGGATATCATGCGCTGCGCCGCGCGGGTTTGCCGATCGGCAGCACGGTGCTGATCACCGGTGCATCCGGCGGCGTCGGCATTCACGCCGTGCAGCTTGCGGCGCTGGCCGGGATGGAAGTGATCGGTGTGACATCATCGCCTGCCAAGGCGGATGAGCTGCAACGCGCCGGTGCGGATCATGTTGTTGTTGCGGGCGAAGGCGGCGGCTTTCACCGTGAGGTGCGCGATCTGACCGACGGCGTGGGTGTGGATTGCGTATTGGAAATAGCGGGAACGCCAACTTTTTCGTCCAGCGTGCGGTCGATGCGGGCAGGCGGCCGCATGGTCATTGTCGGCAATGTAGAGCCGGGCAATCTGCCGTTTAATCTGGCGCTTTCGATACTCAAGGAACTGGAATTCATTGGCAGTGCGCATGCCACGCTGAATGATCTGCGCAAGATCATCCGGATCGTGGCGTCGGGCAAGGTGAAGCCGCAGATCGGAAGGGTGATGCCTGTCGCCGCGGCGGCGGAGGCGCATCGCGCGATGGAAGCGAAGGAAATCACCGGCCGGGTCGTGCTGATGCATGAACACGCCATAGCCGCCTGAACTTATTGACCGGAACATAATTCAATTTTGCGGGAGCAAGTGACTCGTGTCTGACAACTCAAAAGACGTGATGGCGATTGTCGATCTGTTCGAACAATCGGACTGGGATGAACTGCATATCGAACTGGACGGGTTGCACCTGTTCCTGTCGCGCAATGCCGATGCGCGGCTGTCGTCAGGCCTTGGCGGGGCTCCTGCGGCAGCCGCACCTGCCGCCGCAGCGGCGCCTGCCCCGGCAGTTGCTGCTGCGGCCCCTGCCGCCCCGGCAGCTAAGCCCATGGCCAGCGCCGAACCCGCATCGGGTGGCGTGATCCCGGCCAATTGGACTGCGGTTACCGCGCCCAATCTCGGCACATTCTATCGCTCACCCAAACCCGGCGCCGCGCCCTTCGTGGAAATCGGCCAGATGGTGACCGAGAATACCGAGATATGCCTGCTCGAGGTCATGAAGCTGTTCACCGCCGTGCAGGCGGGCGTTTCCGGCAAAGTGGTTCAGGTCTGCGTCAACGATGCCGACATGGTTGAGCACGGCCAGCCCCTGTTCTACATCGAAAAGGCATGACAGGTGGCCATCAAGCGCTTGTTTGTTGCGAACCGCGGCGAAATTGCGGTGCGGGTTATCCGCACGGCAAAAGCCATGGGGATCGAAACGGTGATCGGCGTGTCCTCGGCCGACAAGGAAAGCATGGGCGCGCGCATGGCAGATCGCGCCGTGGTGCTGGGGCCTGCGCCTTCGACCAAAAGCTATCTCGATGTGCGGCTGGTTATTCACGCCGCCAAGGCGACGGGCTGCGATGCGCTGCATCCTGGCTATGGCTTTCTGTCCGAAAAGCCCGAACTGTCCCGGCTGTGCGAGGAAGAAGGCATTATTTTCGTTGGTCCGCGGCCGGATTCGATCGAAGTCCTGGGCGACAAGATTTCATCGCGCGAACTGGCGGCCAAAGCGAAAGTCCAGACGGTTCCGGGCACCGACCATATCATAAGCGTTGAAGAGGCGAAAAAGGCGGCGGATACGCTGGGCTATCCGGTGGTGATGAAAGCCACAGCGGGCGGCGGTGGGCGCGGGATGTTCAAGGCCACTTCGGCCAAGGAACTGGAAGCCTCGTTTGAGCGTGCCTCGCGCGAGGCGGAAAGCGCCTTTGGCGACAATCGCCTGTATATGGAGCGTTTCGTCGAACGTGCGCGCCATGTCGAAGTCCAGATCGTTGGCGACGGCGAAGGCAATGTGGTCCATTTCGGAGAGCGCGACTGTACGGTCCAGCGCCGTTACCAGAAGCTGATCGAAGAAGCGCCGGCCACCGCCCTGCCCGATCATCTGCGCAAGAAGCTGCATGAGTCCGCAGTACGCCTGTGTTCCACGGCCAAATATCGCAACGCCGGCACGGTCGAGTTCCTGTATGACGTCGACCGCGAGGATTTCTATTTCATTGAGGTCAACTCGCGCATTCAGGTCGAACATCCGGTTACTGAAGAAATCACCGGGCGGGATCTGATCGCTTGCCAGTTGCGGGTGGCGGGCGGTGAAGGGATCGGCATCGCGCAGGACGAGGTGAGCATCAGCGGTCACGCCATCGAATGCCGCATGAACGCAGAAGATGCGCACAACGATTTCGCGCCGTCTCCGGGCCGGATCACGAAGTGGAGCCCGCCCCAGGGCGAAGGCGTCCGCCTCGATAGCCATGCAGGCGAAGGTTACCTTGTACCGCCCTTCTACGATTCCATGATCGGCAAGCTGATCGTTCACGGCAAGGACCGTAACGAGGCGATTGACCGGCTGATCGCGGCTATCAACGCCTTCGAGCTGGACGGTATCAAGACGACAATGCCGCTGGCCGCCTTTATCGTCGATCACCCCGATTTCAGAAACAACCAGATCACGACCC
>JAURML010000102.1 GCA_030830695.1 Caenibius sp. | reverse complement strand
TCTCGAAGTGCTGGGCGTGGAAGCGCTGGCCGAATATCTCGTCGCCGAAATCCAGGAAGTCTATCGACTGCAGGGCGTGAAGATCAACGACAAGCACATCGAGGTGATCGTTCGCCAGATGCTGCAGAAGGTCGAGATCACCGATGGCGGGGACACCACCCTGCTGGCCGGTGAGCACGTCGATTACGAGGAAATGAACGAGTACAACGCCAAGCTGACCAAGGGCCAGAAGCCTGCGGAAGGCAAGCCGATCCTGCTTGGCATCACCAAGGCCAGTCTGCAAACGCGTAGCTTCATTTCGGCCGCGTCCTTCCAGGAAACGACCCGGGTGCTCACGCAGGCGGCGGTCGAAGGCAAGAAGGACTCGCTGATTGGCCTCAAGGAAAACGTGATCGTTGGCCGTCTGATCCCGGCAGGCACGGGGGCGGGCATGAACCGCCTGCGGGTCACCGCTTCCAGCCGTGATGCCGCGCTGCGCGCGCAGTATCGCAAGCTGCAGGAATCGCTGATCGCCCCGGAAACGGCGGAAGAGGAACATCAGGCCGAACTGGCCCAGGGACCGGAGGCCGCGATTGGCGACGATCCGCTGGCCAAGGTTCTGGGTGAGGATTTCACCACCGACGATCTGGAGCCGGAAGGCGAGGCGGGCGAAGAATAAGCCGCTCGCTCTCGACCCGAAGAGATACCTCGCCGCAGCGATGCTTCGGCGGGGTTTTTCTTTGCCGTTCCCGTTCTGGGCAATTGCCCAGCCTCGCTATGCCTCCTAAGCACGGGGCATGACCGACACGCTTTCGATCACACTCGCTCAGGTCAATCAGACCGTTGGGGACATTGCAGGCAATGCCGCAGAGATTCTGGCCGTGCGCGCGCGCGCCGGGAAGGTTGACCTGGTCGCCTTTCCCGAAATGCAGCTGATCGGCTATCCGGCCGAGGATCTCATCCTCAAGCCGTCGCTGATCGAACGTGCCCAGGCCGAGCTGGACCGGCTGGCGCAGGCCACGAATGACGGCGGGCCCGCGCTGCTGGTGGGCAGTGTCTTCGTGCGCGACGGCGCGCTGCATAACGGCGTTGCGCTGCTGGATGGCGGGCGCGTCACCGCAACGCGCTTCAAGCATGAGCTGCCCAATTACGGCACTTTTGATGAAAAGCGCCTGTTCACCCCCGGCCCGCTACCCGAACCGGTGCTGTTTCGAGGTGCCATGCTGGGCCTGCCGATCTGCGAGGATATCTGGCACCCTGACGTCTGCCGCCATCTGGCCGATTTCGGCGCCGGGCTGTTCCTGTGCGTCAACGGCAGCCCTTACGAGATTGAGAAGGATGTGCTGCGTATCGAAGGCGTGGCCAAACGTCGCGCCGCTGACACGGGCCTGCCGCTGGCCTATCTCAACCGCGTCGGCGGGCAGGATGAGCTGGTGTTCGACGGGGCCAGCTTCGTGGTCAATGGCGATGGCAAGCTGGCGGCGCAGATGGCGGACTGGGAAGTGCGCGAAACCCGCACGAACTGGACCCGCACGGCCAAGGGCTGGAACTGCGACCGGGGCGAGGTCGAACGGCTGGCCGACCATCCCGAGGATGTCTACTGCGCCATGGTGCTCGCCCTGCGTGACTATGTGAACAAGAACGGCTTTCCCGGCGTCGTGCTGGGCCTGTCCGGCGGGATTGACAGCGCGGCCTGTGCCGCGATCGCCGTTGATGCGCTCGGGCCTGACCGGGTGTGGGCGGTGATGCTGCCCAGTCGCTTCACCAGCCAGTCCAGCCTTGATGATGCCGAAGCCTGCGCAAGGGCGCTGGGCTGCCGTTACAGCACGATCCCGATCCAGCCTGCCGTGGCCGGGTTCGATGCGATGCTGGAAGACGATTTTTCCGGTACGCAGGTGGATACCACCGAGGAAAACATCCAGTCGCGCATTCGCGGCGTCTCGCTGATGGCGCTGTCCAACAAGTTCGGGCCGATGCTGATGACCACCGGCAACAAGAGCGAGATGAGCGTGGGCTACGCCACCATCTATGGCGACATGGCCGGTGGCTACAACCCGCTGAAAGACGCTTACAAGATGACCGTGTTCGGCGTGTGCGACTGGCGCAATCGCAACGTCCCCCGGCTGGGTCTGGGCCCGGCGGGCATGGTGATCCCGCAAAACATCATCGACAAGCCGCCCAGCGCGGAACTGCGGCCTGACCAGAAGGACGAGGATTCGCTGCCGCCCTATCCGGTGCTGGATGCGATCCTGATGGGGCTGGTCGAACATGAGAAGAGCGTGGAGCAGGTCGTGGCCGAAGGGTACGATCATGACACGGTGGTGCGGATCGAACGCCTGCTGCACCTGGCCGAATACAAGCGGCGCCAGGCCCCGCCGGGGGTGAAGCTGGGGGCGCGCAATTTTGGGCGCGACCGGCGTTATCCCATCACGCACAAGTTCCGCAGCGCCTGAGCCTGACCCGATGTCCGTCACCACCCGTTTTGCCCCGTCGCCCACCGGGCGGCTTCATGTCGGCAACATCCGCACCGCGCTGCACAACTGGATGCTGGCCCGCAAGGCGGGGGGGCGTTTCCTGCTGCGCATTGACGACACTGACGAGCAGCGCAGCCGCGAGGAATATGTCGCGGCGATCCGCACTGACCTCGCCTGGCTGGGCCTTCACCCCGACGGGGAGGAGTGCCAGTCAACGCGGCTGCAGCATTACGAGGCCGCGTTTGAGCGTCTGCGCGAAACGGGTCGGGTCTATCCCTGCTTCGAGACCGCGCAGGAACTGGAACTGAAGCGGAAGATCCGGCTGGGGCGCGGGTTGCCCCCGATCTATGACCGTGCTGCGCTGGAGCTGAGCGGGGCAGATCGCGCGGCAAGGGAAGCAGAAGGGGTCGCCCCGCACTGGCGCTTCATGCTTGATCACGATGCCCCCATCGCATGGGATGACGGCATCCGCGGGGCGCAGCAATTCGACCCTGCACAGCTGTCGGATCCGGTGATCCGCCGGGCCGATGGATCATGGCTCTACATGCTGCCCAGTGTGGTTGACGACATCGAAATGGGCGTGACTGATGTATTGCGCGGCGAAGATCATGTTTCCAATACTGCGGTTCAGATTCAGATGTTTACCGCACTTCATGCTGCGCCTCCGCGATTCGCGCATGAAGCTTTGCTGACCGGGGCGGAAGGCAAATTGTCAAAGCGGCTGGGATCGCTGGGCGTTGACGAATTCCGCCAACGCGGGACTGAGCCCGAAGCGCTGGTCGCACTGCTCGCGCGGATCGGCACCTCGCAACCAGTGGAGGCGATCGCGCAGATCGACACGCTGGTTGCCAGCTTTGATCTGGCGCATTTCGGCCGTGCTCCCGCCCGTTTCGACGAGGGCGAGCTGGAACGGCTGAACGCCGCCATGCTGCACCAGTTCGCGTTTGAACGGGTGCAGCATGAATTGCCGCAGGGGATGGATGCGCGGGGCTGGGACGCGATCAGGCCGAATATCTCCACCCTCGGCGAAGTACGCGACTGGTGGCAAATTGTGACAGGCCCGATCGATCCGCCGCCGTTCGACGACGAAACACGCGGCTTTCTTGCGGGCGCGGCACGGCTGGTCGCCGGTGGCAGCGTCTTTGCAGCGGACGATCCGTGGCACGCGCTGACCAATGCGCTGAAGGAGGCGACGGGGCGCAAGGGCAAGGCGCTCTTCCTGCCGCTGCGCCAGGCGTTGACCGCGATGGATCATGGGCCGGACATGAAACAGCTGCTGCCGTTGATCGGCGGGGAAGAAGCACTGCGGCGGCTGCAGCGGGCGGCAGGGTAACGGTCCTGACTGTTCCGACGGTGGCAGGTCGGCTGTCGGCGAAAACCGCCATTTCAAGCGGCCAGTGTCCGGGCAAGTTGGCTGCCTCATTCCCGAATTGGTGCAGTGCCGCATCGTTCTCGCACTTGCAATATGGCCAATGAAGCGCCAGATTTGGCGATTGTCGTTGGAGAATGTTGTGCCTTTTGCCAAGCCTGAAGAGAAAGTGCTGGTCCTGCAGGGCGGCGGTGCGCTGGGCGCGTACCAGGCCGGGGCTTATCTGACGCTCGCCGAAGCGGGGATGGGGGTGGACTGGATCGCGGGCATTTCGATCGGCGCGATCCATGCTGCCATCCTGGCCGGGAATCCACCTGAAGATCATGAGCGCAAGTTGCGCGCCTTCTGGGAACTGGTGACTGACGATGTGGTCACCTTTCCGGGTTCCGACGGCCCGATGTTCCGCGCTCTGACCAATGAGATTTCGGCGGCCAAGGCGGCGACCCTTGGCATTGAGGGGTTCTTCAGGCCGCGCGGGCCATTCGAACTGCTGAATAAATTGTTCTCGGTCGACTTCTGGAAAGGGCCGACAAGTTTTTACGACACCTCTCCGCTGCGCCAGACGCTGCTCGATCTGGCTGACTTCGACTATCTGAACGAGAAGGGGCCGCGCGTGAGCGTTGGCGCGGTTGAGGTCGAAAGCGGAAACTTTGCCTATTTCGACAGCAGGCACCAGACCATTGCACCCGAACATATCATGGCCAGCGCGGCGTTGCCGCCCGGCCTGCCCTCAGTCGAGATTGATGGTGTGCACTACTGGGATGGTGGCATGGTGTCGAACACGCCGCTGCAATATGTGCTGGAGGAGCCGGGCGATCATCCCCTGCTGGTCTTCCAGATCGACCTGTTCAGTGCCCGGGGCCATATGCCCAAAAGCCTGCTTGAAGTGCAGCAGCGCGACAAGGACATCCGCCTGTCCAGCCGCACCCGCCTGACCACTGACCGCTATCTCCAGCTTCACGACATTGCCGGGCACGCGGCACGGCTGCGCGAAAAGCTGCCGCCCGAATTGCGCGACGATTCGGACATGGTGGCCCTTTACAACGCCGGGCCGCATCGCCCGGTCACGCTGGTCCTGCTGATCAACCGGCCGGGCGAATTCGACAGCGGCACCAAGGATTACCAGTTCTCGCGTCTGACCATGACCGAGCGCTGGAAGGCAGGGCAGGAGGATGCCGCGCGCACGCTTGCCAATCCCCTGTGGACCGGGCGCGAGCTCAACCGCAGCGGCATCGACATACTCGATCTGGCCGCGCCGGAAGGCGGGATCGGGCCACATTACAGCAAGGTTTCGGCCTTGTAAGGGCAGCCGACTAGCTGACGTCGAGCCCTTCGAAGCGGCCTGCCGCGCGCCATTCCTCCCACATGCGGAAAAAAGCGGTGGAAGGGAAATACATGCCCGAACCGATCGCGCTGCGCCGGTCCTCTGCCTTTCCTTCCGCATTGAAATAACCGGGCGTGCAGGCTTCCTGAAAGGGGCGGCGTGCCTCGTTCACTGCGGCGATCTGCTGTTGCCAGGCCTGTTCTGCATCCTGCGTGGCCTCCACCCGCGTCAGCCCTTCGTCCAGGCACCGACGCACGATATAGGTCAGATGATCGATCTGTTCGCGCAGCATGTGCGGAACGTTCACCGTGGTGCCGGTCTGCGTCAGCCCCATGAAAAAGATGTTGGGAAAGCCGTGGCTGAACAGGCCGTGATAGGTCACCAGTCCCTGGTCCCATTTTTCTGACAGCCTGCGCCCGTCGCGCCCGATCACGTCATATCCGGCCTGGTGCGCCCAGGTTGTGCCCAGTTCGAACCCGGTGCAGAAGATGAGGCAGTCAACCGGATAGGAGCGCCCGTTGACGATCACCGCATCCTCGCTGATCCGTTCCACCCCCCCGCTCACATCGACGATGTCGACATTGTCGCGATTGCAGGCGGGCAGGTAATCGTCGCTGAAACCCGGCCGTTTGCACAAGGTGCGATACCACGCCTTGAGCAGCGCCGCCTTTTCGGGATCGCTGACCTCGTCATCCACCCGGGCGCGAACGATCTCGTTATACGCGAAATCGGCGGCCTCCTGTGCTGCGCCGATCGCTTCTGCCGTGCGCTGATCTTCGGGCAGCGCCTCGACCGCAGCGATCAGCCGGTTGAAGAAGCGCGACCAGCCGTCGTCAATCGGGCAATCCACCTTTTCGCCATTTGCGATCTGATTGAAAGTAATCTCGCGTTCGCGCTGCCAGCCGGGAGGCAGGGAGGCGAACCATGCGGGATCGGTCGGCCCGTTGTCGCGCACGCCCACCGCAGTCGGGGTGCGCTGAAAGATGGTGAGATGAGCTGCGTCCTGTGCCAGTTCCGGGACCACCTGCAAGGCGGTGGCGCCGGTGCCGATCAGGCCGACCCGCTTGTCCGAAAGCCGGTCCAGCCCGCCATCGCCATTGCCGCCGGTGTAGCCATAGTCCCAGCGCGCGCTGTGGAACATCTTGCCCTTGAAGTGTTCGATCCCCGCAATGCCCGGAAATTGCGGGCGGCTGAAAATGCCGCTCTGCGTCGTGACGAAGCGGGCGCGGAAAGTGTCGCCGCGATCAGTGGTGACGGTCCAGCGCGCCGCGTCATCGTCCCAGTGCATGCCGGTGATCGCGGTCTGGAACAATGCGCGCTCATAGAGGCCGAAATGGCGCCCCAGCAGCTGGCAATAGGCGAAAATCTCGCTGCCGCGCACATAGCGTTCGGTGGGCATGTAGCCAGTTTCTTCCAGGAACGGCAGGTAGATGTAGGATTCGACGTCGCAGCGCAGGCCGGGGTAGCGGTTCCAGTACCAGGTGCCGCCGAAATCGGCCGCGACATCGAGAATGCGGAAATTGTCGATTCCCTTGCGCCGCAGTTCCGCGCCCAGCTGCAGGCCGCCCAGCCCCGCTCCGATCGCCAGCAGGTCAAGCTCCTCATCCAGCGCGGCGCGCGGGGCAGGCGGTGGGGCATAGGGATCGGCATCCAGCCCTGCCAGCTCACCTTCGGCGAAGCGGTACTGGTCAGTCCCGGCCGGGGTCAGCCGCCGCTCGCGTTCCTGCCGGTATCTGGCGCGGATCGCCTCGAAGTCCAGAGACTTGTCAGCCATTTTGCGTTGCGCCCTTTCCCGATGACGCGCCAAATGAAGCTGTGGCGCGGAATTGCCTTGAATCCGATAATTGATCGGCATTAATGTCCCGCGTCAAGGCGCGATGTGAAAAAGCGCCGGCAGGCACGCAACCTGCCTCACCCGAACAGAGGATGAACCGATGAGGCGCTGGTCAGTCGTCGAAAATCACAAGCCGCTCCAGGCGATCGAATATCCCGATCCCGAACCGCAGGGCGCGGAAATCGTGCTGGAGGTGACGCATTGCGGCGTGTGCCATTCCGACATTCATTTCGTGAAGGGCGAATTCGACCTGGGCAACGGGCAGATACTGAAGATCACGGATCGCGGGGTTAAGCTGCCCTGTGCGCCAGGGCATGAGATCGTCGGCCGGGTGGTGGCGATGGGGTCGGAGGCAGCGGGCGCTGCCATCGGCGAACACCGCATCGTCTATCCGTGGATGGGCTGCGGAACCTGCGAGTTCTGCACCAGTGACCAGGAAAACATGTGCCTCAATTCCCGCTCGCTTGGGACGATTCGCGATGGTGGTTTCGGCAGCCATGTGGTGGTGCCTGACAGCAGCTATCTGTTCGCCTTTGACGGGATCGATCCGGCGCTGGCCTCGACCTTCGCCTGTTCGGGGCTGACCGTCTATTCCGCGATCCGCAAGCTCGGTGAATTGCGCGCGAGTACGCCGGTGCTGATCATGGGGGCAGGCGGACTGGGCCGCGCGGCCATGGCCATGCTGCAGGCGCTGGGCCATGATCGGATGTTCGTGGTCGACATTGACGAACAGAAGCGTGCGGAAGCGATTGCCGCCGGGGCGGAGCGGGCCTTCGATCCCAGGGCAGGCGACCCGGTGGCAGAGATCGTGGCGGCGGCTGAAGGGCGGCTGTTTGCCGCGCTCGACTTCGTCGGCAATCGCAGCACCATCGGCATGGCGATGGATTGCCTGTCGAAGACCGGCAAGCTGGTGCTGGTGGGCGTGGGCGGTGGCGATTATCCGCTTTCGCTCGCGGGCATGATTTTCAAGCCGCGTTCGATCATCGGCACGATTACCGGCAGCCGCCAGGATTTGCGCGAGGTCATCGCGCTGGCCCAGTCCGGCAAGCTGCAGCCGATGCCGATCAGTTGCATGCCCAAGGATTGCGCGAACGAAGCGCTTGAGCTGCTGGAACAGGGCAAGGTATCGGGTCGGCTGGTGCTGGAGGGCGCGTGATGTCCGCTCTGGCGAGGCTTTATGACAGATGGGTCGCCGCGATGGCGGCTGATCCCGCAATGCCGATAGAGGGGGTGCGCGCCCTGTTCGATCAATGGGGCGATGTCACCGCCGAGCCCGACGGCGTCAGCTATCAGGCTGCGGATGTGGCGGGCATGGCCGCCTTGTGGGCGGTCCCGGAAGCCATGGCTGATGCGCAGGCCATGGTGCTCTGCTTCCACGGGGGCGGCTATGCGCTTGGTTCACTCCATTCGCATCGCAAGCTCTACGGTCATTTCGCCCGCGCCCTTGGCTGCCGCGCGCTGATCATCGATTACCGGCGCGCGCCCGAGCACACGCACCCTGCGCAGGTCGAAGATGCGGTTTCGGCCTATCGTTTCCTGCTGGAAAGCGAAGGCGTGCCGCCCGGGAAAGTCCTTTTCGCAGGCGATTCAGCCGGAGGGGCGCTGGCCATTTCGGCGCTGCTGCTGGCGCGCACGCAGGGTTTGCCGATGCCCGCCGGTTCGATCCCGATGGCCCCCTATCTCGATACGGAGGCGAAGGGCGAAAGCTATGTCGCCAATGCGGAGCTGGACCGGCTCGGCTCGCGCGAGGCGACGCTGGCCTTCATCCCGGTGTTCCTGGGGCCGGATGGCGATCCGCACGATGCGCTGGCCAATCCGCTGTGTGCCGACCTGGCCGGCCTGCCGCCCATGCTGATCCAGGTCGGCGGGCACGATGTGCTGCTGGACGACAGCCGGGCCTTCGCCGCGAAGGCGCACGAGGCGGGGGTCGATGTCACGCTGGAGATCGATCCGGAGATGCAGCACGTCTACCAGTTCGAGGCGGGCAACTGCAACGTTGCCGATGCGGCCATCGCGCGCGCGGGCAATTGGGGCCGGGCCAGGCTGGGCCAAGCCGTCTAGAAGGACACGTCAGGCATGATCAAGATCATCTATATCGAACAACGCCGCGCGGGTGACAGCCGCGAGTATTGGGCGCGGCGCTGGCGCATGCATGGCGGGTTCGCCATGCAGTTCCGCGAGTTCTGGGATCCGGTGCGCATCTATGTCCAGAATGATTGCGTGGCGGATTGTTCCGCCTTTGCCGGTGCCGATCCCGGTTTCGGCGGGGTAGGTGAACTGCTGTATGATGATCTGGCGTCCTGCCAGGCATCGCTGGCCACGCCCAACATGCCGGCGATCATGGCTGACGGCAGCCAGGTCTTTGCCCGGCAGAAGGCGGTTCACCTCGTTACCGAGGCCCGCAATCTGATCGGCACCCGCCCTGCCGCTCACCGCGTCTTTGCTTATGCCAGCAGGCCCGACGCAATGGACCAGGCCGCATTCCGCGCCCGGCTGGACGAAAGCTTCGCCGCCAGCGCCAAAGCATTTCCGGTGCCCCCGGTGCACATGTCGATCGCTCACAACATCGAACCGTGTGGCACGCATGAAGGCGTCATGGATTTTTCCTTCCACACCATGGATGAAGCGGCGGCGGGCCATGCTGCCTGGGCGGCGGCGCAGGATGCGTTCCTGGCCGATGCGCTGGCGCGCGATCCGCTGAAAGTGGTGACGCACAGCTGCATACTTTACGACACAGATCATTTTGGAGAGGGTTGATGAGCGAACTGACTGGAAAGGTGGCGCTCGTCACCGGTGCTTCGGGTGGGATCGGCAGCGCAACGGCGCGGCTGCTGCACCAGCGGGGCGCGCGGCTGGTGCTGTCCGACCTGCAGGATGAAGGGCCTGCGGAACTGATGCGGGAAATTGGCGATGACGCGCGCTGGTGCCGCTGCGATGTTGCGCAGGAAGCGGATAATGCGGCCATGGTTCAATGCGCGCTCGACAGTTTCGGGCGGATCGACATCGCGGTACTCAATGCGGGCATCGAAGGCCGGGCGGGCCTGATCGGCGAAACCAGCCTGGAAAATTTCGACCGGGTCATGGCGGTCAATGTGCGTGGCGTTTTTACGGGCCTGTCCAAGGTCATGCCGGCGATGCGGCAATCGGGCGGCGGTTCTATCGTGATTCTGTCGTCCACCGCCGGGCGCAAGGGCACCCCCACTTTCGCCCCCTATGTCACCAGCAAGCACGCCGTGATGGGGATGATGAAATGTGCGGCGCTGGAAGGCGCGGCTCAGAACATTCGCGTCAACACGGTCAATCCGGGGCCGATTGACACCAGGATGATGGCGGCGATCGAAGGTGATTTTTCACCGGACGATCCGCGTGCCGCGCATGAGGCGTTCGTTCAATCCATTCCGATGCGCCGTTATGGCACCGCAGACGAGGTGGCGCGGATGATTGCGTTTCTCGCCAGCGACGAGGCATCCTATTGCACCGGCAATTATTACGGTGTGGATGGCGGGCAAACGAGCTGAGAGATTCAGCGGCCGACCCGGTAGAGGGGCCGCCCCGCCAGCTCGCCGCTTCGCGTGACGCTGGCCGCGTAAATCCCGCTCGCGTCGCTTGCGGTCACCAGCCCGTTGTTGAGATCTTCCTCGATCGCGGCGGGCGGGCGCGCCGCAGGGTCGCCGAAGCCGCCCCCGCCGGGCGAGGCAAGGCGGATGCGATCCCCGGCCTTGAGCGCCAGTTTTTCCGCCTTGCTGCGCATGGGCGGGATCACCTCTGCGCCGTCAATCACCAGCTGCACTGCATTGGCTGCCGCCGGGCCACCACCTTCGATGCCGAAGGGGGCGTGATCCACCCGGTCGCCCAATATGCTGACCGTGCAATCAGCCAGTGCCTCGATCCCGTAAGCAGTGCCGCAACCGCCCCGATGCAGGCCCGCCCCGCCTGAATTTTCGCGGATCGCCAGATATTCGAACCGCACCGGATAACGGTGTTCCGACATTTCGACGGACATGAAACGGGCCATGGAACTGGGCGGGGTGCCGTTGACCAGCCCGTCGGACCCGGCGCTTGCGCCATAGCCGCCCGGATAGGGATAGACGGCCACGAAATAGCCACCGTCGCGTGGCCGCTTGCCGGTTACGGTCAGCACCCCGGTGGTGCCGAACGGGGCGGCGGGCACAAGCTCGGGAATGGCCTGCGCCAGCGCGCCGAACACCACATCGACCACGCGCTGGGTGACATCGGTCGTGCCCCCGACCGGCGAGGGGTAGCGGGCCGCGAGGATCGACGGTTCGGGAATGGCAATGCTGATCGGGCGGAACGCGCCGCCATTGACCGGAACATCCGGGAAGATGTGCTTGATCGCGACCAGGCACATGGAAATGGTGGTGCCATCGGAAATGTTCATCGGCCCGCGCGCCTTTTCGGCGGTGCCTGCAAAATCGAGCCTGAGACTGTCTCCTGCCACGGTGATCGACAAGGCGACCTTCAGCGGAACATCGTCCACGCCATCATTATCGAACCAGTCTTCGAAACTGTACGTCCCGTCGGGGATGTCCGCGATGTAGGATCGCATCTGCCGTTCCGACCGGTCGAGAATTTCGGAGATGCAGCTGCGCAGCGTTGCCACGCCATAGCGGGCGATCAGATTGTCCAGCCCCCGCGCGCCGACGGAAAAGACGTTCATCATCGCCTTGAGATCGCCTTCCAGCTGCCCCGGCAGGCGGACATTGGCCTGAATCAGGCGCAGCAGCGCGGTGTTGAAGCGCCCTTCCTCGCACAGCTTCAGCGGCGGGATGATCAGCCCTTCCTGATGGATTTCGGTGGCCGATGGCGCCCACCCGCCGGGCACGGCGCCGCCCATGTCCATCCAGTGACCGGTATTGGCGAAGAGGGCGAACAATTCGCCATCCACAAACATCGGCTTGACCAGCACGACATCGTTGAGATGCGTGCCGCTGATATAGGGATCGTTGACGAACCACAGGTCGCCCTCGCGAAAGCCGCCGTCCGCCCTGGCATGCGCGATCACCCGCTGCACGGTCCATTGCATGCTGGCCAGGAACAGCGGCAGGCCATAACTGCCCTGGGCGATCGTCTCGCCCGTTTCGGCATCGTACAGCCCGTGCGCGCAATCATTGGTTTCGGAGATGATCGGCGAAAGTGCGGCCCGGATCAGGTGCAGGTCCATCTCGTCAGTGATCTGTTCCAGCGCGCCGCGCACCACTGCCAGCGTAACCGGGTCGCTCATGATGCCATCTCCACCAGAATATTGCCGTAACGATCGACCCGGGCCGCCATCCCCGGTTCGATCACTGCGGTCGTATCGGCCTGCTCGATAATTGCCGGCCCGGAAAAGCGATGGCCGAAGCGCAGCGTTTCGCGGCGATAGATCGGCGTGTCGATCCAGCGGTCGAAACGCACCGGGCGGGTTGCGGCAGGTTGCGGCGTGTCCGCCGCCGCTTCTGCTTCGGCGGCGGCGCCTGCCTGTTCGCGCAGCCCGCGCACCGTTGTCTTCAGGCTGACCAGCGTGACGGGCAGGTCGCCCGGCGCTTCGCCATATTCGCGCGCATAGACCTTGCGGAATTCGTCGGCCATGCGGGCGGGTGTCCAGCCTTGTTCGATCGGCACGCGCAGGCTGTGAATCTGCCCCGCAAAACTCATCTGCGCGACATGGTCCACGGCGGTGCGGGCGATGTCGTTTGCGGAAATGGCCAGCTTGGCATCACCTTCCCGGCGCTGCGCGGCGAGGGTGTCGGCTGCGAAATCGGCCGCGACTTCGCTCACCGGGCGCTCGACGGTCAGCGACATGTCATAACGAATGTCGGCAATGGCGCAGCCCAGAGCGCACTGGACGCCCGGATGCGGCGGCAGGATCATCGTCCGGATCCCTACTTCGCGCATGATCGCGGCGCCATGCAGCGGCCCGGCCCCGCCGAAGATGACCAGCGCGAAATCGCGCGGATCGTGGCCCTGTTCCACTGTCAGCAGACGGGTGCGCCCGGCCATGGCCTGATTGACGACGGTGAGGATCGCCAGCGCCGCGTCTTCCGCGTCAAGGCCGATCCCCGCCCCCAGCCTGCCCAGCGCCGCGTGCGCCGCATCCACGTCCAGCCGGTCGATATTGGTAAGGCCGATCGGATGTTCCGGGTTGATCCGCGCCAGCACGGCATTGGCGTCGGCCACGGTGGGCGCTGTTCCGCCGCGTCCGAAGCAGACCGGGCCGGGCACCGCGCCCGCGCTTTCCGGGCCGACCTTGAGCATTCCGCCCCGATCAATCGCCGCGATCGAGCCACCGCCCGCGCCGATCGTGTGCACGTCAATCATCGGCAGGCGCAGCGGAATGCGGAAATCGAGTTCGGTCGTTTCCGCGACATGCGGCTGGCCATCGACCACCACCGCCACGTCGAAGCTGGTCCCGCCCATATCGCCGGTGATGATCTTGTCGAACCCGGCCTGTGCTGCCAGCCGTGCTGCCGCGATTACCCCGGCCGCAGGGCCGGAGCGCACGATATTGGCGGCGCTGCCCGGCAATTGTGCCAGCGGCACCAGTCCGCCGTTCGACTGCATGACCAGCGTCTGGGCGGTGATGTTGCGTTCGGCCAGCCGGCCTTGCAAACGCTCGGCGTAGCGCGAGACGAGCGGCTGGAGATAGGCCTGCACAACCGCCGTGCTGGTGCGTTCGAATTCGTAATATTCGCGCACCACCCCGCTTGAGGTCACGACCTGCCAGTCATTGCGCGCGGAACGGAAGATCTCGGCGGCGCGGCGTTCGTGATCGGGATTGGCGTAGGAATGAAGGAACGAGATGATCACCGCCTCCAGCCCGGTTGCCGCCAGCGCCTGCGCCAGTTCGCGCACCCCCGCTTCGTCCAGCGGCGTCACGACCTTGCCTGCATGATCCAGCCGTTCGCTGATCTCCCAGCGCTGGCTGCGCGGGATCAGCGGGCGGTGAATGCCCGTCAGCCCATAGGCGCTCGGCCGGTCGCGCCGTCCAAGTTCCAGCACGTCGCGAAAGCCTTGCGTGGTGACCAGCGCCACTGCCGCGCCCTTGCGTTCGATCACCGCATTCGTCGCAATGGTGGTGCCGTGCAGGATCAGCCCGAGCTGTTGCGGATCGACCCCGCAGGCATCCAGCGCGTCGGCCAGCCCGCGCGAGGGATCGTCGGGCGTGGAGGGGACCTTGACCACCCGGTCCGGCTCGCCATTGCCGGGGCTGAGGTAAAGGTCAGTGAAGGTGCCCCCCACATCGATGCCGACGATTGCCGCCATGTGGCCTACTCCACGCCTTCGCGGCGATAGCGCGACCATTCATGCACCGGCCACATGTCCTGATCCTCGCCATGGCCGTTCTTGCCGTTGATGGACCATTCCATCAGACCGTTCTGGTCAATGAAGCTGTGGCGGGTCAGGGTGATGCCGCTCAGCCGGGTGCCGGTGGCATCCAGAGTACGGCCATGTTCGTCAACGGCCTCGATGAAAATCCGTTCCACCAGCCCGGTCGAAGGATCGCGCTCAACCCGTCGCGTGCCGCTGGCCAGATCGCCGATCCTGCCGTCGCTGATCATGAAGCCATAAGCCAGCTCGCCTGACAGTTCATTGGCTTTGGTGACGAAGAGGAAGCAATCGTCTGCCGAGGCAATGCCGCTGACATAGGCGCTCTTGCGCGGGCGGTGTTCAGGCCGCGGACCCCAGCTGCGGTCGCGCATGGCCAGGCAATCCACGGCGATTTCCTCGCCATGCAGCGTGATCGTGCCACGAACCCGCCCGAACTGGTCGAAATGCGTCAGATCGCCAAAGGCCGAACCCGGCCTGCGCAGCGGGCGCGGAGGCATGACCGCGTCGAACCGTAACTCGGCGCTGAACAGGCCTGTGTCATCATAGCCGATCCCATAGCTCGTGAGCGGCGTGATGGTACGAAGCGAGACGCCGTTGCGGAAGGATGTGTCATTGAGGTCAGGATCGTCCTGCAGCGGCATGGCCGTGAGATTGCTGGAATAGGGCACTTCCCACGGCAGGGTTGCGCTGTCGTCCCACACCCATGCGCCGCCCGCGACCGTTCCGATATTGGGCCGTACCATGGTGTAGAACCAGCCGCCCAGCTTGCGTTCGGGAACGCAGAAGGAAAACCAGGCAGTTTCGGTCATCCACCAGCGTTCGCCCATCTGCGCAAAATGGAACTGGTCGTCGCTCGCCGTTATCTCGCTCACCGGGCCTCTCCCTCAACCACGCATTCTAAACCGGGGTGTAATGCCGCGCTGCGATGCTGCCCGATGCCTCGGCGCTGAGTTGTGCGCCGCGCTGACCCGCCCCGGCGAAATAGGCCAGCGCCGCATCGAAACTGACAGCACCGGCGCGCAAGGCCTTACACAGCTGTTGCTGCCCCTGTTCGACCGATTCCGGACGGATGTCGAGCAGCCGTTCCAGTTTTTCCAGCTCGACCGTTTCGATCGCCGGGCCGAAGCGGTCGATTGCCTTGAGGTATTTGACGACCTTGGCCGCGTTCTTGGCAGCGGCAACCGCAGCCTTGTCTGCGCTGCGCGGCACTATGATGTTGCCGAGATCGCCGATGACCTTGTCATAAAGCGTGGTGCGCGAGGTCTCAGGCGCATCAACCGGGCGGGGCAGGGTGACCGCGCTGCCGCTGGCGGCAGACATGGCTTCCACCAGCAGGCGGCGGTTCAACCCGCGCGAGACGATGGCATGCGCCGGTTCGCTGGCGAAGGCGCGGTGCCGGATGACGACCACCCGGGTGGAGACCAGCACCCGGTGATACAGCAGGCTCTGCCGGTCAATCGGCGCGCCTGCAGCCGCTTCGTAGCATTTCAGCGCATCGAAAAAATCGGGCACCGGCTCCATCACGCAGCGCATGGAAAACCAGGCGATGTCATCCATCGGGTCGCCCAGATGCGCAAATTCCCAATCGATCAGCGCAGTCAGTTCGCCGCTGTCATACATGAAGTTGCCGGGCCCCGCATCGCCATGGGTAAACACCGGCTTGCCCCCGCCCTGCGGGACATGCGCGCGTAGCCACAGGAAGGCACATTCCAGCAGCGGGTCGTCCTCGCCCGTTTCGCGATACATGGCTTCCCAGATGTCGAGTTCATTGACGATGTGATCGGTAATGCTGGCGCTTTCGGCGCTGGCGGCAAGGCGGATGCCGGCGGTGGGCCAGCGGTGCAGCGTGGCGAGATCGGCCATGAACTGGCGGGCGATCCGCTGCTTCTGAACGTCGTCTTTCAGATGGCGCAATTCGGCGACGCCACTGGCCCGGTCTGTCAGGACCGCGCGCAGTTGCGGGTTGAAGCCGACGAATTTGGGTGCGCGGATCGGAATATCGCGGATGGCCCTGAACACGTCCGCTTCGCGCTCGATCGTCCAGGGTTCCGCGCCCGGTTCGTCGGGGCGCGGATCAAACCGCAGCAGCAATGGCATTCGCGCGCCGTCAGCGGTTTCGACATCGATCGCCCAGCTCTGGCGGCGATTTCCGCCAGAGGCCTTCGCCTTCGCAACGATTGTGCCGCCTGCAACCTCGGCAACCCACGCGAAGGCCGCCGCTTCGATGGCTGGCAGGTCCGGCACTGCAGGGGATTGTGCAGAGACGTTCGAGTGGGCCATGGCCAGCGCCCTATCCGCCGTTCGCCATGTCATATTCGACGAAGCTGGACCCTTCGGCGGCCAGCCTGCGCAGCAGCGCAGCGGGTTCGTGGCCCGGCCCCATCCGCTCCAGCGCCTCGACGATGGCGGGCAGGCCGATCTGGTCGGCCAGGAACATCGGCCCGCCGGTCCAGCGCGGCCAGCCGTAACCGAACAGCCAGACGACATCGATGTCCGAAGCGCGCAGGGCAATCCCTTCCTCCAGAATCTTCGCGCCTTCGTTCATCATCGGATACAGCATGTGCTGCAGGATTTCGTCATCGCCGAAGCTGCGCGGGGTCACACCCTTTTCGGTGCGGAAGGCGTCTATCATTGCCAGCACCGCGGGCGATTCCTGCGGCTTGCCATCAACATAATCGTAGAAACCCGCGCCGTTCTTCATGCCGCGCCGGTCCATTTCGCACAGGCGTTCCTTGACGGTGTTGCCGGTGGAATTTTCGGGCGTCCAGCCAAGGTCCAGCCCTGCCAGATCGCCGATCCGGCACGGACCCATGGCCATGCCGAAACCTTCCACCACCCGGTCAAGATCATAGGGGCTGGCCCCTGCCAGCAGCAGTGCTTCGGTTTCCACGCGCCGCACTGACAGCATGCGATTGCCGATGAAGCCGTAGCAGACGCGCGCCACCACGGCGACCTTGCGAATCGCCTTGGCCAGGTCAAGCGCGCTGGCCAGGACGGAGTCGGACGTCTTGTCGGTGCGCACCACTTCCAGCAGCTTCATGATGTTGGCGGGGGAGAAGAAGTGCAGGCCGATCACCTGTTGCGGGCGGCTGGTGACTGAAGCGATCTGGTTGATATCGAGATAGCTGGTGTTGGTCGCCAGAATTGCGTCCGGCCGGGCATGCTGGTCAAGCTTGCGGAAGATGTCCTGCTTCACCTCCATCAGTTCGAACACCGCCTCGATCACCAGATCGGCTTCGGCGACTTTTTCGAATTCGAGCGTGGGAGTGAGGGCGTTTCTGGTCCGTGCGGCCTTGTCTTCGCTCATCCGGCCCTGCGCGACATTCTTGGCCAGCGTCTTGTCAATGGTGGTGACGCCGCGATCCAGCCCGGCCTGCGCCACCTCGATCAGGATCACTTCAAAACCGGATTGCAGGAAGGCGAGCGCAATGCCTGACCCCATGGTGCCCGCGCCGATCACGGCGACCTTTTCGATCCTGAGGCGCGGTGTGTCCTTGCCGATGCCGGGCACCTTTGCCGCTTCGCGTTCGGCAAAGAAGGCATGACGCAGCGCCTTCGACTGCGGGCCTTCGCGCAGGGCCAGGAACCCTTCGCGTTCCAGCCTGACCGCTTCGGTAAAGGGCATGGTCAGCGTCTTGCGCATCAGCGCGACGATGGCAGCCGGGGCGTCGAGGCCGCGAAACTTCCTGGCATTTTTCGCCAGGAATTCGTCGAACAGGGCAGCATTGGCAGCATCGCCCAGCTCGTCGTCCCGCTCGCTCGTGCGGCGTGGCTGCGGTCCATCGGCCACCACCGTGCGGGCAAATTCAAGCGCGGCCTGCAACGGATCGCCTTCAACGATCGCATCTACCAGCCCCAGCTCCTTCGCTTCGGCAGCGCCAATCGGCGCGCCATGCGCGGTCATCTCCAGCGCCTTGGCGACGCCGATCAGACGTGGCAGCCGCTGCGTTCCCCCCGCGCCCGGCATGATGCCCAGCGTGACTTCGGGCAGGCCCATTTTCGCGGCCGGTGTGGCCAGGCGGAAGTGGCAGCCCATGGCCACTTCCAGGCCGCCGCCCAGCGCTGAACCGTGAATCACCGTGATCACCGGCTTGGCGCTGGCTTCAATCGTGTTCACCACATCAGGCAGGTGCGGCGGCACCGGCGGTTTGCCGAATTCGCGCACATCGGCCCCGGCGAAATAGGTGCGTCCGGCACAGTGAATCACCAGCGCGTCCACCGCCGCATCGGCGTTGGCTTGCGCCACCGCATCGACCAGCGCCTGGCGCACGGCCTGCCCGAGCGCGTTGACCGGCGGCGAATCGATCACGCAGATCGCGATGGCGCCATCCCGTTCGATGCGCGCAACCTGTTCGTCAGCCATGTTTGCAGAATCTCCCAAAATCGATAAACCGAAAAAATGCCGGATATGCATATCGCCCTTGCGGCGCTATGGCTATAGCATTCAAACACGGTGAATTCGAACATCGGGCGGGGGCAAGGCCACCGCCGGGCAGCAAAAGAACGGGAAGACATGGCAGAGGCCTTCATTTGTGACGCAATTCGATCCCCTATCGGCAAGTTCGGCGGCGCGCTTGCCGGCGTCAGGGCGGATGACCTGGCGGCGCATCCGCTGCGGGCGCTGATGGAGCGCAACCCCGCGGTTGACTGGGATGCGGTGGACGATGTGATTTTCGGCTGCGCCAATCAGGCGGGGGAAGACAACCGCAATGTGGCGCGTATGGCGCTGCTGCTGGCGGGTCTGCCGGTGCGCATGCCCGGCTCCACGGTCAATCGCCTGTGCGGTTCGGGGCTGGATGCGGTCGGTTCCGCTGCGCGGGCGATCCGCGCGGGCGATGCGCAGCTGATGCTGGCGGGCGGCGTGGAAAGCATGACCCGTGCGCCCTTCGTCATGCCCAAGGCGGACAGCGCCTTTTCCCGCAACGCTGCGATTTACGATACGACCATCGGCTGGCGCTTCGTCAATCCGGCGATGAAGAAGGCCTTTGGCGTCGATGCCATGCCGGAAACGGCGGAAAATGTGGCGGATGATTTCAGCGTCTCGCGCGAAGACCAGGACATCTTTTCCTTGCGCAGCCAGGAAAAGGCCGCCGCCGCTCAGGCCAGCGGGCGGTTCACAGTGGAAATCGCACCCGTTACGATACCTCAACGCAAGGGTGATCCGCTGATCTTCGCGACGGACGAGCACCCGCGCATGACCACGCTGGACAAGCTCGCCGCGCTCAGGCCCATCACGCGCGAGGGCGGAACGATCACTGCAGGCAATGCCAGCGGCGTGAATGATGGCGCGGCGGCGATGATCCTCGCCAGTGAAGCAGCGGCGAAGGCGCATGGGCTGGTGCCGCGCGCGCGCGTCGTCGCCATGGCCACGGCCGGGGTCGCGCCGCGCATCATGGGAATCGGCCCGATCGAGGCGGTCAAGAAGGCGCTCGCGCTCGGCGGGATCGGGGCCGATCAGCTGGATGTCATCGAACTGAACGAGGCCTTCGCCGCGCAGGCGCTGGCCTGCACCCGCGCCTTGGGCATCGCGGACGATGATCCGCGCTTGAACCCCAATGGCGGGGCAATTGCGCTGGGCCATCCGCTGGGCATGTCGGGCGCGCGCATCGCGCTGACGGCGGTGGAGGAATTGCAGCGCAGCGGCGGGCGCTATGCGCTGGCCAGCATGTGTGTGGGCGTTGGGCAGGGCATCGCGCTGCTGGTGGAGCGCGTCTGACGGGCGCATTCGAAAATTTATCGACACGGCGCGCGGCGATTATATGAAGTGCACTACTAATCATGGCGCGGCGCGCCACCCGGGAGAATAAAGATGGCGGCGACGAACCTAGTAATGGACAATGTTGAGCACGCCCGTGCGATCTTTGCCGATTTCGATCCGCACAGCCCGGTCTGGCAGGCCAATCTGGCTGACGATGTCGAGATGATTTTTCCCTATGCCGCCAGCATCGGCCTGCCGCCGGTAGTGGAAGGCAAGGAAGCCTGCGTTGGCGTTTTCCAGGCGGTTGCCGATGCGTTGCAGCTTTCATTCCATGATACCCGCGTTCAGCCCATGGCTGATCCGGAATGGGTATTGGTCGAACAGCGCGGCAAAGGCGATTTCAAGGGCAACCCCTATAATCAGCAATATGCGATCCTGCTGCGCTTCCGCGACGGCAAGTTGCTTCACTACCGCGAATATTTCGATTGCAAGGTGGTGACTGACTGTTTCGGTTCGATCGAAAACCTGCTGGCTGGCTGACAGCCACCGGAATGCTAACATTGCCGGAGTTACCTGATGCCCGTTACCATTGCTGATCCGCTGACTTTGCCGTGCGGCGCCGTGCTGAAGAACCGTCTCAGCAAGGCGGCCATGACAGAAGGGATCGCCACGCCCGACAACCGCGCGACCGCGGCCCATGCCGCGCTTTACGGACGCTGGTCCGATGGCGGCGCGGGGCTGCTGATCACCGGCAATGTGCAGGTGGATCGCCGATTTCTGGAACGACCGGGCAATGTGGCGGCAGACGGGAATGGCGGGCTGGAGGAAATGGCTGCCTATGCCCGCGCGGGCAGCCGCAATGGCAACCACATCTGGATGCAGATCAACCATCCGGGGCGGCAGGCGGGCACCGGCACGGAAACCTTCGTTTCCCCGTCAGAGAATACCAAGCCGGGCAAGGAAGGCATGGCCCGCGCGCTGGAAGCCGACGAGATCGAGGACATCATCAACCGGTTCGTCCATGTTGCCAAAGTGGCCCAGGACACAGGCTTCACCGGGGTTCAGGTCCACGCGGCCCATGGTTATCTGCTGTCCCAGTTTGTCAGCCCGTTAACCAATCGCAGGACGGACAAGTGGGGCGGTTCGCTGGAAAACCGTGCCCGGGCCCTGCTGGAAGTGGTGCGCCGCACCCGCGCGGCGGTGGGCCGGGCCTTCCCAGTTTCGGTCAAGCTCAACAGTTCCGACTTCCAGAAGGGCGGCACGACCGAAGAGGAATCCTTCCAGGTCATCGAATGGCTGAACGATGAAGGCATCGACCTGCTGGAAGTGTCGGGCGGCAACTATGAATCGACCGCCATGGTGGGCCGGAACGAGGATGGCACGGTGAAGCAGAAGGCCGCCTCGACCTCCGCGCGCGAAGCCTATTTCCTCGATTTCGCCGCACGCCTGCGCCCGGTGGTCAAGGTGCCGCTGATGGTGACCGGCGGCTTCCGCACGTTGGCGGGAATGCAGGATGCGCTTGCTTCGGGTGCGATGGACGTGGTCGGCCTCGGCCGTCCGCTGTGCATCGATCCCAACTATTGCAACAAACTGCTCGACGGGTCGGTCGACAGCCTGCCCTCGCCGGACATGCTCTGCAATCTGGACCCCGCGCAATTCGGCGATCCCGCGCCGGAACTTCTGCGACTGATGGAGGTGGCCGCCGGCACGGCCTATTACTTCAACCAGATTGTCCGCCTGGCCGATGGCAAGGATGCGGAACAGGACATCGACTGGAATGATCAGCTCAAGCGAATCACGGCTTTCGACGAGGCGCTGAACGAACGTTACCTCGAAAACTTCAAGCCGGCGGTGGCCTGATTCCGCTTAACGGGCTGCCCTGACCCCGGCGACGATCGCGTCCTGCATGTCCGGCGTGGTGCCGTGCAGCAGGATGTGGTCGACGCCCGCCGCCACGTAGTCTTCCAGCCGGGCGACGCATTGGCCTATGCTGCCGATCGCCGCGCCTGTCTCCAGCCATTCGCGCGGCAACAGCGATGCCGCCTGCGCCATCGCGCGGCGTTTGTCCCGTGCGTCGCCGGTGCCGTATTCGAGCGCCGCCAGCCCTTTTTCCTGCAAAGCGCTTGCCGCGTCGGGATCCCAGCCATTGGTGGCGATGATCGGGCGCCCCAGTTCGGGATGCATGAAATAGGATACCGCCCGCGCTTCCAGCAGATCGATCCGCAGGTCCGGGTCCAGCGTGTCTGGAACGGTCACGATGGTGGCATAGATTTTCACGGAAAGCGGGTCTTTCCCCGCATCGGCGGCAGCGTTGCGGACGATGGCGATCGACCGGTGCACGCCTTCGGTTGTCAGGAACGGGTGCAGCACCACCCCGTCGAAATTGGCGCCCGCCATGGCCAGCGTCCTGGGGCCGATCGTGCCGAAAATCAGTGGGGGCGGCGTGTCATAGCCCTGCGGCAGCTTGAGTTCGCCCCAATTGCCTGCGGGGCCGTTGTACTCAACCGTTTCGCCCGCCCACAGACGGCGCAGGATCATCGCGTAATCGGCCAGCCCGGCGAGATTGGGCGTGGGGATGCCCATCCTGCGCATGTGGCTTTCCACCCCGCGCCCGTATCCCAGCACGAAGCGATTGCCGCTGAGTTGCTGCAGCGTCTGCGCCATGCCGGCCTGGACGACTGGATGACGGGTCCCGAAATGCGTGAGCCCCGCCACCAGCCGGACCTTGTCGGTCACTTGCGTTAGCGCGCCCATGGTGGCGCCCAGTTCCTTCGTCTCCCAGCGTTCCGACAGGAATATGCCGCCCAGGCCCAGTGCGTCGGCCTTGCGCGCCTGATCGAGGCCCGGGCGCGGGTCGTTCACCTGACCGGGCAGGATGTAGGAATAAAGCTGGTCGGGGGTTATCGGCATGGTCCGCGCGCCGGTCAGCCCGCAGGAGCCGCTGCGAGCGTGTCGCGGATAGACTTGAGCGAATCCGGGAAGACGTCGAACCCGGTCTTGGCTACGAAGGCGCGTTCGCGGCTGGTTTGATCCTCGCTCATGTCGATCACCGCCAGCGAGACTGCCCGGTGGGTTGTTGCGTCACTGTTTTCCAGTATGCGCGTGATCATCGCGCTCAACGCCTCACGCAGGTCGTAATTGGCCTGGCGGACCGCAGTCAGCGTAACATTGTGGCGCGATCCCGCATCGCGCACCGAAGCGATGGCTTTTTCCGTCGCAGGGTCAATGGACTGCCCCGAAATCCCGGCAAGTTTTTCGGCCATGGCAACCATCGATCGCCCGTCTGTAACCTCGAACCAATGTGCATAATCGATCTGTTCGTTCATCAGGTTGAGCGATCCGACCACCAGCTGCAACTGTTCCACCGCGCCCTTGTTGTCGGGGTCGATGGCAGGCAGGATGACCTCGGTCAGCGCCTTGTTCATGGTGCGGATGCGATGATCGAAACTCGGTTGCATCTCAAATCCTCTCAGTCGAATGTGCTCAGCCTTTCGGCGTCCGCTGCGCCGCCAGACCGTGGCGGGTGCGATAGGCCATGGAGGTGTTCTCCATGGCCAGGCCATGGCCGACCTTGCCGTCCATTGTCCAGCGCATAAGCGTAATGCCAACGTCGACGCTCGGATAGACCGGCCAGGGGCCACCCGCAATCGCCGCGCCATAAAGGCCGAAGGTTTTTCCGTCGCCATCTTCGCCGTGCCATTCGGCGGCGATCGGC
>JAURML010000101.1 GCA_030830695.1 Caenibius sp. | reverse complement strand
GTGTCTTCCAGCAGGCCGCGCTGTTTCAAATCGGCTAGCAGCGCTTGGGTGGGCTGGTCGGTCTCTCGCGCGCGCCCCACCAGGCCCACATTCAATCCCTCGTCGGTGGGCGTGCCATGGGAATCCCAGCCCCAGTGATAAAGCTGGATGAAGCGCACGCCGCGTTCGGCCAGCCGCCGCGCCACCAGGCAGTTGTTGGCATAGCTGGTCTTGCCCGGCTGGGCGCCATAGCGTTCCAGCACCTTTTGCGGCTCGCGGCGAATGTCCATCGCCTCGCTGGCTTCCAGCTGCATGCGGAAGGCCATTTCATACTGCGCGATGCGGGCCACGGTTTCGGGGTTGCCATACTCCCGATGGGTCTGGCGGTTGATCTGTTCCACAGCCTCCAGCACCTGACGGCGCTCGGCGCGGCTGACGCCCTTGGGATTGTCGAGATACAACACCGGCTCGCCTGCCGAGCGGCATTGCACGCCCTGATAGACGCTGGGCAGATAGCCCGATCCCCAGAGCGGCTTGCCAGCATTGGCGGTGATGCCGCCCGACGAAATCAGCACGATGAAGCCGGGCAGATTCTGGTTTTCCGATCCCAGCCCATAGGTTACCCAGGAACCCAGCGAGGCATGGCCAGTGCGCGGATCTCCGGTATGCACCAGAAGCTGCGCCGGCGCATGGTTGAACTGGTCGGTGCGCATCGACTTGATGAAGCACAGATCGTCGATGGATTTTTCCAAGTGCGGCAGGCGGTCGGTGATCCAGGCGCCGCTCTTCCCCGCCTGATGGAACGGGAACATCGGACCCAGCAGCTTGGGAATGCCCGAGATGAAGGCAAAACGCTTGCCTTTCAGGAAGGCTTCGGGCGCCGGCTTGCCATGAAACCGCGCCAGCATCGGCTTGTGATCGAACAGTTCGAGCTGGCTGGGGGCGCCGCCCATATGCAGATAGATCACCCGTTTGACCTTCGCCTTGATCTGCGGCGGCAGGACCGACAGCGGGGTGGACGGATTGCGCGCCAGGTCGAGCGTGTGGCCGGAGGCGGCCATTGCGTCATTCATGTAAAGCGCGCCAAGACCGCCCATGCCCCAGCCAAGAAACTGGCGGCGGGTCTGCGCCTGGATCTGCGCCTGGATCTGCGCGAACTCGATGGGCGTCTTGATGTTCTCGCTCATGGCATCACCGTGTCAGCGCGGCGTCGAGGTTGAGCAGTGCGCTGGCCACTGCCGTCATCCCGGCCTTTTGATATAGCTTGTTCAGCACATCCCTTTCCGTCGCCGACAAATCGCGTGACAGCACGGCGCGGGCGCCGAAATCCAGTTGCGACGGAATAGTCTTACCGCCTTCGCGGCCCATGCGCGCCGCCAAAGCTTGCGCTGCCTCTTGGTAGACCGGGTCGTTCAGCGTCACCAGCGCCTGCAACGGGGTATTGGTTGGCAGGCGGCGCGGCGCGCTGAGCTGGCGGTCCGCCGCGTCGAAGGTAAGGAAGCTGGGATAAAGCGCCGTGCGCTTTATGTATGTGTAGACGGCGCGGCGGTACCGGTCGGACCCCGTGGCATCCACCCAGCGTTCCGGATTGTTGGCCACGACGTTCCACACATCCTTGGGCTGGGCCGGCATCACGGGCGGACCGCCCATGGCGGGATTGAGCAGCCCGCTCGCCTGCAAGGCCTGGTCGCGGACCATCTCGGCAGTGAGACGCTGCTGCGGCCCCCGCGCCAGCAGACGGTTTCGCGGGTCACGGCTCTGCAAAGCGGGCGCAGTCGCCGCGTCTTGGCGATAGGTGGCGCTCGTTACCAACTCGCGCAGGAGCTTCTTGGTGTCCCATTTGAGGTCGTTCTGAAAGCGCAGCGCCAGCCAGTCCAGCAGTGCCGGATGGCTAGGCATCTCACCGGCGCTCCCGAAATCCTCCAGCGTTTCGACGATGCCGGTTCCGAACAGCGCTTCCCAATAGCGGTTCACCGTCACCCGAGCCGTCAGCGGCTGCTGCGGCTTGAAGAACCATTGCGCCGCGGTCAGCCGGTTGCGCGGCGCCTTGGCATCCAGCGCGGGAAACACTGCCGGCGTATCGGGCATCAGCGCAGGGCCGACCTGGGTAAGGAAGCTACCGCGATCGAAGGCGTGCATCTGGCGTTTTTCATAGCTGGCCTGCTCCACCATCACCGGCAGCGGCACGCTGGGAATGGCCTGCAATTGCCGTTGCAGGATTTCCAATTGCGCGATGGTTTCTTCCGTCACAGGAGCAGCGGCCAAATGGGTCCAACGCGCATCGCTGCTGGCCAGCAGGCGCACACGCGGCGGCGGCGATGCTTCCGCATTGATCGGCTCATTCTGCGTCAGTTGCAGCCGCAGCCTGGCGCCCGGCGCCAGTTGTAGGGGCGCGGCGGGAACCGCCACCACCCAGCGGGTACGGAACAGGCCAGGATTGGCCATCACGCCGCTAAATTCGGCCAGCCGCGCGGCAGCCTGCCCCTTGGTTGCGGCGCCAGTGCTGTTGCGGATCAACCGCCCCATATCGCCTTCCAGATTTTCTACCGAGTCCGGCGCGAGCAGCCGGAAAGCGATTTTTTCCTCCTTGCCGTCCAGCGTGACGATCCAGGCATCGATGCGATTGGTGACAAAGCCCTTCTCGGGAACATGGCGCGCCCTGGCCAGATCGGCCGGCGGGACCTCGATGCGCAGCGCTGTCACGGTCCTGGGCTTGGTGGACGCGGTTAGCTCAAAGACCGAATTGGTCGGCACCGTGCCGGTCTTGATTGCCAAGCCGCCTTGCAGGCGAAAGCTTGCCTCCGGCTTCTGCTTCCTGGCCAGCGCCAACCGCTCCAGCAAGCCTTTTTGCCCACCCGTCTTGCCCTCCAGAAGCGCGAGCGCGCGTTCGATCGCGAGCACTTCGCTGACGGAGCCCTGGGTGATGGGAAGCATCGTCCAGGAACTCGCATCAGCAGCGGCGCGGCTGGCGCTTACCAAATGATTGCGCAAGCCATCGATCTGCCGCGCGATGCGTTCGGCCTCGCCGCGTCGCGACTTGTCCTTGGCGATCGCCAGCACCGGCCAGTCTTCCGCCAGCGAACGGTCAAAGGCGATATCGGCGTCGCGCGTGGTATTGAAGAACGCGAGGAACTTGTAATATTCGCTGTTACGGATGGGATCGTAGGGATGGGAATGGCACTGCACGCAATTGAAGCTCACGCCATTCAGCACCGAGAAGGTGGTTGAAGCGCGGTCCATCACCGCTGCCAGGCGGAATTCCTCATTGTCGGTCCCGCCTTCGTCATTGGCCGGGGTCTGGCGATGAAAGGCGGTGGCGATGCGATCTTCCAGCGTCGCACCCGGCAGCAGGTCACCCGCGAGCTGCTTGATGACGAAACGGTCGTAGGGGAGGTCCTTGTTGAGCGCCTCGATCACCCAGTCGCGATAGACCCAGGCGCCGGGCCGGGCGCGGTCCTTCTCAAAACCCTTGGTATCGCCGTAACGCGCCAAGTCCAGCCAAAGCGAGGCCCAGCGCTCGCCATAGCGCGGCGAGGCCAGCAGCCGGTCAACCTGCCTTTCATAAGCATTGGCTGAAGTGTCGGCCAGAAATGCGGTCAGTTCTTCCGGTGTGGGTGGCAGGCCGGTCAAATCCAGCGACACCCGACGCAAAAGCGCGCCTTTCGGAGCTTCGGGTGAAGGCTTCAGTTTTTCCTTTTCCAGCTTTGCCAGGACAAAGCGGTCCAACGGCTGGCGCACCCAGGATGGCTGGCGGACTTCCGGCAGGCTTTGCGCCTTTGGCGGTACGAAGGCCCAATAATTCTCCCAGACCGCGCCTTCCTCGATCCACCGGCGCAGCAGCGCGATCTTTTCCGGCGGCAGGGGCGCGGCATGCAGCGGCATACGGGTTTCGGGATTGCCCGTGGTCACCCGCGCCATCAGCTCGGAGCCGCGCGGGTTGCCCGGGATCACCGTCGGCCGCCCCGACTTGCCAGTGCCGAGCGCCTGTTCGCGGTATGAGAAAGAGACCCCGCCCGCCTGTTTCACGCCGCCGTGGCAGCCAATGCATTGGCTATTCAGGATGGGCCGTATGTCACGGTTGAACTGAACCCTGTCATCCGCATGAGCAATGTTTGACGAGCTGCTGAAAGATACCGCGCCAGCTACGACAGCTGTCATCGTCAGCAGCGAGATCGTGATACCAATCTTCCTGGTGCGCGCGCTGAGCATCTTTTCCTTATGGCCGGGTGGCTTCCGGGAATTTTTAGATCCACGTCCCCAAAGATCAAATTTTAGGCCATTTTCTCAGGCGGGATAATCTTGTCTTCATGGAAAACATAGTTGCTGTACAGGGATAATCTCTTTATCTTCGCCATATGAGCGGATGGGCGGGAATTGATGAGTTCATTGCGGTCGCCCAAGCGCATAGTTTTACACGCGCGGCTCGCAAACTTGGTTTGTCCACATCTCAAGTGAGTAGGGAAATAGCCGAGCTTGAGAACAGGGTGGGGCAGCGGCTTTTCTTCAGAACCACCCGACATGTCAGCCTCACGGAAGCCGGCGAGCGCTTCTTTGTTAGCTGCCAAGCCTTGCATGACCAACGCGATGATGTGCTGGCGTCGATGGCAGACGAAGCCGGTCAACTGCAAGGTTCCATCCGCATGACTTGCGCTGTGGCCTATGGCGAGCGGTTCGTCGTTCCAGTTCTCAACGCCTTCATGGCTGCACACAGCAAGCTCAAGGTCGAGTTGATATTGAGTAACGATATTCTGGATCTGGTGGACCAAGGCATAGACCTCGCCGTTCGGTTCGGCCGCCTTCCAGATTCGCGCTTCATCGGTATACGGCTCACATCCCGGAAGCGAATCCTATGCGCCTCCCCTGATTACATCGAGCAACGGGGGGCACCGTCGACGCTTGAATCGCTTGGACAATACGATTGCCTGCGAGGTACCGCCGAGCACTGGACATTCTTACGCAAAGGCAAGAGCTATAACCATAGGGTTCAAAGTCGGTTCATATGCAACAGCGGGTACGCGGTACTGAACGCGTCCCTTGCGGGCCTCGGGCTCTGCCAGCTACCAGATTTTTACGTCAACGAATTCCTCGCCGAAGGAAAGTTGATTGAATTGCTTCCTGACAACCGCCCGGAAGAAGAGCCGGTCTCGGCTGTGTACCCGCACCGACGCCACCTGCCCTTGAAGGTAAAACTTCTTGTGGAAGAGATGCAGCAAGCAGTGCGAGACGGTCTTTTTCAGTAACGCGGCCAGCTTGCCTAGGTGCTCCACATTCTCACCAAAAGGCTGCGACGCTACGGAGTCAGCACTCGGCATGCTTTCTTATGGCTCCACTGCTTCTGACTTTGGCTTGATTTCGCGGTTGCGAACCAGTGAGCCCGCGCGCCCGCGACGGCGCGACCGTTTCCATGCCCATCGAATGGAACGCCGTGAAAAAAGGTCTCGACCCCCAACGCTTCACCATCCGCACCGCACCCGCTTTGCTGCGCAAGGGCAGCGTGTGGAAGGACTATGCCAAGTCCGCTGTGCCGCTGCTGCCGATCCTTAAAAAACTGGCGCGCTAGATAACCAGCGACAGCGCTAGCACAAACAGCAGCCCCGTCACCGAGATGATGTTGGAGACCATCGACCAGGCCTTGAACATGTCCGGCATGTTCATGCCCATGAACTCCTTCACCATCCAGAATCCGGCATCATTGATGTGCGAGAAGAACATCGAGCCCGCGCCAATCGCCAGTACCAGAAGCGCCGGGTTCAGTTCGGGATGCACGCTGATGGTCGCCGCCATCAACCCGCCCGCCGTCACGGTTGCGACCGTGGCAGAGCCCGTGGCCAGGCGGATGATCACCGCCGTGAACCAGCCCAGCAGCAGCGGGCTCAGTTCCACAAGCTGCGAAGCGTTGGCGATGGTGCGGCCCAGGCCGACATCGATCAGCATCTGTTTCAGCGCTCCGCCCGCGCCGATGATCAGCATGATCGCTGCCACCGGCGGCAGTGCGTCGCCCAGCAGCTTGCCGACCGCCTTGGTGTCTTTGCCCAGGAAGAATCCGAAGGTGAACATGCTGAGCAGCACGGCCAGCAACAGTGCCACAATGGGATGGCCGATGAACTCAAACAGGTGGCGCACCGGATGGCCCGCCGGCAGCGCCAGATCCACGCCCGCCTTGCCCATCATCAAAAGAATGGGAAACAGGATGGTCGCCACAGTTATGCCGATGCCGGGCGTGCGGAACTGTGTGTCGCGCCGCGTCAAGCGCTCCACCAGATCGGCGGGCGGCGACGCGCTGGCGCGCGGGGCAATCCAGTAGGTGAACAGCGGTCCCGCCAGAATGGCGACGGGGAAAGCCAGCAGAATGCCGATCACCAGCGTTGACCCCAGGTCGGCGCCGATGGCGTCGATTGCCACCATCGGGCCGGGATGCGGCGGCACCAGCACATGCATTACGCCGATGCCGGCGAACACCGGCAGGCCTGCCAGCAGATAGGGATTGCCTTTCAACCCGCCGGGATCGCGCGCCAGCCGCGCGCCTACCGTCAGCACGATGGGCATCATCAGCACCACGGCGGCTTCGAAGAACAGCGGCAAGCCCAGCAGCATCGCCACCAGACCGATGGTCCAGGGCACCAGCCGCGTCCCGCCCGCATCCAGCAGCGCATTTGACACGCGCTCTGCACCGCCCGAGCTCGCCAGCAACTCGCCGAACATCGCGCCCAAAGCCAGCAGCACTCCGACGCTGGCCAGCGTGCCGCCAAACCCCGTCTGAAAACTTTTGAGAACCGCAGCCGTATCGGCGCCCGCCCACAGGCCCAGCACCAGCGCGCCGATCATCAAGGCGGGAAACGGATGCACCTTCCAGCGGGCAATGGCAAAGACCACGCCCAGAATGACGATCAGCGCGATCGAAAGCAGATAGATATCGTCCTGAGACATGCGCCCCCCAAAGGCCCTGCCGGTTGTATCGATCTGGGCGGACGCTATCACACAAGTTGCAGGGCGCTAGCCGCGCCCGCGATAGTTCTGCACACCCGGATCAGGCAGCCAGACATTCGAAGGCAGCTTGCCGCTCTGCCAGAAAATGTCGATGGGAATGCCGCCGCGCGGATACCAGAAGCCCGCGACGCGGATGAACTTGGGCTTGATCGCAGCGGCGATGCGTTTTCCGATGGTCAGCGAGCAATCCTCGTGAAAGCCCGACGCATTGCGGAATGACGTCAGGAACAGCTTCAGCGATTTGGATTCGACGATCTTCGCGCCCGGCACGTAATCGATGACGAAATGGGCGAAGTCCGGCTGACCGGTGATCGGGCACAGCGAAGTGAATTCCGGCGCGGTGAAGCGCACCAGGTAATCGGTGTCGGGATGCGGATTGGCGACCGCTTCCAGCACCGCCTTGTCCGGCGAGGACGGCTGCTTCACCTGACGGCCGAGCTGGGTGAGTTTTTTATTCATCATGTCCTCCCGGCCGCTCGCCCAAGCTCGCGGCGTTCGTTGCTTTCGCAGGTCCACTGGACCTGCTCACGCGCTACGCGCGCCGCGCCTCACCCTTCATACACGCAAGTCTGGCCGTAAGACGGACGCCGCAGCTTCACGCGCACCACTTCGGGCAGCGCCGCCTTGGCGCGCTGGAAGATGAACCTGGAAATATTCTCCAGCGTCGGCGCACCCAGCTCTTCGATGTCGTTCAGCAGACGGTGATCCAGTTCGGCGCGGATGGACTTGAGCGCCGCATCAACATCGCCCAGGTCGCGCAGGAAGCCGGTGGCGGGGTTCGGCTCGCCGCGCAGCGTCACTTCCGCATAGAAGGAATGACCATGCAGCCGACGGTTTTCCGGCGCGCTATTGCCCAGATAATGGGCCGCGTCGAAGCCGAATTCCTGTGACAGTTCGATCATGGCCGGGCTTTTGGCGGCTAGGGCTGCGGGGGTCAAGGATTAACACGAAAAGGGATTGAAAGCCCGCCAAGACAGCCCAAGATACCCTTATGACCCAGACCGTCCGCGCCGTTTTCAAATGGTTGGCCGAACCGGTGGCCGTGCTGCTGCTGGCCTTTGGCGCCACCACCGCCATCGCCCAGCCCTTCTACGTGCCCTCCGGCTCGATGGAGCCGACCTTGCGCATCGGCGATGCGATGATCGCCAGCAAGTACGCCTATGGCTACAGCGCTGCCTCGCTGCCGGTGCACCTTGGCCTGTCCGGCGGGAAGCGTTTTCTGGCCCGCGATCCGCAGCAGGGCGATGTCGTGATCTTCCGCCATCCCGTCGACAATGGAACGGTGCTGGTTAAACGCGTCATCGGCCTGCCCGGCGATCATGTGCAAATGCGTCAGGGGCGGCTGGTGATCAACGATCGTGTGCTCGATTTGATCGATGCCGGCATGGACGAATCCGAAAGCCAGCAGGGCGAGAAAAGCGCGATCCGCCAGTATGTGGAGGTTTTGCCCAACGGCGTGCGCCATCCGGTGTTCAAGCGGCATTGGCGCGGCCTGCACGACAATACCGATACCGTCGCGGTGCCGCCGGGGCACCTGTTTGTTATGGGCGACAACCGCGACAATTCCACCGACAGCCGGGTGGACGTGGCCGATGGCGGCGTGGGCCTGGTTCCGACCGCGAATCTGGTCGGACGGGCGGAGTTTGTGCTGGGCTCGTTCGACTTCCTGAACATGCGCGGACCGGCCAGTTGGCCCGGCCTGGTGCGCCTGTCGCGGTTCTTCCACAAAATTACCTGATAAAGCCCGCGACAGCATGGCCGTACGCGGAATATTGCGTCGCCGTCATGGCCCATGCTAACTGGCACCGCTTCCCGCAAGTGACTCGCGGGACTGCGAAATAATACAGCTAATTCAATAGCTTAAAACAGCAAGCGATAGCGGCCAGATGCAGGTATGCGTCCCGGTTGCGAAGGATGAATGTGGCGAAGGAAACGGCGGAAGGCGGATTGGCGGGGCGTTATGCCAATGCCCTGTTCGAATTGGCCCAGGAACATAAGGCCGTGGACGCGGTAAGCGCCGACCTGGCCGCCCTGCGCCGGGCGCTTGATTCCAGCCCCGACCTGACCCGGCTGGTGCGCTCGCCGGTGTTCAGTTCCGCCGACCATGCCAAGGCCCTCAAGGCCGTCCTGTCCAAGATGGGCAGTGGCGAACTGGCCACCAAGTTCATTTTGCTGCTGGCGTCCAAGCGCCGCCTCTCGGCCCTGACCGGCATCATCAAGGCTTTTGAAAAGCAGGTGGCCAGGGCCCGCGGCGAAACCGAAGCCGAAGTCACCTCGCCGCGCGCCCTCAGCGACGCGGAAGTCACCGAACTCAAGGCCGTTCTGAAGTCCAAGCTGGGCAAGGAACCGCGCCTGCACGCCAAGGTCGATCCCTCTTTGCTCGGCGGTCTCGTCGTCAAGGTGGGATCGCGCATGATCGACTCTTCTCTTCGCACCAAGCTCGATGGCTTGCGCGCGGCCATGAAAGGAAACTGAGATGGATATTCAGCCCGCAGAAATTTCCGCGATCCTCAAGCGCGAGATTCAGAACTTCGGCGCCGAGGCGCAGGTCAGCGAAGTCGGTGAAGTGCTGAGCGTGGGCGACGGCATCGCCCGCGTTCATGGCCTCGACAATGTCCAGGCCGGCGAAATGGTCGAGTTCCCCGGCGGCATCAAGGGCATGGCGCTGAACCTGGAAACCGACAATGTCGGCGTGGTGATCTTCGGTTCGGACTCCACCATCAAGGAAGGCGACACCGTCAAGCGTACCGGCGCCATCGTGGAAGTGCCGGTCGGCAAGGGTCTTCTGGGCCGCGTCGTCGACCCGCTGGGCAATCCCATCGACGGCAAGGGCGAAATCAAGGCCACCGAACGCCGCCGCGTCGACGTGAAGGCGCCCGGCATCATTCCGCGCAAATCGGTGCATGAACCGGTGCAGACCGGCCTGAAGGCCATCGACACGCTGATCCCGATCG
>JAURML010000100.1 GCA_030830695.1 Caenibius sp. | reverse complement strand
TGACCTTCCCGATCCGCGTGGTGCCATTTTCGGTGAAGCGGCAAAGTTTCATCTGTTAACTCCTGCTGATAACTTGCTGTGCTGATATCGGTTAGTCGAGGAAGGTGGCCGGGATTGCGAATTGCCGAAAAGTCTCATGGCCGGATCAGCAGCCGCCCCCTGTTTTCGACGCGGTACAGCATCCCGATTGCGCCGGGGGCCATCCGGGTGGGGTATCCAGCTTGGCGTCGCAGCCGTGCCGCACTGGATGATGCGCGCGTTCTGCGCCAGATGCGGGAAGATGGCGTCCGCGATCCAGCCGCCGTTATTGTCAAAGAAGATGCCGATTCCTTCCTGGGCGCTTGCAGCCATTGCCGCAGACAGGTCCGCCGCGCTGCGATAGTTGATGGTTTCGGCGTAGCCCAGTTCGGCACGCGCCACGGCGGCTTTTCCATCATCGCCGGTCAGGCCGATCAGAGCGCAGGCGTCGTATGCCCGCCAGGCTGCCCTGTCCTGTCCTCGATAGCCACTGAGAGCCTTCTCGCCCCAGGGGCAGTTCAGCGGCGAGAGGATCGGCGCGAAGGCGCTGACCGAGCGAAAGCGCCCGGGATTGCGTAGCGCGATCGTCAGCGCGCCGTGCCCGCCCATCGAATGGCCAGTGATGCCCTGACGGGTCATGTCGGCCATTGTGAAGCGCTCGCCGATCAGGACGGGCAGCTCTTGCTCGATATAGCTGCGCATACGGAAGTTCTTCGCCCATGGCTCCTGCGTCGCATCGACGTAAAAGCCGGCGCCCTTGCCCAAATCGTAAGCATCGTCATCCGGAACATCGTCGCCCCGCGGCGACGTGTCGGGCGCAATGAAAATGATGCCGTGTTCAGCGCAGGCCGCGCGATATTCGCCTTTTTCGGTCACATTGGCGTGCATGCAGGTAAGGCCCGAAAGATACCACAGCACCGGCAGCATTTCGCCGGGCGCGTGACCGGGAACGAACACGGAGTACGTCATCTCCGTCCCCGTTTCGCTGCTTTCGTGCTTGTAGACGCCCTGCATGCCGCCGTGGCTGCGATTGGCGCTGACCTGTTCCATCCTCAGAACACCACTACCGAACGGATGGACTTGCCCGCATGCATCAGTTCGAAGGCGGTGTTGATCTCCTCCAGCCCCATGACGTGGGTGATCATCGGGTCGATCTGGATCTTGCCGGTCATGTACATGTCCACGATCTTCGGCACGTCAGTGCGGCCCTTGGCCCCGCCGAACGCGGTACCGCGCCAGTTCCGGCCCGTCACCAGCTGGAACGGCCGGGTGCTGATTTCCTTCCCTGCTTCGGCCACGCCGATGATGATGCTGGTGCCCCAGCCGCGATGGCAGGCTTCCAACGCGGTGCGCATCACTTCGGTGTTGCCGGTGGCATCGAAGGTATAGTCGGCCCCGCCATCGGTCATCGCCACGATCTTCGCCACCACGTCTTCGCGGCTCATACCGTTGGAGTTGAGGAACTCGGTCATCCCGAACTTGCGGCCCCATTCCTCGCGGTCCGGGTTGAGATCGACGCCGATGATCCTGCCCGCACCCGCCAGCCGCGCACCCTGGATGACATTGAGGCCGATGCCGCCAAGGCCGAACACCACCACATTGTCGCCGACCTGCACTTTGGCGGTGTTGATCACTGCGCCCACGCCGGTGGTCACACCGCAGCCGATATAGCAGCTGGTCTGGAACGGCGCGTCCTCACGGATTTTTGCGACCGCAATCTCGGGCAGCACGGTGAAGTTCGAGAAGGTCGAACAGCCCATGTAATGGAAGATCGTCTGCCCCTTGTAGCTGAAGCGCGACGTTCCGTCGGGCATCAGCCCCTGCCCCTGTGTGGCGCGGATCGCGGTGCACAGGTTGGTCTTGCCGCTCAGACACGACTTACACTGGCGACATTCCGGCGTGTAAAGCGGAATGACGTGATCGCCGGGCTTCACAGAGGTCACTCCCGGCCCGACCTCGCGCACGACGCCGGCGCCTTCATGGCCGAGGATCGAAGGAAAGATGCCCTCGCTGTCGAACCCGTCAAGCGTATAGGCGTCAGTGTGGCAGATGCCGGTTGCCATGATCTCGACCAGAACTTCGCCTTCCTTTGGACCTTCCAGATCGACTTCGACGATTTCCAAAGGCTTCTTCGCTTCAAAGGCAACGGCCGCGCGGATCTTCATGTTTAAATCCTATCTTTGAAGGGTTTGAGACAACGTCTATCAATATCTCATTTGTTGATTAATGATCTAAATTTGCAACAATTTGTTTCTTCTGAGGGATAATCATTAGACTTGTAACGGTTTTGTGCCGGTCATCTGAGCGTTTATCGCTCGCAACAATGGCGAGAGAGAGAATTCCTCCTCTTCAATCTCAACCGCAAATTCTTGGCCCAGGCCACGCCTCACTGCCTCTGCCTTTGGCCTGCCCATTGAATTGCGGAGTGCTGCACATTCCTTGATGGGCGCAGAGCCCTGTCCGCCCCTTTCACCCCCAAAAACCGGCCTCACGCTAGACTGCGCGGACCAGGGCCGATGGACGGGCTGCACTCAACGCTTTTTCCCGAGCTGAGTAAGACGCAGCGGTTCAGCCGATCGGCCAAGTCAGCGGCAATCGGTCCATCGATCCGACTATTCCCCCGGTCATGGTAATCTGCGCACCGGGAACCAACTCGAAATGGGGAATGCGTGCCAGCCACTCGGCCAGAGTTATGCGCATTTCAAGCTGAGCCAGATGTGCGCCAGGGCAGATATGGTGTCCCTTGCCAAACGTCGCGTGTCGTGCCGCCTTGCGCTGGAAATCGACAGTCAACGGATTTGGGTTGAGCCGTTCGTCAATGCCGACCAGCGGGCTCGCACAGATAATCATGTCACCATGCTTCAATTGGGCGCCGTGCCATTCGATGTCCTCGCGCACTTCGCGTGCCATGCTTACCAGCGGAAAACGACGCAACAATTCGTTGACAGCGCCGGGGATGAGGTCCGGATCATCGAGCAATTGTTGCCTGTGATCCGGGTTGCGGGCGAGGAAAAGGAAAGAATAAGCCAGAAGGTTATAAACCGTGTCGAGCCCGCCCATCATGAACTGCATCAGCAGATTGAGCACTTCGTCCATGCCAAGGCCAAGATCGCCCATTGCACCATTGACGATAGCTGTCAGCGCATCGTCGTCGGATTTGCCAAGCCGATCGCGCACCACGGGGGCGAGATATGCGTGAAACTTCGCCATTGTTTCTTCCAATGTCATGCTGCCATCGGGATGCACGACCTGGTCAGTCCAGTATTTCATCATCGGCGCATCTTCGCTGGGCAGATCGACCAAACGCATGAATATCCGGATCGGGAAATGCGCGGCGAAATCGGCCAGAAGGTCGCACCCGCCCAGCGGCTTCACATCGTCGATCAATTCGACGCAGATTGACCTGATCATATCCGCCTGCCGGTTGACCGCGGATGGAGAAAGGTTGCGGTTCAGCAAGTTGCGAACAGGACGATGCGCCGGCGGGTCCAGTGTCGTCGGCAGCATCCGGTAACTCTCGCCGCGGTCCTTGGGTATCGTAACAACGCGATTGGAAAATTTCTCGAAGTCAGAGAACACTTCCTCAACCAACTCCCCGCGTGTCGCAATCCAGTGGCCGCCATTGCGCGGTGTCCATATGACATCGGGCACGTCGTCAGCCTGCAGGCTACGCCAGGACGCCTGGAAATCCTGTGCGACACCCGGTGGGTCAAAGAAATCGAAATCGACCACTCGCTCAGGGGCGATGTGATCGGGACGATCGGCCAAGATTGCAGCGTTTTTCATGCAGCCATCCGCTCCTGTCGATGCTTTTGGCGCGCGCCCTAACATGAATAGCGGACAAATACTTGGAAATCCTGCGGCAGAGTTGAAAATCCGCGCGCGGCTCTGCTTGCCGCACGGTGCGGAGTATGGTCGGAGCTATGGCAGGCCTGACTTTGACAGGCGTTCCGCGTGAACGTAGGCGCAGTGCCTGACGCTCAAAAAAAGACGAAAGGTAATCGCGATGGAGCCGCACGGGCTGGAACCAGCGACGGGAATGCCAGAGCCCCTATGGCAATCGTTCCTGAAGGTCTGTCAGCTGGTCGAAGAAAAGCGGAGTGACATTTCTCGCTGTCGGCACCTGCCGCCAGCAATCGAAGACGCTTTCAGAAATGCCGATCTCTATCGCCTGCTGCTTCCAGTCGATCTGGGTGGGTTGGGAATCGATCCCCTCCAGCAACTCGACCTTGTTGAACGCATGGCGTTTCACGATGCTTCGGCAGCGTGGAATTTTGCAGTTGGATCAGGGCTGGGATTCTTTTCGGGCTTCATGCCGCCCGCGCAGGCCAAGGCTTTGTTCACCGCCGAAGGTTCAGCAGGGGCTGGATCGGGCGCGCCGCAAGGAAAAGCAAGCCGTGTCGAGGGCGGATATATCGTTGAAGGTCGGTTTTCATGGGCCAGCGGGATCGATCAGGCGCACTGGGTTTACGGTGGCTGCTTCGTGATTGCCGACGGCAAGCCTGAGCTGCTTGCCAATGGCAGGCCACGCACAATTATTGCCATCGCGCCAAGGACTGCTGCTGCAGTTCACGATAGCTGGAACGTGAACGGTCTCGTCGCAACGAACAGCACCGAGTTCACACTGGAAAATCTGTTTGTTCCGGATGAAAGAATACTTCCCGGCACGCTTGATATTCCAACTCACCCCGATCCTCTTTTTCGCCTGCCGATGACTTTCTTTGGTTTCGCTTTGACCGGTGTCCCGCTTGGAGCCGCACGAAGAGCAGTTGAAGGCTTGAAACTGTTGGCGACGACCAAGAGGCCGGCTGGTCGTAGCAGCCTGAGCGAAAACGGCTTTGCTCTTTATGCAGTCGCGAAAGCCGAAGCGATAATCGAAGCATCCAGGACTCAAATCCGGAAAGCGTTTACAGGCATGTGGGAGACTGTGCAGCAAGGGGAAACATGCAGCCTCGCTTCGCGCGGGGCTGTGCGAAGGGCGACCGCACATGCCGCAGAAGCGAGCCTTGAAGCGGTAAACCTGTGTTATCGAGCTGCCGGGGGATCGGCCCTTTTCGATGACGCTCCTTTTGAAGCGGCAGTGCGGGACGTCAACGCCATGTGCGGTCACCTGGTATTCCAGCGCAGCATGATGGAAGATGCCGGCCGCGCGACCCTGGGCCTCGAACCAGTATTGCCTGTTTTCTGAAAGACCGGCCAAACATGGCAGTTGCCTAACGCCAATATTGTCGATGAACTGGTAGCGGAGGAGGGACTTGAACCCCCGACACGCGGATTATGATTCCGCTGCTCTAACCACCTGAGCTACTCCGCCACTCGCCGCGACCCGCGCTGTGGCGGGTGGACAGGCGGCGCACATAGGGGGGCAATCCGGCCCGGTCAACCACCCTCTTTGCCCCGGAGCGACCAGCGCCCCGCCGCCTCCCACCGCGGACCGATGTAGAGGTGCAGGCCAAGGCCCGTGAAGGCGAAATCGCGAGTAGGAAGGCCTGCCATCAGCGCCTTCTGAAGCGCGGCCGCATCCGCCGGGTCGACCTTGTTCTGGATGGTGATGTGGAGGCGTGGCGGATACTTGTCCTGTGCAGTCAGCGCACCATGAAAATGGTCAGCAATATACGCACGGATGGCATGCATCCCTTCGCTGCGGATCGCCAGCGCAGTGCCGGTGCCCAGATCCATCAATCCGTCAATCCGCGCGGCTGGCGGCGCGAATTCCCCTGCCATGCGGGCAAGAACGCCTTGCAGTTCCTCCCGCAAGGAGGGCGCAAAAGCGTGGAACAGCGTCACATGAGCTTTCAGCCAGTTGCGTTCGGGAGGGAAATACCGCTGGCGCAGCCCGTCAGCCCAGGAGAGTACGTCGGCCGGCAGTTCCGCCGTGACGATAAAAGGCGCCCCCTGCGGGATCGCCTTGCCCTATAACTCGCCACGCGCACGGCGCAGCGCGAACCACTTTTCGACATTGGCGTTATGCTCAGCCAGCGTTTCGGCGAAGGCATGGCCGCCGGTCCCGTCCGCCACCATGTATAGCGCGCCTGTCTTCGCCGGATTGAGCACCGCCGCAATCGATTCACGACCCGGATTGGTGATGGGGCCCTGCGGCAGGCCGGTCATCGTATAAGTGTTGTAGCCGTTGACCGCCGCGATTTCCGACTGGCGAATCCGCCGGCCCAGCGGTTTGCCCCGGGTGATGGGATAGATGATGGTCGGGTCGGCCTGCAGCAGCATCCCCTTTTTCACCCGGTTCGAATAGAGCCCGGCCACCATGCGCCGTTCAGAAGGTTTGCCGGTTTCCTTCTCAACGATCGAGGCAAGAATCAACGCCTCCTGCGGACTGTTAACGGCGATTCCGGGCGCGCGCTTCGCCCATAATTCAGCCAGCGTTCTGGTCATCGCCGCCTGCATGCGCCCCAGAACCGCGGCGCGGCTTTCACCGCGTTCGAAATCGTAACTTTCGGGCAGGACAGAGCCCTCCGGCGGAACCGGCACATCGCCCGTCAGCAGCGGTTCGGCCATCAGCCGTTCCTGGACCATGATCGAAGGCAGACCTTCGGGGATGGTAACAAAGCGGCGAATAACATCGCCGCCCTGCAGGATTGAGAGGATCTGGCTTCCGCTGGCAGACGCCGGTAGGAGGAACTCGCCCGCCTTGATCGACTGGCCGCCACCGAAGATCTTCGCACCGAACAGGAAACGGTCCGCCGAGGCGATGAAGCCTTCGCGCTCCAGCTTCGCCGCAACGCTGGTCAGGCTACTTCCGACGGGCACGATGAAGGGGCGTTCTTCCTCAAGCACACTGGGAATGAACCAGCCGCCCACGAACAGCCCGACGGGCACCAGAATGGCCAGCAGCGCGGCCAGCAGGATCAGCCGACCGCGCCGGACCATGTCAGTCCACCTTTTTCATGACCAGGCTGGCGTTCGTGCCGCCAAATCCGAAGCTGTTGTTGAGGACAGCACGCACGCTGCGCTGCTTCGCCTTGTAAGGCACCAGGTCGACGCCAGCGCAGCTTTCGCTCGGATTGTCGAGATTGAGCGTCGGCGGCACGATCTGGTCACGCAGGGCGAGGATGCAGAAGATGGATTCCACCGCGCCCGCGCCGCCCAGCAAATGGCCGATCGCCGATTTCGTCGAACTCATCGAGATATCGCCTACTGCATCGCCGAACAGTCGACGCACCGCGCCCAGCTCCAGTTCATCCCCCAGCGGGGTGGAGGTGCCATGCGCGTTGACATAGTCGATATCGGCCGGGGTCATGCCCGCCTTCTTCAGCGCCATTTCCATCGAACGATAGGCGCCTGAACCTTCAGGATGCGGCGCAGTGACGTGATAGGCATCGCCCGAAAGTCCATAACCGGCGACTTCAGCGTAAATCTTCGCGCCGCGCGCCTTGGCATGTTCGTATTCTTCAAGCACGACCACGCCAGCGCCTTCGCCCATGACGAAGCCATCGCGCGCCTCGTCGTAAGGGCGGCTGGCACGCGCCGGGTCGTCATTGAAATTGGTGCTGAGCGCGCGCGCCTGAGCAAACCCGGCAATACCGATCGGACAGATCGTGGCTTCCGCCCCGCCCGCCAGCATGATGTCGGCGTCATCGTCGCGAATCATGCGCGCAGCATCGCCGATGGAATGAGCACCGGTCGAACAGGCGGTGACGACCGCATGATTGGGGCCCATCAACCCGTATTTGATCGATACCTGACCCGAGATCAGGTTGATCAGACGCCCGTGCACGAAATGTGGCGAAACGCGGCCCGGCCCCTTTTCGTGCAGGACCAGCGATTCCTTTTCGATTCCCGGCAGGCCGCCGATACCCGAACCAATCGAACAACCAGCGCGCAGCCGCGTCGCATCGTCGATCTCGAGCAGGCCCGCATCCTCGATCGCCTGCCCGGCGGCATCAATGCCGAAGACAATGAAGGGATCGACCTGGCGCTGGATCTTCGAATCCACCCGCTTGTCAGGATCAAAGCCATACTCGTGATCGGCAGGCTTCACTTCGCAGGCAATCCGGCATTTATACTCGGACGCATCGAATCTGGTGATCGGCCCCGCCCCGCTTTTTCCGGCAAGGATATTCTTCCAGGTGGTTTCAACATCGGCACCCAGCGGGGTGACGAGGCCCAGACCGGTAACGACCACACGACGCATCGAATTCTCCTGATATGCAACAGGCCCAGCCCATCAAGGGCTGAGCCTGGTTACCCCCGCCGACCGCGCCACCCCTGATGGCTGTCGAACGAGCTCGGCGGGTGCGGGCAATCAGCCCTTGTTTTCGTCGATATACTTGTTTGCATCCCCCACGGTGCCGATCTTTTCGGCCGCGTCATCAGGGATTTCGACGCCAAATTCTTCTTCGAAAGCCATCACCAGCTCGACAATGTCGAGGCTGTCAGCACCCAGATCGTCAATAAAGCTGGCATCAGGCGTCACCTTGTCGGCTTCGACGCCCAGATGTTCGACAACGATCTTCTTCACGCGTTCGGCGGTATCGCTCATTGAAATCCCTCTCAAAGGAAGCGTTAAAATCTATGGCCAAGCCC